>JABUFB010000010.1:0-300000 GCA_013314775.1 Armatimonadota bacterium | reverse complement strand
CCGGGAGCACCTGCAGGTCGGAGTACCCGGACGGGCCCTCTTCCAGTACCCGCGAGACCGGCCAGGTCGCGCCGTCGTCGTAGCTCAGCTTGACGCTCACCCGCTTGCGGTCATACGCCCAAGTGGCGAACTCCTTCTCCAGATTGTCCGGATTCGCGAACAGGATGATGCCTGGTCTTTCCTCCGTGGGCCAGCTGTAGCGCACCATGGAGGCCATGCAGATGGGCTCCAGGAGCGCCTCATCCCACCGGAAGCTGCTCCAGTTCGTCACCCCGTCCGGGCTGATCGCAGTCAGCCGGCGCGGGTAACCCCCGTCATTGCGCATGTTGAACAGCACCGAACCATCCGCGCGTTCCACCATCACCGTCTCGCTGGGGTCCTTCGCTTCGTGACCGGCAACCGCGTCTCCATTACGGCAGACGATCTCGCCGCGCTGCCAGGTTGCCCCGTGGTCGTCGCTGTAGATGAGGGTCACTGCCGAGGGTCTGTGTCCCCGGTGGCCTGGTCCGAACTCGGCGCCCGTTCCCTCGGATAACCAGACGGGCACGATCAGTCGCCCGTTGCGCAGTTGGGTGCCGTGGCCGGGCCCTGTGGCGCAGACAGTCCACGGGTAGTCGGAGCGGAACTCGTCGAAGACGCTGGTGATCTCTTCCGGGGTGCTGAAACTCGCGCCGTCGTCTTCGCTGTGGCAGAGGAAAACCCGCGCGTAGTCGTGGCAGAAGAGCGCGTGAACCGCGCCTGTGTCGCGGTCGGCCACCATGGAGCAGTTGTTCATGGGGCCCGGGCCGTAGTCGGCGTTGGATGCGAGAACCGTGGGCGCGTCCCAGGTGATGCCGCCGTTGGTGCTGCGGCGCATACACAGGTCGCTGTCATCGTAATCGCCGCCGTGCCCGCGCCGGGCTTCCACGGTGGCCACAAGCGCGCCGCCCGGTGAGACCACGAGTGTCGGGATGCGGCAGTTGTGGTACCCGTATTCACCCGCGCGGAACAGGTCCTGCTTCTCCAGCATGGCATCTCCCTCCGGTCATGTCCGCCCATTGCGGGGGAACCACAGGTCGTCGGGATCGGTCAGCCGCTAGGCCACGGCATCCCCAGTGGCTACTTCGGGCCGTTCGGCAGCTCTTCGTCTTTCTCGGCCGCGAGTTTTTTCGCGCAGTCAGGGCACATACCGTGGGTGACGCCGACCCTCAACTGCTCGCCCAGGTAATCCTCCAGGGATTGCCAGTCTCCCCCCGGAGCGCGCATTTTGTGACACCAGGCACATATGGGCACGAGACCCGAGCGTTCAACGAATTCCGGCACATCATGCAGCGTGAGAGTGGCGAGGCGCCGGCCCTCCCACATGAACCCCGAGGCTGTGACGAGGCAGTGCGTGTATGCGTCGGTTGTCCATGAGGCGCGGTTGATGTATGCCAAGCCACGGGAAACTCCGCCCGTGGCGCAGGCTTCCCTGACAGCCCTGCGGATCGCGCAGTCGCGGCAGTGCGCGTCTCGCCCACAGCCGCCTTCGGTCTCGAGGGAGTGGGTGCAGTGGAACACCTCGCCACAGCGGCGGTTGATGAGGACCTTGCGGTCATGGCAGAGCATCTCTATGCCCGTCGGGTTCGCGTAGAGGATCCGCAGGTCGTCGTCGATGATGAATACGGGCACGGGGATTGCCTCGACCATGAGTTTGAGCAGGTCGAGTTCGATATCACAGGAAGGTTGGTCCACGGTAGGGTCCCTCCGGAGGGTGGGATTGTGCGCATGCCGCCGGACCCAAGCGGGGCCCCCCGGGGCCGGTTGGACTGAGACTTCACTCAACACGGATAACGTAGGTATGGGTTCCCGCTCCCGGAGCCCCGGGATCGGAGGACCACCGATTCAGGTTGAGCACGAACTCCCCTGTTCTCTCGTCTTCGATGAGGTTGTAGTTGGAGAGCTGCAAGTCTGGCGGGTCCTCGGGGTTGCGGTCGTCGATGATGGTCACCGTCTCCCGTCGAAGACAGAGGGTTTCTTCGTCGACTTCTCCAATGACCAGCGGGTACCGGGGCCAGTTGCCTCTGGGCAGCGTACGGCTGATGTTGCCCACCCAGTAACACTTGCCGGTCTTCGAACTGCGGATGAGACTGGAGCACGCGGCCGGCGACAGGAACGTCTCGCCTCCCTGGAAAGTGAAAGGCTCACACTTCGACCAGGTCTTCCCGTAGTCGGTGGAAAGCGTCTTCCACTTGTACGCCGGGATCTTGCCCGTGGGATTAGGCTCATTGGAGCCGCGGATCACCATGAAGAGATGCCCCGGCTTGCCTGCGAGTTCGATGATCGCACATTCCCCCGCGCCGCGTGAAGACTGTTCCGGCTCCAGGATCACCGGCTCGCTCACATCCCAGATGAGGTCGTCGCCGGTCTCATTCCAGGTGCCGATCAAGCAACAGACCCGCGAGAATGTGTAGGCATTCAGAGGGTTGTAGTAATTGCCCTCATCGTCGAGTGGCGCATAGTAGCACGGGAAAATGATCTGGCCGTTGGTCATCCTGAGCATGATGCCGGGGATGGTTGCGTAACAGAAGCTGTTCTTACCTACATAGACGTACTCGATGGGGTGCATGGGGGAATACTGTTCGCCCTGCTGAATGATCGGGCGAAGATCGGTATAAGTGTTCCCGCCGTCAGTGGAGACCCGATACCACATCTTGTAGTCCACGAACCCGGTTGCGGTGTCGCCCACGCCCCGGGTGAGCATGGCATTGCCGACGCTGCGGTTCTCGTCATACTTGAGCGCCCATGCGTTCTGGTAGACATTCTGCTTGCTGGGGCCATCTTCGCCGGGATAGCGGTACTCGGGCACCATGATCGGGTTGGGCGTGGCCTTCATGACGGCCCGGTACTTGCGCATGTGCTCGGGGATGGCCTGCTCCCAGCGGTCGTTGCCTTTCTCCTTCGAGATCACGGTGATGCCGGGATACGGCGGCTGCCTGAATATGTCCGGGTATTCCACGAGGTTCAGCCCTTCCGCGACGGGCTCGGTATCCGCTGCCGGGTTCCAGGCGTCGACTCCCGGAACGAAGGCGCCCTCATCGGTGAACGCCAGGTAATCCCAGCGACAGTCCAGGGTGTGTTTCTCGGTTTTCGTGAGCGGGCCAAGAAAGAACTCTTCGCCCGCGCCGTAGGCACGGTCCTTCAGCGCAATCGGGCCGCCGACCAGCTTCCCGTCGGCGTAGATGCGCACCGTCTTCTGCTCACACGTTACGCGGACCGGGTGGAAGTGGCCTGACAGGTCGGCGGGGAAAGGCCCCTCCTGCGAAACCGAGTTGTATAACCACAGTTCGCGCTTCTCGGGGTCGTAGCAAAGGCCCACAATGCGCATCCGGCCCAGCTCTGGAGTGTTCCAGCGTAGATACGCCACGTAGATGTACTCCTTGGGGGCCGTGCCCGAGACGTGCTGGAAGCCAACCTCGACGCTCCACGTGGTGTCATCGCTCACGTCAATGCCGGCGCTGGGAAAGCTCAGGGCCGTATAGGTGCCGGTGCAGTCTTCGGCGCGGTACTGAATGTACCCGTCTTTGGCCTGCCAGACCGACCCCGCGCCTCGGTAGGCATTGAACTGGTCCCAGACGAAGGGCTTGCGGTCCATATCGCCTGGGCCAGTGGAGAATGTGTCGGTGAAGCGGGCTGCCTGGCATACGGCGCAGGCGAGCACAATGGCGAATATGCAGGGAAGGGCTTTCGGCATGGTGTGGTCCCCTCGTTGGGCAGTGTCCCGATAGTCCACTCAAGACATTTCCCATCCGGTGCCGCCCTGTCCTTCTGCTCCCGCGTGCGAGGTCCACGTGTACTTGTTGGCGAAACCGGAACGCAGTCGCTATCCCTTCCGAGAGAGAGTGATCCGCTTGCCCAGCGCTTCCTTCCAGGGCGAGCCACCTCTCTCGGCCCATGCCCGGGCTCTCTCGCGGTCGTCCTGACCCAGCATCACTAGTAGCTTCCGGGCGCACTTCCCCGCGTCAGTCTCAGGCGCCGTCGCCGGTACATCACGAAGAACATCAAGCGCTGCGGTAGCGACGGAAATTGACCAGCCCAGGCGCAGGCCCTCGGCAAGCTCAGTTTCCCCTGGCGCACCGGCCGCCTGCTTCAGCGAGTCCGCGAAGGACGCGCCGGCCTCGCGCGGGCGCTCCCGGGCGAGCAGATCCCACCCCGGATGGGCCTGCCAGGCCGGAGCACAGCATGCTGACGTTGCTGCCGCGATGATCAGGCCGAGACTCCAGCGTACTGGCAATCAGGTCACCTAGAGGCAGGGCTCCGATGGCCGCCCGTCAGTCTGCCCGTTCCAGTCGTATGCTCTCGATGAGCACCTTCGAACCCACCGCGCCGCCACCCGGATCGATGCGCAGGGCGGTGATTCTGTTGTTCGCCCAACGCTCGTGACTGCCGAGGGGGATGCGGACATCGCGCATGGCCCCGTCGGAGTTCAGCGGATAATGCACCTCGCGTTCCGGCGCGAAACCGGGCTTCGTCTCCGTGGACCAGAACAGGCTGCCCACGTTGCCCCCGGACAGCACGGACATGCGGACCACCAGCACGTCGCCCTTCTTCCCCTCGACCATGAGCGATCCGCGTGACATGTACGGATCGGTGCCGGTGGTTACAGTAGCGATGCAACCCTTTTCAATGCGCAGGGGCTCGAGGTCATGGTCCGCGGTCCATCCCTGGAGGCCCTTGGCAAATTCGAAGTCCAGCGATGTCCGAACCGGCGGAGCCCACTGTACGTCCCGGCGCTTCACACCATCCACGCGGACGCGGAAGCTGCCTGAGTTGACAAGTCGCAACTGCACCATGCCCGTCTCCTCGTGCCAGGACCAGGCGGCGGCCTCATGCGCGTAGAGGTCCTCTACGCCGGGGACATCCTCGCCGTCGACCATAACGCTCAGGGGCCTCTCGATGGGGAGAATCGAGACCGCGCCCCACTGACCGGGAGCGAAGTCGACGTTGAACTCCAGCACGTCACCCGCCCAGCGGGTCTCGGTCAGCCGGGCCATGCCGCGCACGCACAGGTGCTGGTCGCCCTGCCGGACGGCCACGCTCTCAGGCGCGATCTTCTGCCCGAGTTTGCGAAGACTCAGGCGCAGGATTGTGCTGGGCTGGAAGCAGGGCGGCGTCTGGCCGTGTGCACCCTTGCGCCCTTTGATGAAGTTGAGCGCATCGGGCCACTGGGCGAACCGTGGCGGCTCGGTGGCCTGCTGATACATGCCACTCACCAGCAGGTTGTCCGCGACCCGCGCCCAGGGGAAGGAGTGGTCCACTTCGGCCAAGTCATACAGCGACTGGGCGTAAGCGAGACCGTTCCACTGCACAGCCACTGCGAACCAGCTCAGACCGTAGCCGGTGGCGCCGAAAACGGGGATGCTCGCGCCCTGCATCGCGGGCTGGTCACCGGGCTGCCAGACATATACAAAGGGCAGGCCGGTACGAGCCCAGTAGACGGCATCAGCCAGCCAGGTCTTGTCGCCAGTGAGACGGTAGCCCGCAAGATACGCGTCCACCGCGCGCGCGGATGCAAGGATGTCCGGTGTATGCACCGGCACCTCCCAGACCTGCGCGGCCCGGGGCACCCGGAATGCGCGCATGGCCTCGAGGGCTTTGAGCCCGGCCTGCGTCGCTTCCGGGTCGCCGGTCGTCAGAGCGAAATCCAGCAGAGTCTCGGCATTGGATGCGCTCAGGCCCACTTCGGACGCGCCGACCGGGCCGAGAACCTTGTAATTGACGCCCTTTTCAGGCCAGTCGCCCGCTTTCTCACCACCGAAACGCCAGGTGCCGTCCTCATGCTGGCTGGCGATGAGGCTGCGCACCTGCCGGGCCACGCTCAGCACATTTGCGGGGTGCGAAGGGTGTTCCAGGCGCAGGTCGAGTGCGCGCTCATCGCCGCCGAGCACCTCCGCCGCCAACGATCGGGCAGTCTTCGTCACAGGAGATTCACCCAGGACGCGTGCACCCCAGAGCAGTTCGGTCGCCGGGCTGTCGGTGGGACGGAAGCCCACGATCAGGTCGCTGTACCACTTGCCCCACTCCGGGTTCCACAGGGCGTACTCCTTGAAGTATCCCTGCATGCTGAAGGCGACCTCGTCCATGAGGCTACCCCGGGGGTAAGGGAGCGGCTCGGGGTAGCCGTTGAGTTCATACCAGCGATCCAGGGCGGCGAGGCAGTCGCTGGCCCCGGTCGATGCGTACAGGCTGGCCCGGAGCTTGATGGGGTGGGTCGCCCTGACTCGCAGCGGTTCGGTTGCGCGGCGCTCATTCTCCGGCACACCTTTGTCCACCCCGGGCAGGAACAGGCCCATGAGGTGGTTCTTGTGTCCCTCGAAGCGGTTGGGCGTCGCGAACACGAGGCTGGCCGCGCCGGCCTGAGCGTACGAAGGCTGGTTCAGCGGCGCATCCCACAGCAGGCCCACCGCCATGTCGCCAAACCGCATCCCCACCGCGGGAACGCACACCTTATACGGGTGGGGCACGTAGCGGATGCGGTCCGGGTGTTCGGGCAGGATGTCCAGGGCGTTTGAGGACTCCTCACCCTTCACCAGCCACTCCAGACCCGGCAGAATGGCATCCTCACGCTCAGGTCCGCCGCCTTCGCCACAGTACAACATGGGGCCCTCGAGGGCAGCGATCGACGTGTTCTCCAGCGGCCGGGCCACCGTCTCGAAGTCGATGGTGTCGCCGCCCGGAAGTGCCGAAAGCGTCCAGGACACCCGCCAGCGCGCACCGTTGATGGTGGCCTCCGTTGACAGAAGCAGCCTTGCCCGATTGGGCCACCACTGGGCTTCCGCGCGCTTTGCTGCGAGGGGCCTTTCATCGTCCCCTGAGGCAATCAGCCCCAGCCTGGGCAGTATCGCGGCAGTCTCCCAGAGGGCTCCGCGTTTCACCTGGAACGCGCCCAGGGCGTAGCCGGGGTCTTCGCGGCTGATGAGTAGGCGCACCCGGTTGGTGCCGATGTACGCCAGTTCATCCGTGGCGCCCGAGTAGACCGGGCCCGGAGTGTCGACCGTCAGATCACCGGGCAATCTCTCGGCGATGACCAGGGGCAGAACGGCACCCCCACTGACGCCCTCGAGGGACGCCGAGAGAGTGGTCAGCAGCGTTGGCTTTTCGGCCACGACCGTCCAGGATTGCGCCGGCGACTCAACGCCGGGGCGCAAGAGAGCCTCGTCCGCCGAAGCGGTCGCCCGGATGCCCTCGGACAGGTCCAGCGACGCAGGCGGTGCCGGGACCGTGACATGGCCGTCATTGCGCGCGATGAGTTGCACTTGAACCGGCTCGCCCGCGCGCAAGATCATTCGGCTGCAACTCAGCCGCGCCACTGCGAGCTTCGCCGCGAGCACGAAGTCATCATCCACCTGCTGGTTGCCGGATTTCGCTGCGATGGTAAGCTTCTGGCCCGGGATATCGCGCTTCCCGGTGATGGTCCACTTCAGGCTCTCGGATTCACCCGGGGCAATGGCAGGGACGGGGATGGTGAGCTTCTCGGCGGAGAGACCCTCTGGGAGGCTCAATGTTACGCTGCCGGGCTCGGTGGTGCGGTCGCCCACGTTGGAGAGCTCCAGCTTCAACATGCCTTCCTCGCCCTCGCGCCCGGGCGTTTCCTCGAAAGTCAGGCCGCCGGACTGGAACACCGGGCCCGCTTCGGACACCCACTCGATCCCGTCCAGCCACAGTTCCCCGCTCTCGCCGCGAAGCCGGGAGCTCACGTGAACCCACTTGACGTCGGGCTCATCGGTGTAGTCGTAGGCCATGATCCCCTGATGCCACTGTCCATCGCCCACATGCTTTGAGGGCGCCTTCCAGGTGGTGCGGCCCGCCTGGCCGACTTCCAGAGGCTTGTCGCTCATGGGGATGATCTGCACGCTGAGTGCATCCGGTGGGTCGGCGGAGACGGCCTTGTACCAGAAACGAATCGCCCCCTTGCGCAGCGAGAGCATATCGCCCTGTTTCCCGGAACTCGGCTCCCAGCCCCGGTTGAGCCCAGTTTCGCCGGTTGTCCCCGGTTCGCGCACGAGTCGAAGGGCGTGCTTGCCATCAGGGGCATCGGTGGGCATCACCCGCACATTGCCCATGAATTCCCAACCTTCAGCACGTGCGCCCCCGGCGCTGAAGACCTCGAAACTGCCATTGGACACCGGATTCCCCTGGCCCCAGGACAGGCCTGAAACCAGTGCGAGAAGCATCGGGCACAGCAGCAACGTGCGCATTCTCATCAGCCCTTTCAGTCGCCCGCAGTTCACAACGCCTCCGTGAACCGTTCGCAGATTTCGGCTGGATATGCCTCCTGGAACAGGATTAGCGGTATGTCGGCGCCCTGGGAAACGAACTCGATGGTGCTTGTGACGCCATTGAAGTCCAACTGCCAGGTGACGCCGGTGTGTGACCCCACGTCCAGGAGGTCGGTGGTATATGGCTTCCGTTCTGATCCGGAGGTCACTTCCGAACTCAGGTCCTCTTCCGGCGAGGACAGCCGGGCAGTGACAGCCCCCTCGCCTGCGGGAGTGACTGTAAGCCCGAGACGAGATACGCCCGCCGGCACGTACGCGAAGTAGCGCGCGCCCAACATCGGCGCCAGTCTTCCAGCGAGTGGGAAAGCGACGGGCATGGCGGGATCGGTCCGGATTGGGCAGCCCACTTTCCCGAAACTTCCCGGCGCGGCCACGGTGAAACGGTAGATGCCGGTCTCACCGTCAGCGGGCACCGTGGCGACCAGTTCCTTCGCACCCGCCGGGTATGTCTCCACGCTGCGGAACACTTCAGCTCCCGAAGGACCGGTGCCGATGATGGTGAACTGGCGTTCCGGGTAAGTGTGCGAAGTGCTGAAGGTGACCGTGAAGGGCCGGTCGGTGTCTTCGAGCAGCCAGCATTCCACGGTCTCGATCTTCGTGGGCACTCCGTCGATCACGGGGCGGGTGCGCGCGAACAAGAGCGGGAAGTCTTCGCGCGCGGCCAAGAGAGCCTTCGGCTTGACCGGCTTGCCATGCATCGCCAACGCTTTCATCAGCGCGGGAAGGCGCTGGATATGGAACCCCGCCAGTGACGTCTGACCATTCTGCATGAGCCCCTGCAGCAGCGGGTCCGGGCCGCGGTATATGGAGCCGACGGCACGCTGAGCCTCCCAGACGCCCTGCGCGAGGCTGTCCAGGTCCTGCCCGGCGATATACGCATAGGCCAGTATGTTGATGTACTCGCCGCAACTGCGGTCGGAACTGCTGTCGCCGTAGCCCTCTCCGTAGGCTTTCGCCCACGCGAGGATCGCCTGTCGAGCTTCCTCGCTGCGGGTGAGTTCCCAGTAGCGTTCCAGCCACGGCGCGTAGTTCTCCCACTGCGGAAAGGAACCGACGACACCCTTCTCCGGGTCCCGGTTCTGGGTGCTCATGAGGTACTTCGCGAGGCTCTCGATGATGGGACGGTAACCTTCGTCGCGGGTGTCTTTGTACAACTCAATCAGGGCCGAGAGCGTCCCTGCCCCCTCGCGATGTCCGAAGGGTTTGACGAAGCGCTTTTTCACCGCTTCACCCCAGTCGGTGGCCACTTCCAAGCCCCAGCGATCGCCGGTCATGTGGGTGTACCAGAGGGCGAAATCAGTCATGGAGTTGTAATCGGTGAGACGATTGCCCGAATGCCAGTGGACAATGCCCTTGTAGTCGTTGAGCGCGCCCTTGATCTTGCCCTTCGGGTAGGGGAGAGCCTCCGTTTCAGGGGTGCTCCAGTGACAGAAGTCCTCGTCCAGCACGTGCCGGGCGTTGCGGACTGCGAACTGAAGGTACTTCGGGTCGCCCGAGCGGAAGTAGAGCAACCAGGGCGTGCGCGGCGCGCCATGGTGGGTATTGCGCCAGACCCGGTAGACATCGGCCCAGCGATTGCGGGCCATGTCCCAGTTGGTGTGGGCATCGCCGAAGTTCCACATGCCGTAATCGCGGGTATGCTCCTGCATGCGCTGCTCGGCGTCGAAGTTGCCCTCGATCAGCTGCTCGTACTCTGGGAACTGCTCCGGGCTATACGGCTGCATGGCGCCGAACACACCCGAGTCGCACATCCAGCGCGGATCGGCCATTGCCGCCGGCGCGTCCTGAAAACCGCGGGTGGTGGATGCATCGGCGCTCCCGCCCGGTTCACCGAACCACAGCATGAGTTCGTGGGTCTTCGCCAGGCCCATCGCATTCGCGTATTTTGCCGAGCGCAGGTAACGATACTCATACTCGCTGTGCTCTCCCACATGCTCGGTGTAGCTGGCGGGGACGGCGAAGTCCAGCACGTCGCCTTCGTGGCAGAACCACAGGTACTGAAGCATGGAGTCCTCAACCTTGCGGTCGGGGTTGGGGACGCCGTGAGCGGGCCACATGTGGAAAGTGATACCCTCGGGGTTCGCGCTGAGTTCCTTTGGGAACAGCTGGCGAAAATCGCGCACCGCGAGAGTGCAGGATCCGTCGGGACCACTGACAGACAGTGTTCCCAGGGGCTGCCCGGTTGCATTGGCAGCAGGCCGCGCAGTGAACCGGTCAAAGTCGTGCTGCACCAGGTATGGGGTCGAATCAGCGGATACGGGCGCCGCGATTTTCTCGCCTGTATCCAGGGAGAACGCGCACTGGCTGGTCTGAATGGGGATTCGCAGGCCAATATCGCGGAAGCGCAGGGCGTCGGAGTTCTCCGTCATGAGCCACGTATAGAACACCCGCACCCAGGGCTTCCCGGCGAAGGCGTGAATACGCACGATGTACCGGCACTTGCGCTCACCCGAGGGTGCGCAGTACCATCCCCGGGCGGTGACCACGGTGCGCAGCGGGCCATAGCTTTCGACACCCACTTCCGGGGCCTCATCCAAGCTCGCCCGGTATTCGCGGCCCTGGTCGTCAACGAAGTACGGTCCCGCGAGGTCAGTGGGGGAGATCAGTGGCCGGCCGTCGAGCGAAAGCGTCTCGAACAGGTTGAACCGATCACCGCTGACGAGGAACTCCAGCGAACCGGTGGCGATGTGGACGGACCGATTCTCCCCGGCCACGCGCAGTGGCTCCGGGATTGGTCTGCGCGTGACGCCCTCGCCCCATTCGAGAACGCAAACGCGGCCTTCCGGCGGAAGATCGGCCTGGAAATCCAGCAGCAGCCACCGCACAGAGCCATCGGGATGTGCGCCGGTGAGGGCTACCTGCAGCGGAATCTCCTCACCGGTCTCACTTAGCAGCCGCACGTTCTCAGGCGACATCAGACTTCCCGGCGGAAAGGGCACGCCTGTAGTGATCGGCCAGGCTGCCAGCGCCACGCCGGCGGGGTTCTCCACGCGTAACTGGGTCTGCCCGGCGATGCAGTTGCAGGTGACCAGCACCAATGCGGCCACTGTGGTCAGGCGTGGTATCATCCGCGATCGCTCCCTTCGCTCCTGGTCAGGGGAGACTGCACAGATCCAGCCACAATCGCTATTTCGCCACACATGCCCTGCAACCTGCGCCGTCGTGCCGGCGCCTACACCAAACCAGAAGGGCCACGGACATGGATCATCGAGAAGTCGGACGATACTGGGAGGGCAATGCGGAGGCTTGGACCACCCTGGCGCGGCAGGGCTACGATGTGTCGCGGGACTGGGTGAACACCCCGGCGTTCCTGAAGATGCTGCCGGAAGTGAGCGGGATGGCGGGCCTGGACATCGGTTGCGGCGAAGGCAGCAATACGCGGCAGATTGCGAGGCGCGGCGCTCATATGACCGCGCTGGATATATCGCCAACCTTCCTGCGTTACGCCGAACAGACGGAGCGCGAAGAGCCGTTGGGCATCCGCTACCTGCAGGGCAGCGCGGTCGATCTGCCCTTCGCGGACGCGAGGTTTGACTTCGCGACTTCGTTCATGTGCTTCATGGATGTAGGCGAGACCGAGCGGGTGCTTGCCGAAGCGTACCGTGTCCTCAGGCCCGGCGGTTTTCTCCAGTTTTCCATCACCCACCCGTGCTTTGATACTCCGCACCGCCGCAATTTGCGGGACGAAGACGGGCGAACGTACGCCATCGAGGTGGGCGAATACTTCCGCGATCCGGGCGGGGAAGTGCTGGAGTGGTCCTTCAGCGCAGCGCCACCAGAAGCGAGAGCGGGTTTGCCGCCTTTCCGGACGCCTCTCTTCCACCGGACCATCAGCGACTGGCTGAACCTCCTGCTGGATACGGGCTTCACCATTGAGCGCCTGTGCGAGCCGGTTCCGACGGACGAGGCCGTCCGGGAGAGGCCCAGCCTGCAGGACCACCTGGTTGTGGCGTATTTCCTGATCGTGCGGGCACGCAAGAGGTAACGCGCCGGTGGCGCTCACCGCACAGGTTCACGCCAGTTCCCGCTCGGCTCTGGTGTACACCTCGTCCAGCGCCCGGGACTTGTGGTCGTCCAGCTCAAACTCATACTCCGCCAGCAGGCGCTCGATCTCGGCCACTGCCGCCTCATGTTCGGACGGCGAACCCGCGACCCGCCACTGCTCCACCATGCGCGGGGCGAATATCCGGGAGTCCCACTGTAGGTCCCGGAAGTGCGCCAGCGTTGAGTCGGCGGTCAGGAACTCCTCGCTGTCGATGATCTCGTCCACCATCAGCGCTTCCTCGACCAGCCCAATGTCCAGCATCTCTTCAGCCCGTCGCACGAACCGGAATAGCTCGCGGTCGTAGATCAGCTGCACCGGGCTGTACACCTCATCGAGAGACAGCACCCCCGCACCGGAGAAGAGCCTGCGGCCCTGGGAAACCATCATGCCCGTGAACGCGCCCTTGAGCGCGCAGGCGTGGGCGCCCGGGGTCTGCGCCATCACGGAGAACGATTTGGCGCTAACCTCGGTGCCGAGATACCGGTTCACCTCGCGCTCCAGCAGGCTGCAGGCGATGTTGGCTGGTTCGCCATAGACAAAGCAGCCCTGGCGCATGTCGAAGGGGTATGCGTTGACCCAGATGCCGATACGCTCCAGGGGAGTCCCCGTATGGTGGAAAACCAGCGCGCCACCCAGGACATCCGCGAGAGCCACCGTGAACCCGGCGAGCAGTGATGCGGGAGCGCTGACGCCAATGATCGGCATGGTGCCGACCCCGACGCTGCAGTCGGGCCTCAGCTTGCGCAGGGCAAGTGCAGTGTCCACTTCCTGCCCCTCGAACCGCAGAGGGGAGATGATGTGGACCCCGGCAGAAGGTTCGTAGCCCAAGATGCGATAGCACTCGTTGTTGTATGATTCGGTCTCCGGTTGGATCGGGACATGCCCCGGGCGACCGGCGCGGTTCTTCGCAGTGGCGATGAGTTGTGCCAGGCTCCGGAGCTTCGGCGGCACGTCCTGCGGGATGCCGGGAGCAATTCCGTGGATTCCCTCGGGGGCAAGTGCCGCAACCAGGCGCGTGCCTCGCTGGATGTCGGCAAGGGTGATGGGCCGCAGGGCACCGTCCGTGTCGTGGATATGAAGCGCATGGCAGCCGGCGCTGAGCGAGTATCCTTCCGGCGCTCGGAACGGGTGCATCTGCCGGTAGGCATCGAGAAACCCACGGCTGAGCTCCTCCGAGAACCGCCCCCGGGAGCCGTCAATCTGCACGCCAGGCACATGGCGAAGTGACTCGCGAAGGCTCTCGTGGTGCACAAGCATGCCTTTGTGCTCGAGCACGTGGCAGGCTCCATCCACGATCCTGCCGACCCACGGGGCGATGGTCTCGGGCGCAAGATGCAGGTCCATGCAAACCGCCTCCTCGGCTACCAGCCGAACATCGTCCGCTTGTATCCCATGCACCACTGCCAGTGGTTGAAGGTCATCTTCTGGACTTCCATAAGCGACCAGTGGGCGACCATGCTCATGGGGCCCGCTTTGCCATCGGCGCCGGCAGGCTGCCCACCGCCGTTCGCAGCCGCGGGATCCGGCTTCGGCGCGAGTTTCGCGACCTGTTCCCGCACCTGCCGGCGCTCCTCCTCCGAACCGTACCGGAACACCTGCCGGTAGACCGACCAGATCGCAGGGGTGCCGGAGACGAGCTTGCGGTCGTCCTCCGTGTACCCCGGCCAGGCATCGAGCAGCTGGGCGCGGAGGGCCTGGGTTCTCTCGGCAGACACCTGTTCGGGGGTAGATTCCGGCTTGTCGCGCAGTGTTTCGGCGAAGGCGATGAGCTCGCTGTATCCCTGCGCGGTGCGGGTGGTAAGCGGTGTCTCCGCTTCCACCAGTATTTCGTCGCCGGACTTGAGGGCGCTCTTGATCGCGGAGATGGACGGGTCGGTCTCATCCGCCTGGTCCAACACTTCGCGGATCGCGGCTCCGATCTGTGTCTGCAGCTTGTCGATCTCCTCGCCCTTGGCCTGCCGGATAGTGGTCACGAGCGCTTGATATTGGTCGTATTTTGCCAGGTCCTCGTCAGAAAGCCTGGCCCAGCCACGCTTTAGCTCCGACATTACGCGGCTTTCGTCGACCAATGGCAAGGGTGTACCGAGGCCAAACTGGAGGACGAAAAGAAAGGCCCGGGCGTTGGTCTCGATGGCCCGGGAGCGCGGATCGGCCGACACTGCGGGCGGCTTTGAACCCGCTCCCTCCGCCATTGTGCCGATGAGTGTGCTGAGCAAATTCAGGTTGCTCTCCTGGTCGTAGCCCTGGGCAACGCCGGAGATAGAGAACCACACGGCTTGACCCTCGCTCTTGACCACGAGAGCATCGGCACGGTGAGGAGCGTCTGCGAGGGAATAGGTGATTCCCGCATGCACCCCGGTACCGGGCTCGTCGCCGACTTCGGTGAAGGCCGTGACCTTGATGTCGGGCGCGCCTGCGCGCAGGACGGCCACGAAATCCTCGGCCAATGCCTGTGGGGACTTGTCGGCATCGAAGGGGAGGGAAATGATGAGGATCTGTCTTCCGCTCACCGGGTCGGTGATCTGGATCGCGCCGCCCTCGGTGCTCACCTCCCAACCCGCTGGATGGTGCAGCGAAAACGATTCGTTGGGAGCAATGTATTTCACCCACTCAGCCGGTGCGGCGACGACGGCGGTCGAACAGATGACTGCGATGATGGGCGCGAACAGGCGCGGCATAGTGGGTAATCTCCTCGCGGACCGGGAGTGTGCTCGCAGCAGTGCCGGGGCCAATCATTCCATGTCGGTCCTACTATACCTTCAGCCGCCCTGGCGCTAACTTCCACGCGGCGGAGGGCTATCCACCGTTTTCGGCGAACTTTGCGGTGTCTTGCGCGAAAAGCGTCGATCAGGCAGGTGAGGACAGTGCATGTGGGCATGTGGTCTGCACCCTCCGCAACGGTGACGGTTTTCCTGAGTGTGCTGGCCGCGATGGGGACGGTCACGGCCTTGGGCCAGGATCAGACCTGGGTCGAGCTGGATGGAGTGACCTACGGCGCCAAGCCAGACGAACGCGGCCCCATTGGCGGGGGGAAGGGGTACACAGACATCATCACATCCGGTGACTTCACCGCGAAAACGCCCGAGGAGATCGCGGAGGCTCTCAAGCAGGCGCAACCGGGTCAGGTGGTGTTCATCCCGGGCGAGACGGAAGTTGACCTCACCACTCTCATCTACATCGATCAGTTCGTGCTGGAGATACCCGAGGGCGTGACGCTCGCGGGGAACAGGGGCCAGGACGGATCACAGGGCGCGATCCTCACCAGCGACGCGCTCAATACCCCGGTGATGATCCGCGCGCTGGGGCCGAAGGTGCGCATCACCGGCCTGCGCATCCAGGGCCCGTGTCCCAAGCGGTATCTTGACCACCATCGGCGAGCCTTCGGTCCTGGAGGGCCGGGGCACAGCTACTACTACAAGTTTCCCACCTCCAATGGCATCAGCACGGCGTTCGACAACCTGGAGGTGGACAACTGTGAAATATCGGCTTTCGCCCACGGCGGCGTATACCTGACCAGAGGTCATGGTCACCACATCCACCATAACTACATCCACCACTGCCAGTACAATGGCCTCGGGTACGGCATTTCCCACGGCGTCTCATCTTCGCTGATTGAGTTCAACCTGTTCGACTTCAACCGCCATTCCATCGCCGGAACAGGTGCGCCGGGCAACAGCTACATCGCCCGGAATAACGTGGAATTGGGCACTTCCCTGAGCCACTGCTTCGACATGCACGGCGGCCGTGACCGCAAGGACGGCACGGACATCGCGGGCACCCGCATCGAAATCTACAACAACACTTTCCGAGCGCCACAGACACCCATCGCTATCCGCGGGACACCCGAGGAGACCTGCGACGTATACCACAACTGGTTCCTCAACCACGACACCCCGGCCAAGGCCGTGCGCGCGGCGAAGCAGACCCGGGTGTTCGACAACGCGTACGGCGCGGAGCCGAAGGTGATCGAGTAGGCGCCAGTGATTCGGGAGGAGCTGCCTCCGTTGAGAGCGATTGTTGGTCTATCCATCGCCCTTCTCACGCTTCCGACATGCGCTGCCCTGTCAGAGTCGAAGCTCAGCCTGCATCTGATCAACAGCTACAGTCAGGGCGCCCGGCAGGTTGTAGCGGCGGGCCCGCGGGTGCTCAAGGTGCTGGACCTCCACGAGCCGATGCTCGAAGCGCTGCGTGACTACAAGTCTCGGTACCCACAGGGCGTCACGGTCGTGCGCATCTACACCCGTCACTCGTACCCGCGCGACGCGGACCCGTCAGCATCCGGCCGGAACTACTGGGAGACCGCGCTGAAGCCCGCGCTTGACCGCCTCGCACCGGGGGACCGGGCGCTGATCGATTACGTGGAAGGCCCCAATGAGTGCGAGCCTTACCCCATCTGGGAATCGGCCGAGACCGCCCGTTGGATGGCGCGCTTCTGGCAGGCCCTCGCGCCGCTCATCGCGCAGGCCGGCTTCCGTCCGTGCATCTCCAACATCCCTGTGGGCAATCCCCCGGGTACGCCGGATGAGATACGCGAGAAGATCCTGGCCTTCGCGCCGGGCCTTCTTGCGGCGCACAAAGTGAAAGGCAGCTGGAGCTACCACGCATACTCCCTGGTCTACGGGACGGACATGGCGCAGGAGATCTGGACCTCGCTGCGGTACCGGATGCTTCATGGCATGCTCGTGGAGAAGCATCCGGAGCTCGCGAAGATGCCGCTGATTATCACCGAAGCGGGAATTGACTTCCGGGGCAACCCGCGGGAGGACGGTTGGCAGGCCCGCGGGGATGCGGCGAAGTTCCAAGACTGGCTCAAGTGGTTCGACGCCCGCCTGCGTGAAGACCCCTATGTGCTGGGCGCTACGCTGTTCCAGTCCGGGAACGCCGAGGGCTGGTCATCTTTCGACACTGAGCCGATCAACGCGTGGCTGGCGGAATGGCTGAAAGGCACGGAATAAGCATGGTGAATAGAGGATATACCAAGGCACGGACGGGAGGCGGGCACGCCGTCCTCCTCATCCTGAGCGAACCGGCCGTCTCCGGCCGTGGCGAGAAGAGGGTGGGGAGCGCGTCGGCCGGTATCACCCGAGTGTAGCTTCCAGTACTCCCGGCTCGGAGATGACCTGCGGTTTGCCGAACTCCAGCGTTACTTGCCGGCCATCGCGTTTCAACTCGCAGGGAATGTTGGCGCCGTCAATGGCCACGGTTGCAGATGGCTCTCCCGCTTCCGCAGGCAGTTCAAACACAAGTCGCGCGACGCGCAGCTTCCCGTGGCGCAGTTCGATGCGCTCAGTCTGGCGGCTGCCCTCACGTTTCTGGATGAACAACCCCCAGCCTTCGGGCGCGGTGAAGAAGCTGCGGTGGTCTTCGGGCCGCCACCGGGGCTTGAAGCCGATGGTCCCGGCCGGACCGTCCAGAACCAGTCCCTGCGCCGCGATGAGCAGGCCCCACGAACTCATAGCCCGGGCGTAGAACTTACCGCATTCCAGCTCATTGAAGGGATTGCCGCCCGGCCCACTGTCGAGGCCATCCCGCCGTCTGCCGTCATAGCGTGACCGCGCCGCTGAGATGATCCTGTCCGCCTCCTCGATCATCCCTTCCGCGATGAGCAGCCCGGCGGTGGAGTACTCGATGCCCGTCCAGACCTCATCCGCGTAGATGATGAAGGGGTTGGGCCGGCCACCCTCTGGCCAGGTGCACATGAGGAGCCCGGCCTCATCGTCCAGCACGTACCGGCGGGGGTGCTGCTGGAAACCCGCGAAGCTGTCGCGGAAGTTGTTTCGCACGATGGCGCTCAGGGCGCTGTGAACCCGATCCGGCGGATACAGGTAGCCCAACCCGACTTGGTGCGCCCACCATTGCCCTAGAAGCTGGTCGCTGTGACACCCGGGTCCGTAGTCGTGGAGGGGCTGTGGATCGGACTTCTGGATGTAGTATTCGCCGTTCCACAAGGCCTCGTTCTGATTGCGCATGCCCGCTTCGCGCACGGCCTTCCAGGATTGGGCGACCGCGGCCTCATTCATGTCCAGTGCAAGCTGTTCGGCTGCCGCCAGCGCCGCCAGGTACTGGGACCCGATGAAGGTATTCGCGCCCGAGACATTGCAGTCGTAGGTGTTGGGCTGCGAGCCGGAGGGCACACCGTCGCGATCGGCGTCGATGCGCTGGATGAGCCAATCCGTGGCCTTCTGCAGGGCGGGCCAGACGCTGCGCAGGAAGCGGTCATCGGTGCTCATCTGGTGCTCGCGCAGGACCTCCACAATGGCCGCGCACTGTCCGTCGATGAAGGCGCCGTGGAGACCATGCTGGCGGTGGGATGTCTCGCCCGTATCGCGCATGTACACCAGCAGGTCGGATTGGCGCATGTTCCGGCCGATCTCCGGAAACAGCCGGGCATGACTCTGGGCGTAGTTCCAGACGTGGGTGCAATTGAGAGGGCAACAGCCGTACGAGCCTTCGAAGCCCCCGAAGTACCCGTCCTCCGCCCACCAGGTTGTGGGGCCGCGGAAGATCACCGACTGCGAGGTCATGGCGTCGAGCCAAGACTCCGGCAGGTTGGACTCGTACAGGGTGCGCTGGTACAGGTCGGTGCGCTCCCAGAGGGCATCGAGGTTCTCGCAAACGTAACGTGCAACCTGGCCGGCGTCTCCGAATCGCCTGCTGTACAGATTGCCCTCATGCTTGCCCAGGCGGGAGACATTGGGAAAGTGCCACGTGATGACGAAGGTAGCCGTTCGCGCTTCGCCGGGCTCGAGCTTGAAGGGCACCGCAACCGCCCCGTTGCCCGCAGGTGTCTGGAGGCGCCGCACGGCGCCCTGGCTGACGAAGTCATGGACCATCTGACGGCCGTGAACCCACAGTCCCGCGGCGGCCTCAGGTTCCGGCGAGAAAAGCTCCATCGATCCGTAGTCGGGGGATGCCGGCACCAGCCAGTCGACCTCCCGCATGGGGACACCCCGCGCGGCCGTGAGCATCGCTTTGACCCACTCATCCGGCGGCCGCGAGGCCAGACAGACGACCGCGGACGCCTCGCCCAGCTTGCCCGAGAGGACCACGGCCCTGCCGCTCGAATCGGCGGCGATGGGCTGGAAGCCACTCTCGGCGGCGCGTGCAGGATCCACGCTCATGCACGCCGCCGGGCGCCACGCGGGGAGCTTGTCGGCCTTGGGCAGGCCCGCCTGTGCCATGACTGTACCGCCCTGTGCGGTGGTTGCGGCATCAGCCAGCCAGCCAAGTGCGCCTGCCAGCAGGGGATAGGCGCGGTCCTGGCGCAGGAGGTCATCGGACCGGGTGTTGCTGAAGAAGATGTGATCGATGTTGATGTGGCCCCAGCCGCCGGAGTGCGCATCCACGATCTCGAAGACCGCCTCGCGGCCCTGCAGGTCGCGGACATCCCACCAGGCAGGTTCGAGTTTCTCGTCATTCCTGCCGGTTGCAGTGCGGACGATCTCGTCGCCCACGCGCAGGTTGATGCAGGTCTGATTCGCATGTGCGCCGCCGCCGATAAGGAAGCCGATCCAGGGCTTGCGGACCGTAAAAGGTCTTGATACCGCCTTCCCCTGCGGCTGGTCATTGGGCTGGAAAGTGTTGACGAGCCCCGCGCCGAGGAAGCCGCTCACGGCCTGTTGCCCGCCGGTGGTTCCGCCCGCGGGCGCTTTGCCGAAGGCGTCGCCACTTATGTTCCAGCCCTCATACGAGCCGCCCTCGAAATCCTCGAAGACCTCCATCCCCAGGGCGCGCTCCTCCTCCTGCACCCGTTGCAGGAGCCGGGGGAAATCCGTGCCGATGCCGGAGATCACCACCGGGCTGCCCTCGCGCATCGCCCGGGCGAGTTGGCCTATGCGCTCTTCGAAGCGCGCGCGGTCTTCCACAGAACCGTCGGGCCGTGAGAGGCCATCCACCCAGAGAATCGGCGGTTCAGGAAGCGCCCTGCCATAGATCTCGCGGACTCGGAACAGCCCTGGGGCGAATCCATCCGCGCCCGGGTGCATGAACACGCCGTGGTATCCTCTCTCGTCGAAAGCGATGGCCGGCACACCGCCCGGTGCCGCAAAGCCGGCGCGCTCCAGTGGCGGGAGAGCATTGGCCAGACTGGCGAGTACCGACGTGGACACCGTGCGGTCGCCCTCGTTGCTCGCCGTGACGCGGAAGATCGCGCAAGGCAGGGCGGAGTTCGCGGCGTCGGTGGGGATCATGGGGTTGTAGGCTTCGAGCATCACCCGCACCGGCAGCGCCGGGTCCGAGAAACGCAGGCGGGCGATGGGGTAGCCGCCCTCGTACTCGAGCGACTCCATGGGGGCGAACCCCGGCTGCCCCACGGTCTGCAGGCAGCGCACCACCGGCTCGGAACCTTCCGCTTCGGCGCGGATCGCGAAGAACGTGTCGCGCACGGGACGCTCGTCGTAGTTGTTGAACACTTGCCAGACCGCGAGGCGGCCCTGCCCGTCCAGCCAGATCGTGCCCGTGCCGATACCGCCGACGGGCATGAGCACGTACTCCAGGTTGGCGCCGCGGTATGTGCGCGGTGACTGTCGGGGCCAGAAGTCAAGCCAGCGCTCCCGGGGACGTGTCAGAGGCCTGTCAGCGTTGGCTCCGGCGCTCCAGGGGGCTTCCCAGGGGTTGTCAGGGGACTGATCGACTGACTGCACGGGAGCGGCGAGCGGCGTGCTTGCCTGGGCCAGTTGCGCCAGGAACGTCTGGGCATTGGAGCCCTCGCAGGCAGACTGGGCAAGGGCGGCCGTGGCAACAGTGCTTGCCGCAACAAGAGCGCAGAGAATGAGAAAGACGCGGCGGGTCATGTGTCTCGCCTCCGGGGGGTGGGGGAGAGAACGGCGGACGGACGGCCGCAGGGCGCAAGGAAATGGCACGAAGCGGGTGTCACCCCAGGCTCCGCTCGTTTTGCTCCCCGCAGGCAACACTGCCTCGGGTATGCTCCCGGCCCTGTCAACCACCAGCTCACTCCGGTGGCAAAGTGCCATTGCCCCTGCGAGGCCCGAAGGCTATGGCGCGCCCCTCGTCTTCCGTCGCTATCCCCCGGCAGGCCGCGGCAGCCTCTTGCCCCCGACGTGAGCTGGTGAAAGGCGTGGTCTATCCCTCCGGCGCCGGGATTTCCTCGCCACCGGATTTCACGTTATCCGGCGTGAACTTGCGGGTGCCGAGGGTTATGTTCTTCGGCACCTTCTCGCCCGCAAGGATTTTCAGCGCCACCTCGATGGCTTCCCTGCCGCCCGTAGGATACTGGAAGGTTGCTGCAAGGATACCCTCTTCCACGTACTTCACGCCTTCGTGGGGCAGGGCGTCGATACCGATGAACTTGATCGTCTTCTCGCGTCCCTTGCCTTCCTGTTTGGCCGCCTGGTAGGCCCCGTGAGCACTTGGATCATTGTGGGCATACACCGCGTCGATCTGCTCGAACCGGGAGAGGGCCGAGTTCATCTCGCGCTGGGCGTTGGGCTCCAGCCACTGGCAGTCGGCGGAGAAGATGATCTCGATCTCAGAGCCTTCGATGCCCTCCATGAACCCCTTGTGACGCTCGCCGGCGGGGGTGGACGTTGCCAGGCCTTGAAGCTCCACGACCTTCCCCTTGCCCCCGAGGAGCTCCACCATGTACTTGCCCGCCTCTCGGCCGATGAGCACGTTGTCGCCGCCGATGAAGCAGGTGTAGTTGTCTCCCTCGATCTTCCGGTCCAGAACGATCACGGGGATGTTGGCGGCCATGGCCTCGTCAACAGGCTTGGTGAGAGGCAACGCTTCCTTGGGACTGATGATGATGAGATCTACGCCTTGGGCTATGAACTCGCGAACCTGTGCCTGTTGCTGCTCAGTCTTGTTCTGGGCGTCTTTGAACAGCACCTCGAGTTCCGGGTGCTCGGCGGCGGCGGTCTTGATGTCCTCGTCCATCTGTACCCGCCACGGTTCGCCGCGATTGCACTGGGACATTCCGATTGTAAAGGTCTGGGCCGCTTCCGGCGCCAGTCCCGAGCTCTGTGGTGTGTCCACGTTTGGCGTTGGGCCGGTATCCGTCGCGGGTTTCGGCGCGCAACCGGTGAGGAGCGACAGGATAGCGAAGATCAGCACGACGAGCCAGGCGCATTTCATGGCAAGGCCTCCGTGAATTACTAACTGCCGATCTCTACACTCGACGCCGCCGGGTCTCCTGGATCACCACCGCCAGCACGATAATGACGCCTTTCGCCAAGAGCCGCTGGGCTTCCTGCCAGCCGATGAGACTGAGGATCTTGTTCACATAGCCGATGATCAGCGTGCCAATGAGGGTGAGCATCACCCCGCCACGGCCGCCCATGAGACTCGACCCGCCGATGACCACCGCGGCAATGGCGTCTAGTTCAAAAGTTGCCCCGGCTTCGGGGTCGCCATAACCCATCCTGCACGCGCTTGAGATTCCCGCGAGCGCGGCGGTTATCCCGCTGATGAGATACGCGAGTATCTTGGTGCGCGCCACGTCAACTCCCGAAAGCCGCGCGGCCTCCTCGTTGCCTCCTACCGCGTACAGGTAGCGCCCGAACCGGGTGTACCGGACTATGAGCGCGGCCAGGATGATGGTCACCAGGAAAAGGAGGGTAACAGGGCGCAGCCAGCCCCCCGCATACGGCGCGGTCATCCATTCGAACACCCGCGGCGGTGCGTCCTGCAGGATGTACCACGGCCGAGCGCCGTGGGCGATCTTGATGCCCCCGGAGACCAGTTTGGCGGCCCCCCGTGCGGCAACCATCATCGCGAGGGTCGCCACGAAAGGCTGGATCCGCAGCTTCGCCACAAGCAGCCCGTTCGTCGCACCGATCCCGCAACCGGCGATAATGCAGATGAGCACGGCTGGACCAAGAGATACCCCCTTCGCGATGATCAGGAAGCTGAACAGCGTTGCGATAAACCCCAGGACAGACCCCACGGACAGGTCAATTCCTGCGGTGAGGATCACCAGGGTCATCCCCACCGCGAGGAGCCCATATTCAGAGTACTCGAAGAGCACGTTGGACTGGTTCCCGGGGGTGAGGAACACAATCTCGCCGGTCCGCAGGTTGCGCGGGCTGACGATGCAGCCCAGGATGAAGACCGCTACCAGCGCCGCGATCCCACGGTGGCGACCCAGAAATCGCAAGGCGAGCCCGAACCCACTCGCTGCTCGGTTTGAGTCGGAAATCTTAGGTATTTGACGGGTTTCAGGCGGATCGCTCACCTGGGTCCTCCATGGCCGCGGCCATCACATTCTGCCGGGTGGCTTCGGCGCGCGTGAACTCAGCGGTCACTTTACCACGGTGCATGACGATGATGCGGTCGCTCATGGCAAGAAGCTCGGGCAGCTCCGAAGTAGTCAGCAGGATGCTCTTGCCCTCCTCCACAAGGCGGTTCATGAGTTCATAGATCTCGTGCTTCGCGCCCACGTCAATTCCCCGTGTGGGTTCGTCAAGGAGCAGGCATTGCGGCTCGGTCATAAGCCATTTCGCGAGGGCCACCTTCTGCTGATTCCCCCCGCTGAGGCCGCTTACTTCGGCGTCCAGCGACGCCGTGCGCACTTTGAGCTGCCGGGCCAGGGGCTCGGCGCGCCGCAACTCCGCAGAACGGCGCAGGATGCCGGAAGGGGCAATGTCCGGCAGGGCCGATAGGGTCATGTTGTGCAGAACCGAGAGCGGCATGATCAGCCCGGTGGCCTTGCGGTCGCAGGTGAGCATCGCCAGCCCGCCGCGGATTGCCTGGGCTGGGGACGTGAACCGAACGGTCTTACCCTTGAGTACCACGCTCCCCGTGGGGCGGCTTCCGTAACGCCCGAACACCGCGCCCATGAGTTCACTTGCGCCGGCACCGCGCAGCCCGGCGATGCCCACGATCTCCCCGGCCCGAAGGTGGAGGGACACCCTGTCCAGCAAGAGCCGACCCTCGCCCTCCTCGGACGGCAGGCTGAGCGCCTCGACCCGCAGCAGCTCCTCGCCCGGCGCCACCTGTCTGCGCGGGAAGAGAGTCTCGATACGCCGGCCAACCATCCACTCGATGAGCCGGTCGCGGGAAATCTCCGAAATGGAAGAGACCCCAACCAGTTCGCCGTCTCGCAACACTGTGACGCGGTCGCAGATTCGATAGATCTCCTCCATACGGTGGGAGATATAAACCACCGAAATGCCCCGATCGCGCAGGTAGCGGATGGTGCCGAACAGCCGATCGGCTTCGGTATCGGGTAAGGGACTGGTGGGCTCGTCCATGACGATCAGCGACGCATCGCGCGACAGCGCTTTGCCCACTTCCACCATTTGCTGCACTGCGAGCGGATAATCTTCCACCGGTCTGCGCACGTCGACCGGGACACCGAGGTCGGACATGATCTGCGCGGCGCGGTCCAGCATCTCCGAGCGCCGCAACATGCCTGCACGGTTCACCGGCTCTCGGCCCAGCAGGAGGTTCTCGGCCACCGATGCGCCCGGCACAAGGCTCAGCTCCTGGTGTATCATGGCGATCCCCGCGGCCTGGGCAGATGCAGGGGATGCGAACTCATGCCTGCGTCCCCGCCAGACGATCTCGCCTGAATCCGGTGGCGTTGCTCCGCTGAGGATGCGCATGAGGGTAGACTTCCCCGCCCCGTTCTCACCCACGAGCCCGTGGACTTCACCGGGCAGCACGCTGAAATCCACGGCGCGCAGGGCCTGGACCCCCGCGAAAGCCTTGCTGATGCCGGTCATCCTCAGAGCAGGTTGGGCTTGTTCATGCATGATGGCGCGGCCTCACGATTATGGCGGAACAGATGGATGTTCGCGGGAAGAGACGGTATATCCTGCGGGCGACCGCGTGGGACTGCCAGCCCGATCCGCCGCGTCGGGGGACCGGTCTCGAGTGAGGTTGGAGCCGAGATGCGAGTTCTGCGGTTCGCAGCCCCGATGCGGAAGGGCAGGCCGCCGAACATGTGGAAAAACAACATACTAAATCGGCGCGACTCTGTGTGCCGCTTCGGAGGCCCGACATGAACCCGCGAATACTCCTGCCGGCACTGCTAATCCTCATTCTCACCCCATTTGCGGCGGCGGTTCCGTCGCTGGTGGAGCAAGTGGCCGAGGGCGTCACCATGGTCCGGGACGACGCCGGTCAGTGGGATGGCGACCAGAGCAAGAGCATCACTCACCAGAATGGCGGCGAGTACTGGGCCCGGAAGATCCTGGACCTGACTCATGTTCCGGCTGATGTGTGGGATGCCGTGCAGTCCGTACGCCTGTCTGTCTACATGACCGTACGCGACTACTCCTGGCGTACGCTGGAGCAGGCCAACGGTTTGGATGAAGCCTACGAGGTGGTGGTGAACGGACATGTAAACCGCTTTCCCACCAACTGTGGCGCGCCGGTGTACGCCGAGGGTAAGCCCGCGACCTTCGACTGGTACGACATGTCCTTGCCGAAAGAGCAGTTCGTGCGGGGCGAGAACGAGATCATCCTGCGCAAGGAGACGGCCGACAAGCGCGACGACTACCTGTACCTGGGCATCGACCACACCTGGAACCGTGGAAACAGCGCGGTGGCCTTCGACGGGAAGAACTGGCGGACCGACACGCTGACCGTCCCCGGCGGCACGGGCGAATACATGGTGCGCCTCTATCTCCTGGCCCGGGAAATGCGGGAGAGCATTACCTGGCGGCCGGCAGGCGCCGTCCCGCTTCAGGACCCCGCCGGTCTCGTTCTCTACGCCGGTGCACACGGCGCAGAGTTGGTCCCGGATGGACTGCGCCTGTCCGCCGGCCAGACTGCCCGGGTCGAGTGGGATCCAGCCCGGATTGACGCTCTGGAAGCCTTGAGCCTGTCCGTGGATGCCAGCGCGCCAGTGGAGGTCGCGGTCCTGGACAGCGAGGGCAAGCCGGGCGATACGATCCAGGGCATGTCCGAGACCGGGACGACCCTCATGCCGCCATTCGCTTCGAAACCCTCCGGTGTAGAGATCCGGGCGACCGCACCCGTGACGCTGCGCGCCGTCACCGTGAACCTGGGCCTGAGTTACCACCCCCGCCAGAAGCCCATCGACATGTGCCCGAAGATTGCTGCTCCCGCCGGGAAGCCCGCGGAGCGAGAGCCTGTCATGCGCATGGAGGGGACGACAGTGGAGCTCGAGAACTCCGGTCTGCGCGCCAAGTTCGAGATAGCAGACAAGCTGCGACTGGTCTCCCTGTACAACGAGATCACCGCCTGCGAGATGGTGACCAGTCCCGACAACGCGGCCCTGTTCTTGGTCGAAATCGGCGAACACCGCTATGCGGGGAACCGGGATTTCCAGTGTCGTTCTGTGACCGCGGCCGGCCGAACGGGACTAGTCGCAGAGCTCGCGCTGCCTGCTCCAGCCTTGTCGGCGCGTCTCACACTGGGCATCGAGGACGAGGGCCTGCGCATGGGCCTCGTGGTCACCAATGCCGGGGATACTCCGGTTGACTTCAAGGTGGCCTTCCCGCACGTGGCCGGCCTGAAGGCCTCGGATGACCCGGCGGCTGACTACTATTTCTTCCCGTGGGGCGGCGGCGTCATTGCTGACCGTCCGGCGGTGATTCGCAAAGGTTACGGCGATCACGAGGCTCTTTACCAGGTCATGGACCTGTTCAGCCCAGAGCGCGGCGGAGGTCTGTCTGTGCGCGCCGATGATGCTGAAGGCTGGCACAAGGTGCTCGCCCTGCGCAAGTACATCGAAGGCCAGGGCGAGGACCGGGCCGAGCGCCTGAGCATGATTACGGCGCCGGAGTACAAGTGGACCAACTCTCTCGATGCGGTACAGGGCACCGGCTTTGCCTATGAATACCAGCGGCGCACACGTGGTCCGGGCGAGTCCTTCGAACCCGCCCAGGCTGTATTCAGTGCACACCCCGGAGACTGGCGGGTCGCGATGAAAGCCTACGCCGACTGGGCCCACCGGGTCTGGCAGTTCCGTCCGTGGCCTTCGCGACTGAGAGACGTACACCACATGATCGCCGCGGGGTGGGGCCAGGGCATCCTGTTCAAGGACGGCGCATACCGCACCGATATCATCCGGCCCGATACCGACTGCATCGAACTCATGTCCTGGTGGGACTGGTCGCCACTGGGGCCCTGGGGAACACCCATCGACAAGGTGGAGGAAGTACTGGGAGCGTCTGTCTGGAAGACCTGGCAGCCCTATTTCGTGAAAGACCCGGTAACCGGCGAGATGATGTGGAACAACCAGCCGGGGGACTACCTGGGATACAATGAGCGCTTCGGCGGGCTGCCGGCATTCCGCAAGGCCATCCAGACATACAAGGATATGGGTGCCCTGGTCACGCTTTACACCGACCCCTTCCGCATGGACGACAATAGCAAGATCGGCAAGGCTCACGGCAGGGAATGGGGTGTGGTTCTGCAGAACGGTGAGCACTCGAAGAGCTATGAAGTCTGGAACCCCTGTCACGACAACCCGGCGGTCTGGCAGTGGGTGGCAGAAACTATGGAGCGCGTCATGCGCGAGACCGGTGCCGACGGGATCCGCCTGGACGAGTACGGGCACCGGGGCTGGGCGTGTTTCAGCGACCTGCACGAGCACCGGTTTTCCGAGAAAGGCGTGACCCAGTGGAACAAGGGCGTCGCCGAAGCTACCCGCATGGTGCGCGAAGCGATGGACCGGGTGACGCCGGGATCGGTGCTCACCCTGGAGCACCCTGGATACGACTACCTCATGCAGTACATCGACGGGACGATCACTTACGACGTGACCGTGCAGGCCACTCCCCTGCGGCCGGTGGAGTGCAATCTGCAGCGGTTCTACTTCCCCGAGTGCAAGGCGTATGAACTCGACCACCGGGGCGCGGACCCACAGAACCGCAACCGGCTGTGGAACGCCGTGGCCTCCTTCGGACGGTACTTCCCGCCGGCGCTCTATGCGCTGTACAAGGAAAACGCCGACGCCTTTGAAACCCGGGACTGCGAGGCGCTTATTCCCACGCTCATGCCGCGTGTCTACGCCAACCGATTCACAGGCAACGGGAAGACCTTCTATCACGTGATCAACGGAACCGAGCATACCGTCGATGGAGCAGTGCTCGAAGTGGAGGTCGGCCCCGAGGAGCATCTCTTCGACATGCTGAACTGCCGCGAGGCCAGTACGACACGGTCTGCGCGGACCGCCACCATCAAGGCTTACCTGCCCCGTAAGGAAGTCATCAGCATTGCGAAGCTGCGCAAGCGCCTGGATGTGATCCGGGACGGCGACCAGTTGACCGTGAAAGCTGCGCTCCCCGGCGGCGAATGCGAACTGGTGGTGGCGGATGTCGCGGGGAAGGTGCTGGTGACCGTCCCCGCATCAGCCGAGACGACCATCAGCCTGTCCGACCTGCCCGGGGGTGCAACGCCGGCGTGCGTGAAGCTGCTGCAGGGTAAGTACATGGTGGACGTGGCCGCGATTGGAGGGTAGGAAGGGGAGGGCACGACAGACGGCCGGGCTGGATGGGTCTGTCGCGGGTGTCCGCCTTTGCCTTCAACCCGCAAAGCGGGTGTCAGCCTGTAGCCACGGGTGGAGTGAAGCGAAGCGAAACGGAACCCGTGGATTCGCCGGCCCCTGTGACCCGAGCCCTGGAGGGGCGGCACAATGGCAACGGACGGGCCGGATGAGTCCCGCTAACCGCCCGTACCCTCCAGCATCACCTGCTCAACCACGCGGTGGACGCTGGCGCCAATGCGGTCCTCAATGTCGCCCTTCCAACGCCACGCCGGCCGGCCGTACTCATCCAGGTGCGGGCCGCCCTCGTAGCCGCCCTCTTCCCACACCCGTCGGGAGGGAATGTACGCCGCCATGTCATTGGCGTACCCGCAGACCCAGGTGCCTGGCCCAAACTCCCGCTTGAACCGCAGGGAGTAGTCCACCACGGCTTCTCCGCCGATGCCGATGAAGATGAGCTCCTTGCCGATGCGCCACGCCTGCACCGGGTAGGGGTACGATGTGGGGAAGACCGTTCCCTGGTCGATGAGCTTCAGCATCCGTTTCGCCCACCGCTCCTGTACTGAAGCCGGGCCGGCAGCAATGGGCACGAGCTTCTCCCTCGTCACAAGCTCTTCATAGTCGAGGTCGACGAACTCGAAATCCGAGCGGAGGCCGACCGAGATCGGTTTCATCTCCCCGGCCAGCACTTCCTCAACTGCATCAGACAGCTCCTTTCCATACTTTTCGCACAGTTCCAGCTTGCGCCGGGGGATCGGGTTCTGGTCGCCACCGCAGGCATTGAAGAACATGGCTGTCAATCCGGGGTGAGCCGCTTCCAGATTCACCTGCGCGAAGCCGGGGTAGTCGCCGCACCAGGTGTTGAAGGACAAAGTGGTCGGGTGGCAGGCGTACCCGAACAGGGCGGCGAGGAGCGCTCCGTTCTCATCTCGCACCGCAAGAACCGGGACATAGTGATCAACTGCGCCTCGCAGAGGAGTGCCTGCCGCCAGCATGGCAGGCACTTCGGCCTCCGGGTTCTCGCGGCGGTTCACCGCGAAAGTGCACTTGCCCTCACCCCAGAAGAGCCGCGCCGGGCGCAGGTTAGCGAGCGCCTCGGCCACGGCCTCCACCACCTCGCCCTCCATCCAGTCTGAGTACTCGTTCACCAACCTGCGCTGTTCGTCGTCGGCGGGGTAGTAGTCCACGAGATCGTCCTTCAGGCACGGCCCGCAGTGGTTGTGGCTGAAGGTGAGCATGAACTCGGACCGCAGCAGGCCGAAGCGCGAGGCGATCTTGGAGTACAGGCTCTCGTAGATGGTCTTGGACATGCCCATGTGGTCGGTGGTGGCCAGCACCACGCGCTTGCCCCGGCCGTCCTGCAGGGCGAGGACTTTCACCCAAAGGTCATGGATTTTCCCATCCGGTGGCCGCGCCGTTCCGTATCCGGCAAGCCAGACCGGGGTATTGGGTGTGATTACCCGGCGCGAAATGCCGACCTGCCAGGTCATGTCGTCAGCCCTCCCGGCAATTGGGGCGAGAGATGCGGCGATCAGCGCGAATGCGATGTAACGAGGCAACATGCTTGAGGCCTCCAGAGGCCGGGGCTAGACGCCGCGGAATCGTGTGGTCTGGGAGCCCGGTCACACGGGTGTTTCCTCGCCGGCTAACGGATTCCTTCGGGGAAGACCCGGGCAGACCCGGGGCGACCTTGGCCCATGCATACGGTTCTGCGGCCCTTCAGGGCTTGCCGGGCCAATCCGTCTTGGGAAGCGGGATGCCTGTGCGTCTGTATCTCCGCCCGGTGTTTTTGGTCCTACCGCTCGTCATCCACGCCGCCGCCTCCGGTTGGACCGACCTGGAGCTGGGGCACGGCTTCCACAAGACGAATCGGGGCCCGCGGTAGACGACCAGCGACCCTGCCCGCCGCGAGGTCCTCAAACGAAAGGGTGGTATGGAGCATCAAGCACCTGGATGACCTGCGGGCACGCGATGAGCGGTATCCAGAAACCAAAAAGGAGACAGAGACGACCTGCTGGTCGTCAAAGCCTCCACGGCCATCACACCCAGACGCACGGCCCAATGCAACAACATTTGTGCAGAGCACAGAGCGCGGAGCCGAGAGCGAATGGGAGCACGAGCAAGACCGGGTAGTGTCGGCACACGCTGCCGGTGCCTCGTCATCGGGGTTCAGAATGCGATGTAGCCACCGGGTTCCATGGGCCGCAGTTCCGGCGGTCCCCCGGCGGGCAAGGATGCGTCCCAGTTGCGGCGTATCAGCAGGTCCAGGCCCATGCCCGCTTCTTTCACGACGCAAGTGCACGGTCCGGACATGAAGTCGAGGAGCATGAGGGCCGGATCGACGGTGCCGCCGGCGGCAGGAACCGGACCCTCCACGTGCCCCCGCCCAAAACACCCAAACAGCAGCGGGGCGCTCTGGGCGCTCTCCTCCACCGGAAGCGCCCTGAGCTGCTTCACCAGCCACTTCTCTTCGGGTGTGCCGGCGTCGATCTCCAGAAAGCCCGGGTTCACGTCAAACTGTTTCGCGGTCTCGATGGCCTGCAGCGCCGCCTGCCGGGCGCTTGCGTTGGCATCCGCATCCTCGCCCGAGAGCAAGAGCAACACGCCCTGTTTGCGCTCTTCGACGAGCATGTCGGCGATCTGCTTTCGCAGCGGCGACTCCACAAGCGCCCGAGCATCCTCCGGGGACAGCCGCCCCGCGTGGATCTCGTCTCCGCGCGGGGTATACACGAGGTGCAGCGGGAGAGAAGCCTGCGCGTGGCGCTCCACTGCTTCGCGCAGATCAGGCGGAGTGGTCTCGGGCAACTGCTTCGGGTTCAGACGGACCAGGCGCACGTTCGCGAACCCGTCCTCCAGGCTCCCCATCTTCTCCAGGTAGCCGTTGGCCTTGCGGTCCGGGCCGACTTCCGGCCTGTCGCTGAGATAGACCACAGTGTATGAGTCCGCCGTCCAGTGGTAGAGGGCGTACTCGAAGACGGGGGTGTCACAGGCAGAGAGTGGACCGGCACCTGTGAGTGCGACAACAGCCAGCAGAACTCCGGCCGCCGCGGGTGTGAGTGTGGGTGAAGTCGGCTTCCTTTTCAACTACCCATCGCTCCTCGTCCCCACCCGTTTGTGAGTATGACAGTCCCCGTGCGTCTTGGGTTCGTCAGTTGCTGTCTCCTTGGGCTTGGAAGTCCCCACTCAGTTCACGGGCAACCGCGCGGGCAACTCCTGGATACTGCAGGATGTACCCGAGTTCCGCCATCTGCAGTGCCTTTGCCCCACTGTCCTTGACGAGGCGCAGTTCCTGCCGAATGCGACGCGCCGACCGGTAATCCCGGTGTTTCCGTGCATCGAAGGCCACGAAGGGCGCGGCCGTCTGCCGGGGCCAGACTGTGCCCTGCCTGCTGACGATTCCCTGGGCACGCTCCCGCACGGTGTCCAGGGACCAGTGTGGGCGGAAGAACCACGAGACCGTCTCGCCGGTGTAGTCCAAGTTCAGCCGGTACCCATAGTAGGGATTGGGCAGGAAGACAGGGTAGACGTGGGTGGTGAGCTTGATGCCCGGCTTCGCCTCTCTGGCAACTGCGGCCATCTCGTTGTTGAAGTGTACCAACACCTCTTCGGCCCAGCGCGCCTCCGCAGTTTTGGCGTCCATTTCCGGGTGTTCGGCGCGATATTCAGCCAGCTTCTCTTCGCAGACCGGGCAGTGGCAACGAGTGTAGTTGCGATAGCCGATGCAGTCGAACGCGAGGCCATCCGCGCCCAGGGAGGCCAGGTCGAGCACTTTCCTCGCGCCCATCTCACGCACTTCGGGACGATTCCAACAGGGCAGAGGAGACTGCAGCAATTCATCGGCTGACACGGGCTGGCCTCCGATCTGATAGTCAATGCCGAAGGGCAGCTTCGCCCGGGCTTCCTCCTCCGGGGTCATCACCTGCCGCCAGGATGCGTCGCCGCCGCTAAAGACCGTGGACAGGTAGAGCGATATCCCGCGCTGGTGACATTCCTCGATGAGTGCCGGGATTCGGTCTCGCGGCGGCAGTGCAAGTATGGTGTTGAACCCCAGGCTCTGGGCTGCCTGAGCCATGCAGGCCATGTCCTGATCCGTCTTGTTGGGCATCGACCACACCCAGACGGCCTTCCAAGCGAGGTCCGCGGCTGCAGGGACTACCATCGCCATAGTGAGCAATACTATGCAAAGCGAGAGCGCGCTCCGGTGGAATGCGTGTCCGTGGAGGGCTCTGTCCGCGAAGGTCATCAGGATCACGCTTTCTGCGTGCGATTGGACGGCGCTCAGCTACCTCAGCTCGATGCGGCGACCGCAGGTGGTCGCTTCGCTCTCGATGATGGATCAAGTCAACGGCGGACGGCTGTTGCGCCGTTGTCTCCAGTCTGCGGAGCGGGCGGCAGCCTATTGCCACGGGGGGAGTGGAGCGAGGCGGAACCCATCCCGTGGATTCGGCGGTCCATCGCCCTGAGCCTCGACGGGCAGGGACAAGACAAACGGCTCACAGGCTCAGCCGGTGGAGGAGCCTTCTCGAAACGCCCGAGGCGCCGTGCGATTTACTGCCGTCACCCATCAACGGCGCGCCGCCCAGTCTTCCCCGCAGTTTCCCCCCGCGCGGCCTGATTCCCTCCATACATTGCCGTTGCTCCCCCGCGCCAGATTCTCCACGCGCCATGCAGGTGAACAGGTAAGCGTAAGGAGAATACCCGCCCATTCCTGTCGTGGGGCGGCCGGTGTCCCGCATACAGGCAATTCTCGCCTGACTGGAGTGGTCGCGCATGGATCGCATCATCGCACTGTCCCAGCCCTGGCGGCTGCAGACTTCGTTCCTCGACACCCGAGACGGCGAGGCGCTCTCCACCGTCGGGGCCGAACTACCCGGCTGGCATTCGGTGGAGGTCCCGAGCACCGTCCTGCTGGCCCTGGTGAAGGATGGCACGTATCCTGATCCGCGCATCTGGCCAAATGCCTTCCGCGTGCCGGATTCCTCTGACCTGTTCAACGCCGACCACGACCTCGCACAGTACAGCCACCTCCCGGATGGCCGTAATCCCTGGCGCGACCCCTGGTGGTACCGCGCCGAGTTCGATCTCGATGCACTGCCCGCTGACGGCCGGGTCTGGCTCACCCTCAACTGCATCAACTACCGGGCCGACGTCTGGCTGAACGGGGTGCACATCGCCGGACACGATCAGCTTGTGGGGATGTTCCGGCGCTTCCGGCTGGACATCACCGCTGCCGCGCAACCGGGCCGCAATGCCCTGGCCATCCTGATTCACCCGGTGGATCACCCTGGCGACCCCGATACGCAGTTGGAAGTCTACGGTCCGGTGCGCAATTTCATCAAGGAAATCTGTCGGGACATCACCGAGGTCATGACCATCGGCTACGACTGCTTCCCGACCGTGCCCGACCGCAACATGGGACTGGTGCAGGAGGTGGAGATCGAGGTCACCGGCCCGGTGGACCTGCGAGACCCGTTCGTGCGCACCGACCTGGACTTGCCGTCCTTCGATTGCGCACGGTTGACCGTGTCGGCCGAGCTGGTCAACGCCTCTGATCGCGTGGTGAGTGGCGTCCTGGAGGGTACCATCCTCGATCCCCGCGGACAGACCGTGGGGCGCTTCTCGCGCAGCGTCACCCTGATGAGTCACGAGACGAAGATCATCACACTTGCTCACACGGACGCACCAGACCTGTGCATCGGCAATCCCCATCTGTGGTGGCCGAACACCTACGGCGACCAGCCGATGTATGAGCTGCGTCTGGAGTTCCGGGCAGGCGACGACCTTTCCGCTCGGGTGACCAGCCCCTTCGGCATCCGCCGCCTCGACTGGGCCCTGCACGAACTGGACGGCGCGGAGGGACTCAGGCTCTATGTGAACGGCAAGCGTATTTTTCAAAGGGGCGGGTACATTCAGCCCGAGATGATGTTCGACTGGAGCCCGGAGCGTGTGGATGCCGAGCTGCGTTACCTGGCCGAGGCCAACCAGAACTACGTGGTTTTCGAAGACATCCCCAACCCTCCAGACTGGTTCCTGGACCTGTGCGACAGGCATGGGCTCATGTTTTGGACCTGCTTCTATGACTGCTACTGGCTCCAGTACAACCGGCCCTGGGATGTGGATCGCGCCGTGCTGGAGGCCTGCACGGTGGACATCGCGAAGCGGTACCGGAACCATCCGTCCCTCATCATCCACATGGCGCAGAATGAGGGGGAAACGTGCGAGGACATCTACGAAATGTGGCGGCGGACGGTCCTGGCACACGATGACACCCGGCGGCTGATCCCCTCCGGGTCTTTCCCCTGGTATCGGACCGATGTGCCCGAGTGGTTCTCTCGCGAGCTGCCGGTGGGCTGCAACGACTACATGCCGAAGACCTACGGCTGGCAGCTGCCGGCGGCGTACTACACGCTGGTCCGCGAACACCGCAACTGGATGTTCATGATCGAGAGCGGCGCCGCATCCGTGCCGCCGGTGGAGAGCCTGGTCAAGTTCATGCCCCATCTTTCGGAGCTCGGGGCGAATCCGGGGGACGACCCGAAATGGCCGCTGGATGAAGCCTGGGCGCACTACGGTGCCAACTCGTACTTTGAATGGTTCGACCGCGGCCTGCGCCTGTTATATGGCGAGCCGAAGGATCTTCAGGACTACGTCTGGAAGGCGCACCTGGTCACGTACGACCAGCACCGGGGGTTTTACGAAGCGGTCCATCACCGGATGTGGGACATTACCAGCGGGTTCGGCGAGTGGAAGATCAACAGCGGGTTCCCGGACGTGCAGTGGCAATTCTACGACTGGTTCCTGCGGCCCATGGTGAGCCTCTTCGCGGTGCGCAAGGCCTGTGCGGCGCTTGCGGTTCAGCTCTGCCCGCTGGACAGCATTGTCAGCGTCATCAATAACAGCCTGCACGATGCCGATGGCCTGCACCTGCGCGCGGTCATGTTCGACCTGGACCTGAATGTGCTGCGCGAGGAATCCGCGAACGTGAGCTGCCCCGCTAACAGTGCGCTTGAGACCTTCTCCTTCGCCCTGCCCCCCGCGTTCGCCCAGGTGCCGGTGTATTTCGTGAAGCTGGAACTATGGCGCGCGGACGGAACTCTCGCGGCGGACAATTTCTACTGGCTGTCCCCGCGTCAGGATGAATACGAGCAAGTATACTGCGGCGACATGCTGAAGATGCCCGCCAACAAGCCGCTGTTCCTGCCAAGGGAAACGCCCTGCTTTCCGGAGCTGTCCGACATGCCGAAAGTCTCTCTGGGGGCCAGGGCGCGACAGCTCCCGGAGGAGAACGGTGACGCCCGGGTGCGGGTGAGTGTGAGTAACCCCGAGGTCGCTTTGGCGTTCTTCATCCGGGTGCGACTGGTGGATGCCGCCAGTGGGGAAGAGGTGCTCCCGGTCTACTGGACCGACAACTTCTTCTCGCTCCTGCCGGGGGAAACCCGCGAGATCGTCGCGAGATTGCCGAATCTCCCCGCAGGCGAGATCGAGGTCGCGCTGGACGGGTGGAACATCGAGCCCGGGCGATTTGTCATCAAAGCGCAGTGATTCAACGGGAGAAACGTGTGGACAGCGATCGGGGCTACGTGTGGGATGACCTGCGGCGCGAAGTGCTGGACTTCGTGGGGAGCTGTCGTGTAGACCAGTTCAGCTTCCGGTACTCTCACGCGGCCACCCAGCCCACCCTTTACAGCACCTGCTATGCGGTGATGACACTGGGCCTGTTCGGCGCGATTGACAGTCAGGACGGGGGATTTCGGGGACGGTGGGCCGGAACCATCTGCAGCTACCAGGACCAGGACGGCCTGTTCCGCGATCCGGTGATCTTCGGCCAGGGCTGGTACGCCGATGACCCGCTCTGGTGTGGTCGTGCCCATCTCACGTGTCACGCGATCATCGCCCTCACCGCCCTGGACGCCGTGGCGAGCCGTCCGTTCGCGCTGGTGGACGATTTCTCGCGGCTCGATGCCCTTGAGTCGTGGCTTGGGTCCCGGGATTTCGGCGCCCGCGTGGCCTGGACAGGCAATGAGATTATGAACGTGGGCACGCTCCTGCAGTATGCCCGGGATTTCCACAATGATTCCCGGGCGGGCAGAGCGGTGGCATTTCTCCTGGACTGGCTTGACGACCATCACCTCAACCCGGAGACGGGCGTCTGGGGCAGCCTGGACGTGAGCGACCCGGTGGCGCGGTCCCATGCGGTGCAGGCGGCGTACCACTGGTGGCCGCTGTACTTCTACGACCGCCGGCCTATCCCGCACATCGAGCGGGCGGTGGACACGGTGCTTGCGACCCAGAATCCCCGGGGCAGTTTCGGCTGGGGCGTACACAATTCCGCTAACCCGTATGACGGCAGCGCATGCGAAGACATTGACTCGATCGACCCTCTCGCGCGTATGAGCCGGCTCACGGACTACCGGCGGGATGAGGTGTTGGCCGCCTTGCGCACGGCAACGCCGGCGGTGCTTGAGAACCGTACCTCCGACGGCGGCTTCCAGTTCATGCGTCACCGTGCCTTCGAATACGGGCACCCGCAACTTGCTTCCGGGGCTGCCCAGGGCGGGATGTTTCCCACCTGGTTCCGCTCGCTTTCGCTCGCCTTGATCGACAGGGGGCTTGCCGGTGGCTTACCGGCCCAATGTCCGTGGCGGTTCGTGGACTGCCCGGGCTACCAGTTCTGGCGGGAGGTCGGCGCCTGAGCGACCGTCCGGGTCGCCGCGCAGGACAGCCGCAACCGAGGTGCTGTGGGATGGAGCCGTGGAAGCGCATCGAGTTGGACCCGAATCACGCGGGAAGCTGGTTCGTCTCGGGCGACCTGGACGGCGACGGCCGGGCGGAGATCGTGACCGCGCGGTCGGTGCAGTACTGGGTGGGCAAGTCAGATCACCACTACACCTGCGCGGTGGCAGTGCAGAACCTCGATGGCGAGGTTCTCTGGACATGGGGTGCCCCCGGAAGCGGCAGCGGCGAACTGTGGCATGACGTGCCCTGCCAGGTGTTTGACTGGGACGGCGATGGGCGCCCGGAAGTGATTCTCGCCACCCAGGGCGCGCTGGTAGTGCTGGAGGGGACTACGGGCAGGGAACTGCGCAGGCTGCCGCTGCCTGAGGATGCCACCGACTGCATCACCTTCTGCAATCTCAGCGGTGGCTCCCGGCCGGATGTCCTGCTCAAGACCCGGTACACCCAACTGTGGGCCTACAGCCACGACTGGGACCTGCTCTGGACGCTGGAGAAGCCCGGTGGATACCTCACCGCGCACCAGGCGTATCCCGTGGACCTGGACGGTACTGGGCGGCACTGCGTCATGGCCGGGCACGCTATGCTCAACCCCGACGGCACTCGGCGCTGGCTGGTGACCGCACCCAAGGACGAGCCCGGGCATGTGGACGCGGTGCGGGTCCTGAAGGCCGGGGATCGACCGCGGGATTTCCGCCTCGCAGTCACTTTTTGCGGGTCGGGTCGCATTGAGGTCATCGACGGTCTGGGCCGTCGCATCTGGGGCCTGAGCGGGCACCACTTCGAGTCAATGGACATTGGCCGGGTCTTCCCAAACCTGCCCGAGAAGCAGATTCTCGTGGACCTGTATGTGCCCTCCCCGGAACCTTATCCGCTCTGGGTGCTGGATGCGGAGGGCGACGTCCTGACTGAGATCGTGACGAAGGACGGCCGCCACCACGACCTGCTGGACTGGAACGGCGACGGCCTGGACGAGATCGTGGTCGCATACGAGCCCCTGATCTACAACGGGCAGGGGGAGGTCATCGAGCGCCTGGAAGTGGCCGAGGGCGACGAGATCCGGGACTGCGTGCCTTTGCATCTCACCAGCGACGGGCCCATATACCTTGCCCTCACCACCATGACCGGCAATGCTCTGTACCTGTACGAGAGTCCAGGCGGGAAACTGGCGGACGGCCGGCCCCCGCGGGTGGGCACCGAGATGAACGCGACGCTATACTGAAGACGGAAGAGGAGTCTCCCGGGATGGAGCGCCTTTTCGCCACCGACGTCATGACCAAGCGCCAGCGCGTCGAGGCTGCTCTCAACCTGCAGCCCGTTGACCGCGTGCCCATCCTGGAGCAACTCAGCTACAACCCGCGAGTCATCGCGGACTGGACGGGTAAGGAGATCACCGGGTTCGAGTACACCGTGGAGGATATCTGCGCGGTCATCCGGCAGACCACGGACCTGATCATGCCCCCGGTTGCGCCGAGGGGGACGGATCGGTACACCACTGCGGACGGATTCGTCTACCAGAACGACAACTGGACCACCTGGCGGGTCAGCAAGCCCTTTTCGGACGTGGACGGCGCGCGTCAGTGGCTGATGAGGCGCACACACTCCCTCGAGAACTCCCCGGATGACCCCACCGCCGCCCGAGAAGAGCACCGGCGGTTCATGACCGACCTGCAGGCGCGCATCGGCGAGACCGTGATCCTGCGCTATCACGACACCGGTTTCTGCGCGGCCTTCGACACCATGGGCCTGGAGCTTTTCGCCTACCTCACTCACGATGACCCGGAAGTGTTCGAACGTTACATGCAGGTGAGCGGCCCGCGGCAGGTGGAGTGGGTGAAGGCGGTGGCGGACCCCGCGCTGTCTCCGGTAATCCTTATCGCCGAAGACTTCGCGACCAAGCAGGGCCCCATCTTCCCGCCGGAGTTCCTGCGGCGGCACCATTTCCCGTACATTGAGCAGGCCGCCGCCGCCTGGCACGAGGCCGGGGTCAAGGTGCTCTACCACAGCGACGGCAACTACCGCAAGGCGATCCCGGACCTCATCGCCTGCGGCGTGGACGGGTTCTACTGCCTGGAGCCAGGAGTGGGCATGGAGATCGTGGGGCTGAAGCAGGAGTGGCCGGAGATGGTCTGGTCGGGCGGCGTGGACGGCGTTGACCTCATGGAACGGGGCACGCCGGACCAGGTGCGCGCCGAGGTGCGCCGGCACATCCTCGAGACCCGGGCGCTGGAGACCGGCGGAATGTTCGTGGCCTCATCCAGCGAGATCAACCCGCCGATACCCCCGGAGAACTTCCGGGCGATGGTGGAGGCGGTGGGGGAGTTGAGGAACGAGGGGGGCTGAAGGCCAGCGGCACCCGATCGCTAGTGGGGTGGGCCACCCGGTGTCGGCAGCGGCTCGTCCTTCGGCTCTGGTCCGTAAGCCCCCACCATGGAGGGGCAAAGCGCTATCGCCCCTGGGGGGCTGGAAGGCTACGGCACGCGGCCAGCCGCATGCGATAGAGTGGCTTCGCCCATCACTCCCCCAACCTCAGCACCTTGATCCACTCAAGTTCGATCTCGTAGTCCGTTCCCCACGGCGGGTCGATGCGGAAGGCTTTCAAGAACCCCTGCGGCTCATGCCCCGGCCGGAAGCTGAGCACATAGGTGTGCGGCTCACCGTCGGCCTGCCAGTCATGCTTGTGGCCGCGTTCGCCCACGAATGTCTGCCCCTCACCGGCCCAGAAAAGCTCAGCCCAGCGCCAGTTGGCCTGGGAGCTGCGCACTCGGAAGGCCACGGCAACCTTGTTCCCCGCCTGCGGCCAGCCACCTTCGAGCCACAACTGCGGGTCGCCGCCGGTGATCCTGAACACCGCTCTCCCGTCGCGAATGCCCTGTAACTCCACGTGCATCCGGGGCTGGATGGCCTGCGCGGTCTCCTCGCTATCGAAGCGCCATTCGGCCACCACCTCCCCGGGGAGCGTCTCGGGGTCCGCGGTCAGGTCCATCTTGCGCTCAACCACGGTTGGGGTCGGGTCAGGCTCGAGCTCCCGGGCACGGGCTGCCGCGAGTGTCTCGCCCTGCAGGATGCTGTATGAGTCCACCTGTTCCGGCGTTGGCCGCGCCCAGTCATTGGGGCCTGCACCCGGGGCGAATACCCGGCGAATCGCGTCGAGATGCCCAAACCCGAACTCCTTGCTGGGCTCGATGAACGAACCCTCGCCCCACTCGTTCCAGGCTTCGATGATAAACAGCGGCAAGTCAGGCTTCACCTGCGCCTTGCCGTCGCGGAGGGTCTGCTCGAACAGGTCCGCTGTGTTGTCAGTGCGTGCCCAGCGGGTGTCGTTGCCCCATCCGAGAGTGCGCGGCATGTCATCCCAGCCCGACTGGGTGGAGGTGATGAAGGGCTTGGGTCCCGAATGCAGGCGCTTCCAGTGATTCGGGAGGGCCTCCACGAGTTCGGAATACGGGGCACTGCCGGGCCTGCTGAAGACCGTCTGGGTAGTGAGCGCGGCGTAGCTGTATCCGGTGAAGGCGTCGCCCACCGGAATGTCTCGCACCCGTTCCGGAGCATTGTGGACCAGCACCAAGAACAGGTCCCCCAGGCCTTTCTCGTGGCAGATGGCGTTGAGCCGGGGCAGGAGGTCCGTCTTGAACCCATTCGGACCGCCATTGGCCTCAAGCACCGTGTCGATATTCCAGATCATGAATACGGGGCGGTCGCCGATTTTCAGGTAGTTGGGCCTGGTGAAGTAGTTGTCCGCGCAGTATCGCAGCATGGTCTCAATGCCCGCCGCGCTGTTGTCCACCGGCGCCCAGCCGCCAACATCGTGGTTGCACCAGTGGATTGCGAACTTCATCCGCTCATTGTACCGCGCGTTCAGGAAGCCACTCTCCAGGGCCCCGTGCAGGTGCTTCTCGCCGCTGTTCCAGTACCAGTCGAAGGCGAACCAGGAGATGCCCGCCTCCAGCGCCCAGTTGATGTGCCAGTCGGCCACTTCGGGCAGAGAATCATCGTAGAAGCCGAGAATCGGGCGCGGGTGGGCGAATTTCGCGATGAGCTTCCACTCACCGTAGCTGTCTCCCCGTCCGGCGCTCCAGCCGGGGAATATATAGGCGCCCACCTGGACGTCAGTCTTGACCGGACGTGGTTCAGGAACCGGGTAATCGGCGGCGAGTACAGGGAAACACAGGGCGGTCAGCACCGTGCAGAGCAGGTTCATGGCGGCCTCCAGGACTCTCAGAGCGTAAGAGTTCGCCGTCCCGGGCAAGTGACCGGGCACCTTTCCGTATGCGAGGCTCCAGGACCTGCGGCCCTGGTCGAGGAGATGCCAGTTGTGTGACACGACCGGCGCGGGGAACGCCTGCGCAGAAAAAAGTTCGAGACGACGAAGGATTTGGTATGATAATTGTGGAACTTTTAATTCTCAACCGTGTTACGCGGGCCATCCATGTTTCACAAAGGAGACGCAACATGCGCAGAAGTGGTTTCACACTGATCGAATTGCTCGTCGTCATCGCGATCATCGCGATCCTTGCCGCAATCCTCTTTCCCGTGTTCGCCCGTGCTCGCGAGAAGGCCCGGCAGTCAAGTTGTCTGTCAAACGCGAAGCAGATCGGCCTTGGGCTGCTGATGTACGCGCAGGACTGGGACGAGCGGCTCCCCGCCTCATACCAGTGGGTAACCGAGCCCAACCAGTGGCCGCTGTATTCCTGGCGCCATGCGATGCTGAGCTACGTGAAAAACAACCAGATCTTCGTCTGCCCGTCCGATGGGTCTCCCGGCAATGACCCGACATCCCCGTCTCTCGGACCAGTCAGCTACTCTGCCAACATTGCCCTGATGCCTGGCGTCCGCGGCCAGTTCAATGCTTCCATAGGGGGCATTACGCATCCCGCGGAGACTTTTATGATCTTTGACGCGTGGGCATCCAGTCGCTGGTGCGCCCAGAATAACTCGGTCATCGGTGGCGGCGCTGCGTGCTATGCCCGGCCCTGTGGAATCCGGCCTGACGGGGTCGACCTGACCCGCCACAATGACGGGTTCAACGTCTGTCTCGCCGACGGCCATGCCAAGTGGTACAAAGGTGGCGACGCTGACAGGAACGTGGCCGCTTACTGGAATAAGACCCGCTAAGGCCGCGCAATGCCCGGAAACGGGTCCTGCCCGCACATCTCTCAGCCGCGGCGCCTGCCGCGGCTGAGTTGATTCCGGGAAGTCCATTCCCCGGCATCCCGCGCAGGAAACCGCCGCCGCCAGGAGGAACACCCTAATACAGTACCGATCTGTCGCCAGGGGAGTGTATCCACATGTGGGCCTATCACGGATCGCTGGCTGCAAGTGTCTTGCTTCTTGCGCTTCCTTGCTTCGGACAGCCGAATGTCCCCGAAGGAATGGTGCTTGTTCCTGCGGGGGAGTTCACCATGGGCAGCGAAGGCAAGGCCATCGATGAGGATGCGATGGAGCGACCGGTGCACACCGTCAGCCTCCCGGCCTTCCTTATCGACCGCCTCGAGGTGACCGTTGCTGAATATGCAGGGTTCCTGAATGAGGCGAAGCGCACGGCCGATGATCAGGGACGGGAATTCCTGGGCATGCCGGCCTATTCACCCGTCGAGCAGGTGAATGGTGAATGGCGGCCAAAGCCGGGCAGGGAGCGATTCCCGATGACCAATGTGACCTGGTACGGCGCGCGGGCCTACGCGCAATGGGCCGGCAAGCGCCTGCCCACCGAGGCCGAGTGGGAGAAAGCCGCTCGGGGCACCGACGCGCGGAAGTTCCCCTGGGGCGCGGGATTGGACTACGGGCGCATGCGTTTCGGGCAGGACGCCATCGGTCCCGTGGGGGAGAAGCCCGCCGGCGCTTCACCCTTCGGCTGCCTGGATATGGCCGGTAACGCCTGGGAATGGACCAGCAGCCTGTTCAAGCCCTACCCGTATGCCGCCGACGATGGGCGGGAAGATCCGGCGACCGAGGGCAGGAGAGTTGCCAGGGGAGGCAGCTGGACCGGGGAGCCGCATATCGCCACGACGACGTACCGCTTCAGGCCCGAGCCCGACTTCGCTCATGCCTACCTCGGATTCCGCTGCGCTAGGGACGTGGAGTAACGAGGCGGCTCTGAACAATACCTCGTTGTTCCCGGCGTGATCCGAGACCATGGAGGCCACCAGGCATGCACCCAACGACCAGACTGAGTCGTCGTCTGGCGCCCTTGCTGGCTCTGCTTACAGTCATCAGCTCGGCAGGGGCCGACTGCTACTTCACCATCCTGCACTTCAATGATTTCCATGGATACCTGGAGCCGGTGAAAAGCGGCGACGAGACGGTGGGGGGCATCGCGCGCATTGCTACGGCTGCGGATGGGGTCCAGCGGTGGAACCGTGATCACGGCAACGCCACGCTCTTCGTGGAGGCAGGGGACATACTCCAGGGCACACCCATGTCCATGATTTATCGGGGCGAGCCGGATGTGAAATGCCTGAACCTCATGGACCTGGACCTCATGTGCGTGGGCAACCACGAGTTCGATTTTGGCCAGGACAACTTCCATCGCATCGCGGGCATGGCCGAGTTCGGAATCCTGTCGGCCAATATCTACCGCGAGGCCGACGGGCAGCGCCTCGTGAACCCCTGGGCCCTCCTGCCCCTGCCTGACGGGACCCAATGCGCCATCATTGGCTTGACGTCCAAGGATACCGCGGTGGAGACGCTCCCGAAAAACGTGGCCGGACTGCGTTTTGCCGACCCCATCGAGGAATGCCGCAGGCTGCTGGTTGAGATCGGTGGACAGGCGGAATTCCTGGTCGCGCTCAGTCACCTCGGCTATGAGGAGGACCTCAAGCTCGCGGCGGCCTGCCCGGAGCTTGATGTGATCATCGGCGCCCACAGCCATACCGTGCTGGAACGGCCCGTGCGAGTGGGCAAGACCCTCATCTGCCAGGCCGGGAGCTACGGGCGGTATCTGGGGCAACTTGATATGCTGGTTCGCGATGGGGACGTGGCGAAACACCGCGGATTCCTGCGTGAGATGAATGACGCCGTGCCCCAAGACCCGGAGGTCAAGGCGGTTGTGGACGCGTACGCGGAGAAGCTCGAGGAGCGGCTGGGGGAGGTGATCGCCAGGACCATGGTGGACCTGGACGGCGAGCGGGACAACCTGCGCAGCCGGGAGACCAATCTGGGCAACCTGATCTGCGACCTGCTGCGTGAGTACACTCGGGCGGATGTCTGCCTCGTGAACGCCGGCGGCATTCGCGCATCCATTCCCGCCGGGCCGATCACGGTTGGCTCGGTACTCAAGGCGGTACCCTTCAGCAACCGCATTGCCACCAAGCGCGTCTCCGGGGACCAGCTCTGGCGGGCCCTGGAGCGGTCGGCAAGTCTGGAGCGTCCCGCCGGCGGGTTCTTCCAGGTGTCCGGGGTGAGCCTTGTGATCGACGGCAAGGCGCTGGAGTCCGTGATGGTGGGGGACAAGCCGCTGGACCGCAGCGCCACGTATACACTTGCGGCTCCCGAGTTTCTGCTGCAGGGCGGGGACGGGTACGAGGTCATGACCGAGGGCGAGGAGCCGGTGTACCTGGGGTTCACCGACAACGCGATCGTGATCGATACCCTCAAGGAACGCGGGACAGTGAGCCCGGCAATTGAGGGGAGAATTGTGATCAAGTAGGCTCCAGGCGGCAATGCTCCCCGAAGCAGAGCTCGCGGCGTGTTGCCGGCTGAGGACATGATGGTCGCCCGGTTGCCTATAGTGGCGCGGGGCAGCTTCGCCGCGGATTGGTCCATTCCCCCCGGCGATGCAGGACCGTGCCCGACCGCCGCCGAAATCACAGTCAGCTAACCAAGGCTGAATGGGCCGATTCACGGATTCGCGGCCACTGCGGGGAATGAGAACGATGCGAGCCTGCACGATGCTTGTCCTTGGCGCCGTGCTGATGCTGGCGATGATCGGGTGCGGTGGAGCGGGAACCGAGACCGGCGTGCTTTACCCGGGAGGGTTCTCAGCCACGCCGGCATACAGTGCCTGCCCGGCCGAGGAGAAGGCGGTTCTGAAGGTCGTCGCGGGATCACAACTTGGTTCGGCGGCGAACGTGGTCGTGTCCATGTCCGCCAGGAGTGGCACTGCGAGCAAGACAGCATGGATCAGGCTGGATGAGCGGGGCACTGCAGATTATTCCTTTGACACCACGGGTCTTCCGACAGGTCTGTGGAAGCTCACTCTGCTCAGCAGCGAGCTCTCGGCCAACGGAACTGCGTATGTCGATGTGCTGCCACGCAAGAAGTGGGATGAATTCAATGCTGCCGCTCAGCAAGCGAGCCCGGGCACTCTCCCGGCGCATTACCTGTTCCTCGGCGACAGTCTCACCGACTTCTCCCGCGGGTTCAACTACGTGGACCAGGTGGCTTACTGGCTGCAGAAGACCTGCGGCGGGCAGTTCAGCTTCAGGAACGCAGGAGTGGGAGGGGATTTCATCATCCGTGTCTGGCAGAGGCTGAACGAGAGCCCGAAGGCGTACCGCCTCGACGCCTACGACGGGCTGTTCGACCCGCCGCCTACGCGCATCTTCATTTTCCTGGGGCACAATGACAGCAAACTCACCAGCGCATCCGGGTTCACGCTGCCGATGGTTTCCCTCGAGGATTTCGAGACCACATATGCCAAGGTGGTCCAGCGCCTGAAGAGCCTGACCGGGGCACCGGTGACGGTGATGTCATCGACATCCTCCGTCTACGAGATCACCCTGCCCTTGGCGGAGCAGCTCCTTGCATCACGAGGGACGGCATCGCTGTTCGGCAAGCCAGAGATGCTAGAGCAGTTCAACGCGCTAGCGCGCAAAGTGGCGCAGGAGAACGGTTGCGACTACGTGGACGTCTATGAGCCGACCCGGACCCATCCCGAGAAACGGAAGCTGTTCACCTCGGATGGCGTACACTTGACTGTTGAGGGGAACCACCTGATCGCGCTGGAACTCCTCAAATACCTGGGAAGGCGTTAGCGAACTACCGGGATGTGCGGTTCAGCGCACGAACCAGCGCATCCCACAGCGCATGACGCGGTCGTCGAACTTCAGCGTGTAGGGGTCACAGCGGCGGTATACTACGTGACCGTCGGTACGCGCCATGATCCAGCCGAAATCCCAGGCCCGCGACTCATAGCGCATCGGGATCGCAGGCCGCACCCGCACCAGGGGATGTGACCCAACCATGAACAGGTTCCTGTCGGTATAGTGGTAGCCCGGCCCTGCCTGCACAATGAGCTCATGCGTCAGTGCGCTATCTACGGACAGATCATCGCAGATCCCACTCACCGCGATTTTCAGGGCGCACCCGTCGAAGAAGGCCTCCGTGAGCACCTCGAGTGAGCCAGAGCGCACGGTCCCCTGCGCATCATGGCTGTAAAGCTCCGTCCAGTCGTCGCGGACCATGTATCGGAACACACCGAAGTCGAAGATGAAATTGTGACAGGGCGCGTTTGCTCCCGTATCCCAGGTGTCCAGCACATGATAGCGCGGCATGTTCGCCGGGGGCTGGTCGGGGGAGCGACCGGTGACGGAACTGCACTCCGCCCCGTCGAGAAACGGGCGTGCGATAGCCTGCCGACCGTCCTGGTTGTACAGAAAGAAGGACATCGACGGTCGTGGCCCGAAGCCCACAGGCAACTCAATGGGCTGCCGGAGGGTCATGACACCTGCGGCCCAGCGGTCATCTACAAGGTAGGTTGCGCCGAACTCCGCCACCTCGCGGATCAATTCCGGGCAGTCCGAGCTGGTATCGATGTGCTCATTGTGACGGAAGGTGGTGCCGATGCGCAAGTCGGCGCCGCGACGGATCGCATCCAAGAGGGCAACTGTGCTGCCGGCTGTCACATTGCGCTGCTCGTTGAGTTCCAGGGCGCAGGTCCAATAGCTCCGGTTCAAGGCGATCCCTCCGTTCGCGGGCTGGAGCGCGCATTTCGCCCTGCCCGGCAGGCCTGCCTCCCACGTCGGTGGCCCATCAAGCAGGAAGCACGCCGTGCGCGGTGAACTCCTCACATGTAGAAAGCCCACTTGCACACATCAGGAGGCCGGTTCCATGTCCAGAGTGCGTGGCGAAATGATCCTGACGATTGCGGTCTGCATGCTCGCGGCGTTCGTGATAGCGCTGCCCGCAGCGGCGCAGGAAGAGACGCGCGAACAGAAGGACGCACGGATGAAGTGGTGGCGCGAGGCCCGGTTCGGGATGTTCATCCACTGGGGACTGTACGCGGTTCCGGCGGGAACTTGGAACGGGAAGCAGATCGGCGGCATCGGCGAATGGATTATGCACCAGGCGAAGATCCCGGTGAAGGACTACGCCGAGCTTGCCGGGCAATTCAACCCCGTGAAGTTCAATGCGGATGAGTGGGTGTCGATCGCGAAAAACGCCGGGATGAAGTACATCATCATCACCGCGAAGCACCACGACGGATTCGCGATGTTCAAGTCGGCCGCGAGCCCGTTCAACATCTACGACGCCACACCTTTCAAGCGCGACCCTCTCGCGGAACTGGCCGAAGCGTGCCGCAGGCAGGGCATGAAGCTGGGTTTCTACTACTCGGAGGCCCAGGACTGGCATCATCCGGGCGGGGCAGCGGCCGGCGGTCACTGGGACCCGGCGCAGGACGGAGATATGGACGAGTACATCCGCAAGATCGCGGTTCCCCAGGTGCGGGAGCTCCTCTCGAACTACGGACCGCTGGGGGTACTGTGGTGGGACACTCCCACAGGTATGACCCCGGAGCGCGCCCGGGAGTTTCTGCCCCTGCTCAAGCTGCAGCCGGGGATCATCACCAACAACCGGCTGGGTGGGGGATACGGCGGCGACATCGAGACCCCTGAACAGCACATCCCGGCCACGGGCTACAAGGACAGGGACTGGGAGACGTGCATGACGATGAATGACACGTGGGGCTACAAGTCCTACGACAACAACTGGAAGTCAGTGGAGACGCTCCTGCGCAATCTGGTGGACATTGCCAGCAAAGGCGGGAACTACCTGCTGAATGTCGGGCCGACCGCCGAGGGGCTCATCCCACAACCCAGTGTGGCGCGTCTCGCAGCAATCGGCAAGTGGCTCGAGGCCAACGGCGAATCGATCTACGCCACGAACGCCGGACCCTTCAAGAAGCTGCCCTGGGGCCGGTGCACCACGAAACCGGGCAAGCTTTATCTGCACGTGTTCCACTGGCCGACCGACGGTGTGCTGAATGTACCCATGTCGGCCACGGTTTCGCGAGCATACCTGCTGGCCGAGACGGGCAAGGTGCTGACCGTGAGCAGCTCCGATCGCGGCTGCGCTATCCAGCTTCCAGCGACCGCACCGGACCCCATCGACACGGTGGTGGTGGCCGAAGTGTCCGGGACTGTGGAGCCGTTGGCGGCGACACTGGTGCAGGAAAAGGACGGGACGATCCGGCTCAATGCGGCGGACGCCGAGATCGTCGGCGAAAATGCGAAGCTGGAGGGACAGAAAGACCTGAACATTGGCTTCTGGACCAATGTGAATGACTTCGCGCAATGGCAGGTGCGGGTGGACAAGCCGGGGGCATTTGAGGTCGAGGTGACTTACGCCTGCGACACTAACAGCGGGGACAGCGAGTACGTGGTGGTTATCGGGAACCAGGCGGTGGTGGGCAGGACCGAGGTCACTGGAAGCTGGACGAACTATCGCACTGTAAGCCTCGGTGGCATACGGCTCAATGACCCGGGAGTGTTCAATGCGATGGTGCGAGGCCTGCGCAAGCCGGGCCTGGCGCTGATGAACCTGCGGTCTGTTGTGCTGAAACCGGTTGCCGAGTAGCCTGCAGGGCTCAGCGCAAGGATTCTGGCCTGCCGAGAGCCAATGTGTGACCGAGAGCCCGAACGCCGGGTGCAGTCCCGAGCTGCGGACAGTCTCGATGCGGGTTGCGATACTGAGAGGAGGATGCAAGGTGCGCAGAGCGATGCTGGACCTGCTGATGGTGGGGATCTGGGCGTCGTTCGCTGCCCTGGCACAGGGAGAGCCGGTTCACCAGGAGACTAGGCTCGGGCCCCTCCCTGAGACCTTTATCGGGCAGGCGAGGGTGGACAGCGACGGGTGGAACATCGCGGGGGTATCCTCCCGGGACGGGAAAGTGCATGTCTGGTTCAACGGTGTCGAAGGGCCGGCGTATGACGACATCGCCAAAGGCCACCCGGTACTCAGCCCAACGGGGGGCAGGATTGCGGCAGATGTGTGTCTCGGAGCGTGGCAGGGAGGGCAGCACTTCGCGGTGATCGACGCGACGACAAGCGAGCCCTATGATGCCTTGTTCGGGCCCACTTTCCTCGCCGAAGGCAAGCGCGTCTGGGCTATCGGGTGGCACGGGGCGAAGCTGGTGCCTATCGTTGACGGGACTGCGGGTGCGGAGTGGGACCAGATCGCGGACCCGGTGGTTACCGACGACGGGATGCACCTTGCCTATGCAGCGCGGTCCGGCGACAAGTGGACGGTCACCGTGGACGGCGCGGCAGGCCCGGCATGGGACGAAGTTGCGGGAATCATCTACCATCAGGCCGCCCAGGGCTTCACCTACGCCGGGCGCAGGGGCGAACAGTGGTTCCTTTGGGCCAAGGGGACAGAGCTCGGGCCCTACGAGGAAGTGGCCCCTTTCTCGCCGGAGATCGATCCACAGGGCAGACTGGTTTTCCGGGCCAAGACGGAAGGCTTCTGGCGGGTGTACGTGAATGGGCAGGCGACAGTTGCGGCGGATGAAATCGGGGACTACATGATCCGGGCTACTCCCCAGAGCGACCCGGTCACAGTGGGCAAGCTCGGCGAGAAATGGGCGGTCTTCACCGGCGAACAGCCGGGTCCGCTGTTCGACGAGATCATGGCCATGACGCCTGTTGTCACCCCGGGCGGGAAGCTGACGTATGCCGCGCGCGATGGAGAGCAGTGGAAAGTCGTGGTAGGCGGCGCCGAGTTCGGGCCGTACCAGGAGGTCCACTATAGTTCCCCGACCATCAGCTCAAATGGCCGCGTTGCCTACATCGTGCGCAAGGAAGAAAAATGGCACGTGCTGCTGGACGGGACGGAGAGCCCGGCCTATGAGGACTTCGTATATCACGAGAAGTCCTTCGCACTGGATTTCAGCGACGACGGCGCACACGTTGCTTGGGCCGCGAAGCGCAATGGCAAGGCGGTCGTTGTGGTGGATGGCGTCGAGGGGCCAGAGTATGATGATATCGTAGTGTCCGTTCCCCTTTTTCTGCCCGGGAGCAGCGCGCCCACGTATGTGGGTCGCGTGGGGCCGAAAGATCGCCTCGTGCTCAAGGGTGAGGCAATGCCGGAGCACGATCAGGTCTTCGTGGAGACGGATTGGTCGGAAGACAACGGTCCGGTGATGGTCGCCGCGGTCTTCACCGACGGCGAGAAGCAGTGCGTCTGGGCGAATGGCCGGCAGGGCGCATGGTATGAGGAGGTGGGGGACATCAACAGGTCCGCGGACGGCGCGCGCATCTGTTACGGGGCGAAGAAAGGAGACAAGTGGGTGGCCGTCGTGGACGGCGTTGAGTGGCCCGAGTGTGACGCCCTCGCCCAGAGCCCGTGGTTTGACGCATCCGGTAAGCATGCCGCCTGCATCGGCAAGTTTGGCGAGCAGATGGCGATCATCCTCGACGGCGTCACTCAGCCGCTCTATGAGAGCCTGCGCGGACCCTTCAGTTATCATGTCTCCGAGGGTTTCAGCGCCGACGGAAAGCGGTTTGCATACATCGCCGAGAACGGCGACCAGAGCTTCATGGTCGTGGACGGCGTGCAGGGCCCGGCGTACAGCTGGATCCCGGGCGACGGCCCGCCAAAGTACCGTCCCGATGGGACGCTGGAGTACCTGGGGGTGCGGGACAAGGTGCTTTACCGGGTGCGAGTGGCCCCGGCGAACTGAGGGCCGGCCAGGACTCAACCGGGGACGGGTGAAGCGCGGGACGCTCGCCCGTCTCCGAGGCGTTCCGCTCTACTGCCCCGGGGTCTGAAGCGAGCTCCAAACCTCTTCAACCACTGGCCGAATCGCGGCGGTCCAATCCACATAGACTTCGGGCTTCACGTGGAGCATGTCGGGCAGGAAGCGGTCTGCAATCACCTGGCCGTCTCCGTCAAGAAGCGTGTGGGTGATGTCCACATAGCGCAACTTCGGGTCCGCCTCGCAGAGGGCCTTGAGCGCGGCGTTTGCGGCCAGGTACTTGTCCCACAGCTTCCAGCGCGATGGGCTGGGCTTGTTGGACACGAAAATGAACCGGGTCGCGGGCAGCGAAGCGCGGACGCGTTCGATGAAAAGGGTCACGTACTTGATGTAGTTTTCCACAGTCACTGTGCTCGCGGGCATGTCATTGTCGCCGATGTATACCACCACGAGCTTCGGCCTGCGTGCCACCACGGCGCGGTCCGCGTAGTACCACAGTTGTGCGCTGTTCGAACCCCCGAATGCCCGGTTGACCACGGGCAGCGGGGCCATGTCCTCCGTCACCGTTTTCCAGCCGACGAAACTCGAGCTTCCCACGAAGACGATTCCGGTGGGTTCGGGGTGTTGGGCGTCGTACTTCGCGAACTGTTGCATGTTTGAATCGAAGTTCAGCCCAATACGCCTCCCTTCGTGTACAGCAATGCGCTTGCCGTTCTCGGTGATGATCTCCGGCTCCGCAGCCAGTGCCAGCGTAGCAATGAGCGTCAACAGTAACAGTGCGGCCACGAGCTTCCTCATCATGGTTCCCTTCGTCTGTTGTCAGGCGCCGCTGCGCAGCTCGCCCGCCACGTCCATGAGCGCCTTCACGTTCTCCCAGGGGAACCCCGGGTCGATCTCGACGTAGAGCCACGAGCCGCCCTGGGCGGTCTGGAAAACCTCAAGCAGATCGAATACGTGGCGGCGGACTTCATCCGGGGTTGCCCGCTGCATGGTTCCTCCACGGTCTGGGTGGAGTTCCACCGTGAGGCCCAGGTCTCGGCAGATGGCCGCTAGTTCGCGCACATCGTAGGCGGTGATCTGCGGCCAGATCACGTCAACGCCCAGTTCGCGCAGGTCGGGCAGGATCGGCGCAATGTGTCCGCAGCAGTGGAACAGGATATGCTTACCGGCAGCGCGTATTGGCGCGAACAGCTCCTCGTAGCGGGGCTTGAAAAACCGGCGCCAGACCGGCGGAGAGAAGATGCAGGCGCTGTTTGTGCCAAAGTCGTCGCCGAAGCAAATGCCGTCCACGTCCAGCGCGAGGCTGTAGTCTACCAGCTTGCGGCAGTAGCCCACAAGCATGTCGCCGATGCGGTTCGCCTCGGGTGTGTCCTGGGTGATGTCCATGAGCACGTCTTCGAAGGGCCGGATGGAGCAGAATTTCTCGAACAACGATCCACCGCCGCCGATGGAGTACCAGGTCTGCTTGTGAGTGGCGACCTGAGCCTTATGGCTCTCGAACCCGGGGCCTTCAGGGATGCCCACTGGGGGCGGCTCATAGGTGTCCAGGGCTGCCAGGTCGCTCAGGGGCCACTCCACCGGGTGCCCCCAGATTCCGAAGATTCGGTACTCCCACCGCGTCCCCCAGTCATCGGTCCTGAACTCGTGATAGCGGCCGTCAGGGTCGAATGCCTCGGGACCGGGCGGTGTTGGGAGCGTCAGGTCAGATAGGTCGCCGAAATCGTGGCCACACTCCTTGATGGCCTCGAGGAGCTTCTCGCCATGCTCGTACAGGCCGCCGGGAGCGGGGTAGATGCGAACGGGGACCCGATCGGGTGCTTCGAAGCGGATGGCGCTCATGACTCGCCGGCGTGACGCGTCGCTCATCATTGTGGGCCTTTCACTGGTTTCGGATTGCATCTCAGTTCGCTGCTAGCGCCAGGGACTTGTGGGTCACGATGGTGAACGGGTCGCCCACGCCCACGTCCAGGATCTCATACTCGCCCTCGGGGTGGAAGTCGGAGATCGCCGCCGGGTCCGCCAAAACGAAAGCGCTCTCCGTCGCAGTCGTCAGGCGCACGGGTGCTCCGTCGGGCAGGGCCCGTGCCGGTTTCCCATTGAAGATCCCCGGGTTCATCCGCAGCTTCATCACTGGCGTGCGGCTGGCGAAGCTCGCGTTGCCCGCGTTGACGGAGGCAATCGCCCCGCGGGCAACGGTGAGGGGCATATTCAGGCCCAGGCGCCAGAGACCCTCCGGGAGGGCCTCTACGGATGTAATCGTGTAAACGGCGGGACAGACGTAGGCCTGGTTCTCCAGCTTGATCTTCGAACCTACGAGACTTGCGTCCGGCGTGGGGCAGCGGTCATCCAGACGCACCGAGATCGCGGGCGCCGATGGGTCCACGGTCACAACCTGCCCAGTGAGGTTGCCGGGCGACGAGAGTGTGTGACCGTCGCACGCCAATTCCCCGCCGCCCACGAGCATCAGTTTCGTCGGTTGGCCCGAGCGGGTGGTAACGAGTCCGAAGGCCCCCCGGAATCGGATATTATGGCCGTCCACCTGCAACTGCCGAACCGTATCCATATCAAGCGCGCTGAGAACGTAGTCCACGCGCGGCCCAGCACTGTCACTGGCCTCAACACGCATGGCCACGGCATCGCAGTCCGTGAGCGTCCCATCCCCCGATGGTGTGATCTCGAGGCGCTGCATTGCGGTGACGGATGATGGGCCGTCTACTGCCTCCAACACCGTGAGAAACGCCGTGCCCTGGGCCGTGTCTTCACGGATGTCTCGCAGGATAAGATGGCCTTCCAAAGGCGCCTGCCCGCGGACCCCGTAACCTTCGGCGGCGGCCCGGATTACCTCGCGCCCGGGGCTCCCTGCCGCGAACAGGTGCAGCGCCCCGCCTGTCTTATCGGAGACCTTCAATGCGCCCGCGGCCGCCGAGTAGGTGGGGTCAATGCGCGCCCAGTCGGCCTCGGAGAGCGGCGCTTCGAAGTTCATGCGGATGGTATCGCCACCGTCGGGAGTGATCTCGAAATCGCGGTATTCCCAGTCGTAGTTGTAGTAGTGAAGAAGCCCTACGGATCCGCTCTCCCCCGGTGAACCCGTCACATCCACGCGGCCCGAGGGCCGGCCGTCGACAGTCATCGTCGCCTGGGCGCCGCGGACCTTCACCTCGACCTTCACCGGCTTGCCCACGGACAGCTCGGTGGCCGGGAGCATGATGACCCGGCGGCTTTGCACCGTGGAGGGCTGGGTGGCGAAGACGAAGACGGCGCGTTCGCGGTCGCCTCCCGCTTTGCCGGTGCGGATCATGGTGAATCGCACGTCGCAGTTGGTGAACTGCCGGCGGGTCAGGAGATAGCGGTCGGGCTGGGAGACGCCTTTGCGGAACTCCCAGGAGGCCTTCAGATTGCCGGCCGTGTGTGCACGGTGCAGGTCGAACAGGAATCCGTAGCCGGCGCGGGTCATGGGCGGCACATCTTCGCCGAGAAGGCACCCTTCGGGCTGGTGGGTCCAGTCGGCGGGCTGGTCGAGGGTCACTGTGAGGTTTTCCGGAGCCGCCAGGGAGTGGAACAGATAATCTCGAGTCCTCGCTCCTGCCACCCGGAAGATGTCGGCAAGATACAGTGGCTCACCGTTCGGGTCGCGGACCAGCGCCAGCGTGCGGCGGTAGAGACTGGTCCCCGGGTAAGCTGCCTCGCAGGAAGCCTCCACTGCGTCGCACGCGGGTTCGGTGGCGAAGTACGAGAGCTTGCCGGTCACATTGCCCGTCTGACCGCCCTCGTTCAACATCACCAGGCAGTGGCTTGCGGTGTGCTTCTCCCAGCCGCCGCTTTTCAGGTCCGTCCAGGTGGTGGGGTAGCCCAGGTCGGCGCTGAAGTCATAGCCGTAACGGAAGATGTTGATGGCCAGCTTGTCCGGGTGGCCGTGGCCGTACGCGCCGCGGCTGAAGGTGAAGGGCACGTGCATGCGTGTGGCGGCAGTGTCACCGGCGCGCAGGATCGCAATGCCGCTGTCGTCGAACAGGTGGGAGCGCGGCGGCTCTACCGTCGCTGCTTCTGCCTCCAGCGGCGGGCCTGCATGGAAGATGGTCCACCAGTCCGCGCCGCCGAGACGAAGCTGCTCCAGATCGCCCCCGGCCGCGGCCATGAGTTGCCCGGCGTAGTAGTCCCGCAGTTCAGGCAGCCGCACCAGGGCGCGCTCGAAATACCACGCATAGGGCGGCGTGGTGCGCAGGCTCACGGAGCGCGCCCCGCCCACGTCGCCGATCTGAGGTACCCTGCCGTCGCAGTCCACGTGGCGCAGGAAGTCGTACAGCATCGTCAGGCGGTAGTCGGGGTGGTGATACGGGTCCAACGGCTCCGGGTACTGCGGCGGCGCCTGGAAGCCGTATATCCACTCGGCAATGCGCAGGATCGTCTCCGCGTTGCCCTGGTTGTAGCCGGTTGAATCGTAGATGTATTTCCCATCGCGGAACCAAGAGTTCTGCAGGAGCACCCGCAGGCCCAGGTCGCTTTCCAGCGCTTCGGCGGCGAGTTCCGGGTTGCCAGTTGAATTGGCCAGCGCCGCGAGGGCTGTCATCTCGTACATCCAGAAGTCCCCGTCGAGGTACGGGATCAACCGGTGCAGGTACTCGTAGATATGAGCGAGGAGATTGCGCTGCAAGTGGTGGGCCACGTCCGCGCCGGATACCCTGCCATCGCCGTTCAGGTCAACAAGTCCCTGCGCGGCGAGGTCGTCGGCGAGCTGCTGGTCCTGCATGACCTCGTCCCAGATGAGGTCGCAGCACAGAATGAGGTTCTGCACCAGAAAACGCTCGAAAGTCTGGCCGATGTAACCGTCCTGACGCTGACTGGGGCCTTCGACACAGCCGTCATAGCCGGGGTACAGGTCGGCGAGGCGCGTGAGCATCACTGCGGCCTTGTGGGCGTATTGGGGCTCGCCCGTGAGCGCGTAGGCGAGCGAAAGCTGCATGATCGGGGTTTCGCCACGATACTCGGAACCCCCGTCGGGCTCGTAGGGTGACGAGAAAAGCTTCCCAAGCAAGTAGTAGCGGTACGCGGCAACGAAGTAATAACGCCGGCCGGCATTTGGGAAGCCCTCGGGAGCCAGCCAGCCACTGCCGTCGTCATGCACCACCACGTCTTCGCCGGTGGCGGGATTCTTTACCACCGCCCCGTCGAACCATTCTTCGCCGCCCTTGGAGCACTTCCAGACATAGGGCTTCTCGAGGGTAGCGCTGAAGGTGCTCCGGGCGCCGCCGTGGATCGGGCAGCCCTTCTCGAAACTGGGGCAGATCGCCCTCGGATTGCCCCCGGGGATGAGGCTGCGGATGTACTGGTCGTCTTTCGCCACCCACCAGTCGGCGTCGCGCTGAATGGCTTCCAGAGCTTGTTTCGCCCACGGACGCGTGGCCACGTTCTCGCGGCCTCGGGCAACGTCCTCGCGGTTCACGATGCCCTGGAAGCCTCGGGTCTTGAGGGGGCTCATCGCCCGCGCGATGACCGGCGCCTTGCGCGTATCATCTTCGGCTCTGCGCAGGGCAAGGAGTTCGCTCTCGACGCGTTCCCGGGTTGCCCTTACGTCAACCGGCACGCGAGGTTCCGAGACCTGCCCGAAGGCCTCCAGCTCGGCGACCCACATGCGGCGGTCGGCTCCGAGATTCGCGGCATCCGGCGGCTGGATGATGCGGACGGCGGCCACATTCGCTGCCTGTCCCGTCCATGCACTGGACACCGCCTCATTCCCGGCGGGGCCATATGCCCCCAACTCCTCCCACTGGCCGCCGATGAGACCCGAAACAACCACGCGCGAGGGAGCAAGCGAGCCGGCCCAGTGGATGCGCACGGACTCCAGATCGGCCTCGGCCGGGAAGATCACGGTCAGTGAATGGGTGACCTCCCAATTGTCGGATGCCCAACTGGTAGTGCGCATTCCGTCGCCCGCGCTATTAGTGTTGCCATCGATGGCGAGATGCGCGTGGTAGCCGTCGATGCCCCAGCGATCCCGATGGGTGCTGTCGGCGATTGCCACCGCGCCGTCCAGACGGGCGAGGTTCGCGGGCTGCGCCTGTGCGATAATTGCCTGAAGAAGAAGCGTGAGCATGAGCATGGGGTATCCCTCCGGTTTATGCGGTGGTATTCGACGTGCTGCGGTCGACCTCCTGTGCAGTGCAGGAATGCGCCCAAGATCGGGGAATCTACTCTTCGAACACTGGACCTGGAGGCATCGCATGACTGCTCACTGCTCACTGTTGATGATCCTCGCGCTGATGCTGGTGCTTGTGACCGCGCTTCACGCCGTTCCGGCCAGGGACGACGCGCGCAATCTTGTTCGCTATCCCGAGGGTAAGGCGGCAAAGGTCACCGTGGATTCCACCTTTTCCGGCTACCGTAAGGATGTGGTCAATGACGGGCTGTGGATCGCTCCTGGCGAGGAAACCACATGGGACACTGGCAGCGCGGATCGCCTGGGGAACTCCGGGAACACCTGGGTCTCGGAGGCGACAGAGGTCGAGCACTGGGTGCGGTTGGACTGGCCCGAAGTGGTGAGTATTGGCCGCGTGGAGATCTGGTGGTCGCAGGACACCTGGTACCCGCGAGCGTTCCGGGTCGAGTACCTCAGCGACAAGTCCTGGGTGCCGGTGCTCGCGCCGGAGACCTGGCTGGAACCCACGGCGCGCCGAACGGTCGTGGGTTTCGAGCCCGTGCAGGCGCAGTCGTTTCGGGTGGTCCAGCCTGCCCGTGGCGCGCGGGACCGGGGGCTCATGGCGCTGCAGGAAGTGATGGCTTTCGAAGGTGGCGCGGGCGCTGAGAGCATTGAGGGCGCGCGGGTGCTGTCGCCGTCGGAGCAGCGGAAACTGGGTGGGCGCGAATTGGTGCCGAACCTGGCGCGGCTCAGCGAGACACAGCCCGGCGCGTCCCGATGCATAGTCTGGGAGGCAGTTGAGACGGAAGCGGGAGAGCGCCCCGCGCTGGTGGATGGCGATGCGGCCAAGCCCGCCGGTCAGGTCTGGTTCGCGTCCGTGGAATGGCCTGTGCAGCACGTGGCGGACCGGGTGGTGCTGCACTTCTCCGGGGAGGCGGAGCGCACCGATGATGTGGCTGTGCTCGCGAGAAACGGCGAAGACTGGCGGGAATTGGAGCCCAGGGCTGAGCAGAGCGGCGCGCGGCTGGAACTCAGCTTCGAGCCATTCGCCTGCGAGGCCGTCGGGGTCAGGTTCCGAAGGCCAGTCGCCGATCTGGCGGAGATCGAGGTATTGCGATACCTGCCTGCCACCCCCCACACGTGGCCTGACCGTCTGGTGGCGGACAGGAGCTTCGAAACGCAACTACTGGCATCGGGCAAGGAGCCGGGATACGACGACCTGGTTCCGCTGGCGCTGTCCATGACCCCCGCCCGGGCATTGCTGGGCCTCAAGGATCTGCGCGAGGAGATCGGGGTGACGCGGGATGGCACCATCCTGGCCCGGGAGCGCCTGTCCTTCGGCTTTGGCGAGGATGAACTTACGCTGGAAGATTGCCTGGACACAGTGACGCGGGTCCTGATCGACGGCTGGCGACCGGGCACAGTGATTGAGGGTCGGGCAGGCGACCTGCTGGTGCGGCAGACGGCCTTCGTGTCCTTCGCGGATGATAACCGTCGGATCCCCGCGCTTTTCGTGCGTACCGAAGTGAGCCGTGCGGATGGCCGGCCCGGGAAGACCCAAGTGCGTTTGCGGGTGAAAGGACTCCCTGAAGGCGCCACTCTGCAGGATGACGTGCTCACCTGCGGATCTCGGCCGGTCCTGGCCACAACGAGTCAAGGAAGGCTGGCTGGGGACGGGGCGACGGTCGAGTTCGACCTGGACTGTCCGGGCACGCTGGACCTGGTCTACCCGCACGGACTTGGTGGAGCGCACGCTGCGCCCGGAGTGTATCGAAACGCGGGTTACGACGCCGCGCTGGCGCGTTTCCGCGACTACTGGGACGAGTTGATCGCCCCGTCGGCTCCCGTCGAAGTTCCCGAAGAACGGGTCAACCGGATGCTCAAAGCGGTCCTGGCGCAACTGTACATCAACGCCGACGGGGACATCATGCCGTATGGCTCGATGCCATCGGTCTACGAGGGGAGCCTTTACGGGGTCGAGGAAGGCTTCGCTATGTTGGCCCTGGCGTACTTCGGACTGTCCGGGGATGCAGAACGGTACATGGATGCCACGTACCTGCACGCGGAGTTCCTGAAGAAGGTGGAGGAATACAAGACCTACGCCGATCGGCACCAGCAATACCGCAACGGCCTGCAGCCCATGTACGCCGTAAGTCTGGCGCGGCTGACGGGCAACATGGACTGGTTGGGGAAGCACGCGGACCTGTTCCGGGAATGCGCCGAGTGGACCCTCGCCAACCGCCGGAAGACCATGGAGCTTGAGAACGGGGAGAAGCCGCTGCACTGGGGACTGTTGCCGAAATGGTCTTACGGGGGAGACATTGCGGAGCTGCAGTGCTACGCGCTGTATGGGAACCTGGCATGCTGGCGGGGCCTGGAGGACACGGCCTGGATGCTCGAACGCCTGGGCGACAGCCAGACCGCAGAGCGTTACCGGGAAGAAGCCCTTGCGTACAGGCAGGACATCGACCGGGCCATTGAGGGCAACTACAGGCCCGAGCATAAGCCGCCTTTCCTGCCCCTGCGACTCTATGCGGTCGAGCCGGTAGGCGATGACTACTACCAGCTTTTCGCAGGCGTGTTGCTCGACCTGCTGCCCTTCGATATGGACAGCCGACATCTGGCCTGGATTGTGGACTACATGGAAGCGGACAATCTGATTTTCTGCGGGCTGCCCCGGTTCCGGCGCGATGCCGGGCCCGGCGGCCTGGACGGCTTGTATGGCCTCGGCTATGCGCTGACCAAACTGCACCAGGACAAGATCGACGAGTTCCTCCTGGCGTTCTATGCTTACCTCGCCTTCAACCTTGAGCGTAGCACCTTCGCCTCACGGGAGACCAATCTGCTGTACGCCAGCGACCTGCACGCCGCCAGCGCCTACCCGGTTCCGGATATGAGCGATCCAATTCCCTGCTCCAGCGCGGTGCCCCTGAACTACCTGCGGCACATGCTGGTGACCGAAGAACTTTCCGGGCCGGGGCTGCCATCGAAGACGCTGCGGCTCCTGTGGGCCATCCCCCGGGCGTGGCTACGGGATGGACAGCAGGTGCGCTTCGACCGCATGCCCACCCACTTCGGGCCGGTGTCATGCCGGGTGATTTCGCACGCCGGCGAAAGGACGATCGGAGCGTTGGTGACCCCTCCCACGCGGGAACCGTGGGAAGCCATCAAGCTCCGGGTACGCCACCCGGATGGAACGAAGATTCGGCGGGTGACGGTCAACGGAGCGGATTGGGCGCAGTTCGACCCCGACCAGGAGACCGTGACGCTCCTGCCGGGCCCGGAGAGGTTCGAAGTGCGAGTGGAGTACTGAGGGCGGGCGCGGGTCAACGCGTGGCGGCCTGAATCTCGGCGACCAGCATCCAATACGCGGCGGACTGAATTACACCCGAGGGCGGGAGAATGCTCACGTCATAGCCGGGCACCTGCACCAGCGCGTCACCGTATGGCCAGCAGCCGCAGATGTTGATGTCAGCGCCCATCGCGGAGGCTGGCTTGTCCGGGGTGCCGGAGACGATGGTGACGATTCTTGCGCCCGCAGCATGGGCGTTTTCCACCCACGGCCCGAAGGGCTCATAGTAGCCGATGTACAGGATCACGTCGCCGGGCTTGACCGTGTCCGCAACACGTTCGGCATTGCGGCCGCCATCGAGCTTTCGCAGGCCCGCGAGATTGTCGGCGATCCCCGGTTGGTACGGCGGCAGGTGGCCTTCGGGCACAATCCAGGCCGTGTGGCCTGCGGCCATGGCATCGGCGGCGAGTTTCCCTGCCTTTGCGAAATTCTCCATCTCGCTTGCCCTGAGTTTCCGGATGCAGCGCGCGAGCCGGGACAGGTAGGTCCTCCCCAGGACCAGCGGCTTCACCGGCGTCGGGGAGCCGGGTTCCCAGGTCAGGGGCAGGTGAGATGCATTGCGCTCGCGTCCACCGGGCACTACCACGCTCTGGTACATGGGCGGCATCTTGCCCCTTCGGGTGAGGGCGGATACCAGTTCGGCCGTGAATGTCCAGAGACTGATGGCATTGGCGGGAGACGCGAAAGGCAGGTACTCTTCGCTCCCAACGCGCGGGATTGCGGGGTCTATAGACGCGGGCACAAGGGGCATCTCCGGGTCGAAAAAGACAGGCAGGACGCCGGTATCCAGGCACCGCTGTACCATGTCTCGCTCGTCCTCACTGTTCACGCGGAGCGATCCGAACAGCACCACGTCGCCGGACTGCAGGTCATCGGCCTTCTGCAGCTTCTTGACGGACATCATCCCGCCGGCGCGATTCAGCCCCTCGATGATGAACCCCGTATCGCCGGCTAACCAGATTCTGCCGCCTGCGATGAGCCGGTCGGCGGCTGCTTCGGCAAGGTGGGTGTGCATCGGCAGCGAGGCTACCTGTTGCTCAATGGCAATCAGAAGCCGGTCGAGATACGCGGCGGAGGGAGAGTTGGGGCGGGTCACAGGCTGAGCGCCTCCGGCACCAGCGAGGGCGAGCATCAGAATGCACAGCAAAGCAACAGTCACTGCGGGCTTCATAGCTATCACCGGGGGCAGGTTCGACAGGTTCGCGGGATGACCTGCCACATCGGGAAACAGGTGCATCGTCTATGGATGGCGAATGATGCCCTGTGCCGCCTCAGTCAGCATGCACGAAGGAGCGGAACTCAGATTCTGCAGTCCGGAATCCGGCGGCTCATATCCCACGCGGTCCAGCCCGCCGGGTCTTCTCTTGCCGGCGTGAGAGCGTACCCGTCCGACCTGGCCGGCGGCCGCTTCGCCGTCGGGAAGTTCATCCACCGGGACGGCTGGAGGTGGGTCAGACTGCTGGCGTTTACAAGCAAACGCAACCGGTGTCTCGAGATGAGCGCGGATGCCGGCGAAGCCGCGCTGTTCCGCGTTGAGGGCTGACTGCGGTCACAGGCATATCGGCTGCGAACCCATTTACAACAGGAGATCTGAATGCTTTCGAGAGAGCGCGTCATCACCGTCATTGAGCATGGCAAGCCGGATCGCATCCCCATCTATGGGTGGGTCAGCGCGAACCTGTCTGAGCCGATTACACAGCGCTGGGGTTCGGTGGCTGCGTTCGAGGACAAGTATGAGTTCGACTTCGCCCACCTTTTCGGCGGCCCGCAGCCGTATCGAAGCGATGATTTGAACGCGCTGCGGGTTTCGGTCGGCGGGCCGATCACTCCCGCGGATTTGCTGGACATTGAGCTTGCGGACCCCGATGACCAGTCCGCCTATGCCGATGTTGTGGCCGCCGTGGACCACCATAAGCAGCAGCGCGGGCGGTTTGTCTACATGCAGACCCCGGGGATCTTCGAGTGCCTGAACGGGCCCTTCGGGATCGAGAACCACCTGACCTACCTGGCCCTGTACCCCGATGATCTCGCACGGGTCTACCAGCGGCAGGCCGAATGGAATCAGGCTTTCGCGCTGAACTGCATTGATCTGGGTGTGGATATGGTCCATGTTTCCGATGACTGGGGCGCCCAAGTGGGCCTCATGTTCAGCCCCCGCATGTGGTGGGAGATGATCTACCCGTACCACAAGGAGACCTGCAACGCGGTCAAGTCCGCCGGGGCGTACCTGAGTCTGCACAGCGACGGGAACGTGAACGCGGTGATTGACGGGATCATCGACCTGGGGTTCGACGTGGTGCATCCGTGGCAGGAGTCTGCCGGAATGAGCCTCACGGAGCACCATGACAAGTACCGCGACTGGTTCTCGGTCATGGGTGGGCTGGACGTGCAGACCACCATCGGATTCGGAAAGCTGGACTTTCTCAGGTCCGAAATCGAGCGGGTGATGAGCATCTACGCAGACGGAGGCCTTCTCTTCTGCACCACCCACTTCGTACAGGATCACTGCAGCATGGAAGAGCTTGAGTTTGCCTTCGACACGGCCTACGAGATGTGTCGCAAAGTGGTTAGCTGAAGGTCGCCTCACTGGAGTACACGAAATCTACAGAGCAAATTGAGCCGGCGCGTGCGCCGCTTGATCCAGGAGGGCACGAGCGATGTCGGATGCCAGGTATTCACTGGGGCTGGATTACGGAACCAATTCGGTTCGGGCGCTGATCGTGGATGTGCGGACGGGGGAGGAGATTGCCACGGCGGTCCATGATTACACGCGCGGCGATGCCGGGGTCATCGGCGACCGGAGCGATCCTCACGTGGCCCGACAGCACCCTGCAGACTACCACGACGGGCTGGTAGGATGCGTCTCGGCAGTGTTGAAGCGGGCAGAGGAAGTGGTCGATTTCGCCCCCGAGAAGATCATCGGCATCGGGGTGGACACCACCGGTTCCACACCCATCCCGGTGGATGCGGCAGGCGTGCCGCTGGCCTTCGATCCAAGGTTCGAGGGCAACCCCAACGCCTTAGCCTGGCTGTGGAAAGATCATTCCTCCATGGCCGAGGCGGAGAAGATCACGGCGCTCGCGAAGGAGCATCGCCCGCAGTACCTGAACAAGTCCGGGGGGACGTACTCCTCGGAATGGTTCTTCTCGAAGATCTGGCATTGCCTGAACGTGGACCCGGAGGTGTTCGAGGCGGCGGCAAGCTGGGTGGAGTTCTGCGACTACATCCCGGCCCTGCTGGTGGGGGACACGCGGCCCGGGAGCATCAAGCGCGGCGTGTGTTCGGCGGGCCACAAAGCGATGTACTGCGAGGACTGGGGAGGGCTGCCCGACGCCGAGTTCCTGTCGCTTCTCGACCCAAAGATGGGTGAACTGCGCCCGCGGCTGTACGAGAAAGCATATGCCTCTGACGTCGCGGCGGGAAGGCTATGCGAGGAGTGGGCTGGCCGGCTGGGGCTTCCTGCCGGAATCCCGGTGGCGGTGGGCGCCTTCGATGCCCATTACGGCGCGGTGGGTTCGGGGGTGGCTTCCGGTACGCTGGTGAAGATACTGGGCACATCGACCTGCGACATTACGGTGGCCCGGAAGACCGAACTGACGACGGACATCCCGGGCGTCTGCGGAATCGTGGACGGCTCGGTGCTGCCGGGTTATCTCGGCATCGAAGCCGGTCAGTCCGCAGTCGGCGATATCTTCAACTGGTTTGTGTCGGTGCTCTGCGAAGGTGACGCGAAGCTCCACGAACGCCTCACGGAGGAGGCCGCGCAGCTCAAGCCCGGCCAAAGCGGCCTGCTGGCGCTGGACTGGAATAACGGCAACCGGACAGTGCTCGTGGATGCGCGCCTTACCGGCCTGCTCATCGGCCAGACGCTGCAGACCAACCGCGCCGAAGTCTACCGGGCGCTGATCGAAGCCACCGCCTTCGGTGCGCTGACCATCCACAACCGGATGAAGGAGTATGGCGTGCCGATCGAGCGGATCATCTGCTGTGGCGGGATTGCCGAGAAGAACCCGCTTCTCATGCAGATCTACGCAGATGTGACCGGGCAGAGGCTGGAAGTGTCTCGCTCCGGGCAGACATGCGCCCTGGGTGCGGCGATCTTCGGCGCCGTGGTGGCCGGCTCGGCCGCCGGCGGCTATGACACCACGGAAGATGCCCAGGTGGCGATGACCGGCGTCAAGGACCTGGTGTTCGAGCCCGATGCCGCCAACCATGCGGTCTACACGGAGCTATACGCCCTTTACAAGCGCCTGCACGACACCTTCGGGGTGGAGGGGCATGCGGAGTCGTTGTACGACATTATGAAGGCGCTCTTGGATATCAAGAAGCGGGTGTCGTGAGGCCGGGCTGATCTCGACCGAATCTGCCGGGCCTGCGCGTCGCTAGCTGGCGGACAAGGACTGTTTTCGATGCTCGAGCTACTCAAGCAGCAAGTGTGCCAGGCGAACCTGGATCTTTGGCGTTCGGGTCTGGTGATTCTCACCTGGGGCAATGTGAGCGGGCGTGACCCGGATACCGGCCTCATCGTCATCAAGCCCAGCGGGGTCAGTTACGCCACCATGCGGCCTGAGCATATGGTGGTGGTTGATCTCGCGGGGCGCGTGGTGGAAGGCAGGCTGCGCCCGTCGTCAGATACCCCGACGCACCTCGAACTGTACCGCAGCTTCCCGGGCATCGGCGGCATCGCGCACACCCATTCTCCACATGCAACGGCATGGGCCCAGGCGAAGCGCGCCCTGCCCTGCTACGGGACGACCCATGCGGACAACTTCCGCGGAACCGTGCCCGTGACCGAGAGCATGTCGGAAGAGGCGGTCGCGGGGGATTACGAACTGCAGACCGGCAAGTACATCGTGCACGCGTTTCGAAACGTGCATCCCCTGGAAGTGCCCGCAGTGCTTGTGGCAAGCCACGGTCCTTTCACCTGGGGCAAGACGCCCGACGACGCAGTGGAAAACAGCATCGTCCTGGAGCAGGTGGCCCAGATGGCGATCATGGCCGAAAGCCTTGCACCGGGTCTCGTCTCCATTGATGTGCACCTGCAGGACCGACACTTCCTGCGCAAGCACGGATCCGGAGCATACTACGGACAGGAGACGCACGAGGGCTGAGTTCCCAAACCACGCAAGTCACCATACCTCAAAGCGGGAGGAGCGAGCATGTTGAGGAAGAAGACCACGCTCGGTGTCATTGTTGGGAACCGGGGGTTCTTCCCGGACCACCTGTGCGACGAAGGGCGCAGGGAGATCCTGTCAGTACTGGAAAGTGCAGGATTCGGCACGGTCTGCCTCACACCTGAAGACACTCCCTTCGGTTCGGTCGAGAGCCGCGAGGATGCGCGCAAGTGCGCTGACCTGTTCAAGAAGCACGCGGATGAGATCGACGGCGTGCTCGTGACATTGCCGAACTTCGGCGATGAACGCGGCGTTGCCGAGACTCTCCGCATGTCTGGGCTGGACGTGCCGGTGCTGATCCAGGCGACTCCTGACGATCCCGCGAAGATGAGCCTCGCGGATCGCCGCGACAGCTTCTGCGGAAAGCTGTCGGTGTGCAACAACCTGACCCAGTACGGCATCGGATATTCGCTCACATCGCTGCACACGGTGGCACCCTCGTCCGAGGATTTCCTCGCGGACCTGCAATGGTTCGGCAGCGTCTGCCGGGTGGTGAAAGGGCTCAGCAATGCGCGCATCGGGGCCATCGGCGCGCGACCGGCGGCGTTCAATACGGTGCGCTTCAGTGAGAAGATTCTGGAGGCCCACGGGATCTCGGTGGAGGTCATCGACCTGTCCGAGATCATGGGTCGCATCGAGCGGCTCGATGATTCGGAAGACGGCGTACAGGCGAGGCTGGCAGGGGTCAGGGAGTATATCAGCACCGAGGGAATCCCGGAAGCGTCCCTGGTGAAGATGGCCAAACTAGCGCTGGTGATCGACGAGTGGATGGCCGAAAATGAACTTGACGCCAGTGCAGTGCAGTGCTGGACAGCGATGGAAGAATACCTGGGCGTTGTGCCGTGCACGGTAATGAGCATGATGAGCAACCGCCTCATTCCCAGCGCCTGCGAGGTGGATGTCACCGGCGCGGTGGGTATGTATGCCCTGGCGCTGGCATCCGGCCTCCCAGCGGCGCTTCTCGACTGGAACAACAACTACGGCGACGACCCGGACAAGTGCGTTCTATTCCACTGCAGCAACCTTCCCAAGGACTGCTTCGCGCAGGTGCGGATGGGTGTTCAGGACATCATCGGCGGCACCGTGGGCGTGGAGAATACCTGCGGGACCTGCGTGGGCTCCATCAAGCCCGGGCCTTTCACCTTCTGCCGAGTATCCACGAATGATCTGGAAGGCGAGGTCTGCGCGTACCTGGGCGAAGGGGATTTCACCACCGACCCGCTGGACACTTTCGGTGGGGCGGGGGTCGCCCACATCGAAGACCTGCAGGGCCTCATGCGGTACGTCTGTGAGATGGGATTTGAGCACCACGTGGCGATTACCCACGCTTGCGTTGCCGACGCCCTGCAGGAAGCTATGGAGAACTACCTGGGGTGGGACGTGTACCACCACGGGGCATAACCTCTGCCGGGGCCCGGTCCGGTGCGCGGACCACCTGGCAGCCCTGTCTCGACAGAGCGCGTCCGGGGCGACGGTCTTCACGGATCGTCGCCCCTGCTGATTCTTCAGGGCTCCACAATGGCGCGCAGCATGTCGCCGGGCCGGGCAGCCGTTGCATCCATGGCGGCAGCGACCTGGTCGAGACGGAACCGTCTGACCGGGAGCCAGTCCAGGGGCACGCGGCCCGATGACACAAGCTCGAGGGCTTCCGAGAGGGTGTCCCTGGAGCGCCGGGAGAAGATGATCGTCAGCTCTTTCCGGCGGGGAAGATGGGCCTCGAAGCAGACCGTTTCGGGCCTGGGAATGCCCACCACAACCACCTTGCCTCCGTGGTCCGCGAGTTCCAGCGCCTCCTCCGTAGCGCCGGATTCACCCGAGCATTCCAGCACCACGTTCCCGCGCCGATCCTCCAGAAGCTCTTCCCACTGTGCGGCGGTTGAGGTTGCTCCCAGTTGCGCCGCAAGCTCTCGGCGGCCATCTACAGGCTCCACAACAGTGACGTTCTGAACCCCGGACAGCCGCGCCAGGATCAGCGAGAACAGGCCGATGACTCCGGCGCCCAGGATGATCAGGTGCCCGTCCGGCCGCGCATCAGCCAGGCGCACGGCATGCAGCGCAACCCCTAGGGGCTCCACCAGTGCGCCTTCAATGTAGCCCACGTTACTCGGCAGGGCCTGCACGTTGATGACCGGGCAAGCGATGAACTCCGCAAGGGCGCCGTCACAAGGCGGGAAACTGGGGAAAACGATATTCCGGCAGATGTTGTACTTGCCCTGGGCGCACATGTCGCAGTGGCCGCAATGCCAGCTGGGCTCCACACCCACACGAGTTCCGACGGCGGGAGCAGCGACCCCGGGGCCGAGCTGAACCACGTCACCAGAGAACTCGTGGCCCTGGATGATGGGCGCGGCGAGCGGCTTGCCGCCGGCGTCACCGTCGGCATACAGGCGCCAGTCCGAGGGGCAGATGGCCACGGCGCGAACGCGCACAAGCACTTGGCCGGGTCCGGGAACCGGGTCTGGAATACTCTCGACTCGCACATCTCGAGCGGCATGGAGCCGGGCAGCTTTCATGGGAGGTCCTCGAGTGTCTGAGTGCGCTGCGTTGTCTCCTGGCACTGGCAAGTTTAGACAACCCGTCCCCTCGCGCGCAAGGTTTCCGCTCCGTGCGTGGGGAATAGGCAGCCCATCATGCGCCGGAAGGGCGCCCAGTCATACGCTTGCTATCGGAGGACACCCATGCCTATCAAGGTCGCCGTCATCGGAGCCGGCAGCATCGGCTTCACGCGCGCGCAAGTGCGCGACATTCTCTGCATCCCCGAGTTGAAGGACACAGAGTTTGCGTTCACGGACATCAACGAGCGCAACCTCGACATGGTGTATCAGCTATGCAAGCGAGACATCGAGTCATCCGGCTTGCCTGCGAAAGTGTCGGCAACACTCGACCGCCGCGAGGCATTCCGGGACGCGAACTATGTATACTCCTTCGTGCGTGTTGGTGGCCTCGAAGCATTCCAGACCGATATCGACATCCCCCTGAAGTATGGTGTGGACCAGTGCGTGGGTGACACCCTGGCCCCCGGCGGAATTATGTACGCTCAGCGTACGATCCCGGTACTGCTAGGCGTCTGCAAGGACATCAGCGAAGTCGCTGCGCCCGGCTGCACGCTGATCAACCACTCGAACCCGATGTCCATGAACACGTGGGCGTGCTACAAGTATGGGTACGGGGTCAATGTCATCGGCTTGTGCCACGGGGTCGAGGGCGGGCATCACCAGATCGCCAATGTGTTGGGCCTGCCGGTCAACGAGGTGGACATCATTTGCGCGGGTATCAACCACCAGACCTGGTACATCAGCGTGAAACACAAAGGCCAGGACATGACCGGGAAACTCCTGGAGGCCTTTGAGAAGCACGAGACGTACAGCAAGACGGAAAAAGTGCGCATCGAAATGCTGCGGCGCTTCGGCTATTACTGCACGGAGTCCAACGGGCACTTCAGCGAGTACGTGCCGTGGTTCCGCAAGCGCGCGGACGACCTGGTCAACTGGATCGACCTGGGAAGCTGGATCAACGGCGAGACCGGCGGTTACCTGCGGGTCTGCACCGAAGGCCGCAACTGGTTCGAGCATGACTTTCCCAACTGGATGCAGGCCGACCCGTGGACCTTCGAGCCCGAGAAGCGTGGGCACGAGCACGGCTCCTACATCATCGAGGGTCTGGAGACCGGGCGCAGGTACCGGGGGCATTTCAACGTTCAGAACCACGGCTGCATCCCCAATCTGCCCCCGGATTGCTGCGTGGAAGTCCCGGGCTACGTGGACGGCAATGGCCTGAGCATCCCCATCGTGGGTGACCTGCCCCTTGGTTGCGCAGCAGTCTGCAATGCCTCGGTGAGTGTGCAGCGGCTTGCGGTGGAGGCGGCGGTACACGGAGACGACTTCCTGCTGCGGCAGGCAATGATGATGGACCCGCTCACCGGTGCTGTGCTGAATCCGCCTGAGATTAGCCAGATGACCGACGAGATGCTGGTTGCGGGGGAGGCGTGGTTGCCGCAGTACGCTGACGCTATTGCGGCGGCAAAGAAGCGGCTGGCTTCGGGGAATCTCATCCCGACCCGCGAGGGCTATCAAGGCGCGGCGCGCCTGCACACCAAGACCGTGGAGGAGATGGAGGCAGACCGCGAGGCGGCGCGTAAGCTGGCACAAGAGGCGGACAAGGCCAAGGAGCGCCCGGCTGCGGAAGGATAGGGAGGGACTGAAGGTGACAGGTGCGGGGCCGCGTCGGCTGGACACCGCCGACACCCCGCACCTGCTGTCTGATCGGGAGCTCTGCAAAGACTGGCTTGCTACCGCGTCAGGTCATCGATGCTCCGCAGTTCCTCGTCACTGAAATCCAGGTTGTCCAAGGCAGCGATGTTGTCCGCAACTTGCGCCGCACTGGAGGCGCCAATGAGGGCGCTGGTGACTGCCGGCAGGCGCAGGATCCACGCCAGAGCCATCTGCGCCATGCTCTGCCCACGCTTTGCTGCGATCTCATTGAGCGCCCGCACCTTCGCCCAGACCCCGCGAGCGTCTTGCTCGTCCCACCACTTCTTGCCGTCTGCTCCCCGCTTGCCCCACCGTGAGTCGGCAGGCAGGCCCTTGAGGTACCGGTCCGTGAGCACTCCCCCCGCCAACGGGCAGAAAGCGATGACGCCGGTGCCGAAGGCCGCGGTGTGGGGGAGCAGGTCGCGCTCGATTCCCCGGCTCATCATGTTGTAATACGGCTGATGGATGGTGATCGGCGACCAATGATTGTCGCGCATCGTCTGTACGGCCTGGCAGAAGCGCTCCCCCGGGTAGTTGCTGACTCCGACGTATAGCGCCTTGCCCTGCTTCACGATGAGGTCCAGCGCGCCCAGCGTCTCCTCCAGGGGCGTTTCCGGGTCCGGGCGGTGGTGGTAGAAGATGTCCACGTATTCCAGCCCCATGCGCTGCAGCGACTGGTCGAGGCTGGCCACCAGGTACTTCTTGCTGCCCCAGTCGCCATAGGGGCCCTCCCACATGGTGAAGCCGGCCTTGGTGGAGATGATGAGTTCGTCCCGCGGCATGTCCTTCACGATCTTGCCGAAGACGATTTCGCTGTTGCCTGGCGGCGGCCCGTAGTTGTTCGCGAGGTCGAAGTGGGTGACGCCGTGGTCGAAGGCGTAGTAGACCGCCTCCCGGCAGACCTCCTCGCGCCCCGGCTCGCCCAATGACTGCCACAGACCGAGGGAGATCGCGGGCAGCATCAGTCCACTGCGACCGCATCTGCGGTACTGCATCCTGTCGTATCTCTGCCCGCTGAACTCGTGGGCCATGCTAATCGCTCCTTCATTGTCCAGATAGTGGTCGGGTATTCACCGCCGCCGCCGTGGATTCCTGTCTGCTGTGCGCAAGGAGGAATGACCGGTCGGTCTGGACAAAATAGACGCTGACGGAAACCACGCGTCTCGGGAGCATTGATGGAACACGCCTGTTGGTTCGCTATCAGCCTGCTGGTCATCACCGCTTTGTCTGTCGCCCAGCCGCCGGGGCCGCCGCAGTTCAGGGACGGCGATGTGGTCGCCTTCATCGGAGACAGCATCACCCACTCGCGCAAGTTCCACCGGTACATCTACGATTACACCCTCACCCGGTTCCCGGAGCGCAGGGTGAGGTTCGTGAACTGCGGCATCGCGGGCGATTCCGCGAGTGGAGCCGTGAGTCGGCTGGATTGGGACATCCTGCCGAACCGGCCCAATGTTGCCTCTATCATGCTGGGCATGAACGACGTGGGGCGCAGCTACTACGGTCGAGAGAACCCCGATGAGGCGATCCTGACCGCCCGGCAGAACGCCCTCGACAACCACCGGCGAAACATGGAGACGCTCGCCCGACGACTGCTTGCGAATGGCGTTTCCACGCTGATCTTCTGCACGCCCTCGCCTTACGACGACACGGGAGACATCCCCACGGAGAACCTTTTCGGTGTGAACGCCGCGCTTGCCACTTGTGGCGAGTATGCGCGCAACCTGGCTCTGCAGTTTGGTGGATCGATCGTGGACTTCCACGGACCGATGACAGCGCTCAACATTGAGAAGCAGAAGACCGACCCAAAGTTCACGATCATCGGTCAAGACCGCGTTCACCCTGGTGACGTGGGGCAGATGGTGATGGCGTACCTGTACCTCAAGGCGCAGGGCGTGCCGGCCCTTGTCTCGAGCGTGTCACTGGACGGCGTGGCCGGAACCGTTGTGGAATGTGCGAACGCGGAAGTGAGCGCGATCGAAGCGTCCGGTGAGCGCATCGCCTTCACGGTCGCCGCAAAGGCGCTCCCCCTGCCCATTGAAGACGTTGCGAAGCCCGCGTTGGAGCTGGTGCCCTTGATCGAAGATCTCAATCAGGAAATCCTCAAGGTCAAACTTGAGGGCGCAGGCAGAATGCGCCTGGCAATTGATGGCGAGAACGTGGGGGAGTACTCGCGCGAGGAGCTTGGTGCGGGAGTCAATCTTGCCACCAATCCCGCGACTCCGCAGTATCGGCAGGCGCGTGAGGTGGTCGCCCTCAACGACCAGCGCAGCGCTCTCGAAGTGCGCATCCGCAGTTGGGCACAGATCAGGATGATGCTGATGCGAGCGAAGATTGATGAGGGCGACGACGCAGCCATCCAGACATACTTCGACGACTTCCTGGCGAAAAACAGCACCCCCGCCGGGCCGAACCCATATTTCGCCGGGCAGTTCAAGAACTACCTGGCAACGCGGGGGGAGTTGGATTCTCTGAGGTCCCGGATTGAGGACCTGCAGCAGCAGATCTGGCAGAGGAATCAGCCCGTGCCGCACCGGTACGAACTTGTCCCCGTCGCTGAGTAGCTGATTATCACTGTCTCGGAGGCACTCACGTGGCTCGCAAGCGCATTTTCAGCCAGTATGAGGCCACACAGGCGCGCCTGAAATCACAAAGGCCGCTATACCCGTGCAAGGCGAAGACGAAAGAGGAGTGGCAGGCCTGGCGGAAGACCTTCCGGCGCGAGCTGGTGAAGCTCCTGGGGCCGGACCCGGAAGCCGTGCCCCTACGCCCGGAAGTGCTCGAACGCACCGACCAAGGGGACTACATCCGCGAGAAAGTTGTCTTCGATTCCGACCCCTATAACTCGATTCCAGCGTGGGTGCTGACTCCCAAGGACCTGCCCCAAGGGAAGCGACTGCCCGGCATTGTCATCGCCCACGGACACGGGATGGGGAAGAACCCCTCGGTCGGTCTGGACAATGATGGTAACCCCATCGAGGACTACCAGCGTTGCATGGCGATCCAGTTCTGCCGGCGGGGGTATGTGACGATTTCGCCCGACTGGCGTGGGTTCGGGGAGCGCATCGATCCGGACGAGTGGGTACGTCGCCCCAGCCGCGACGGGTGCAATGTGGCCTACCTGGCCAACGGCTACTTTGGCTTCCAGTATCTGAACCTGCACATCTGGGACGCGAAGCGCGTGGTGGACTATTTGCAGACGCGGCCGGAAGTGAACGCCGGGAAGATCGGCTGCATCGGCGTGTCCTTTGGCGGCACGATGACCACGTACCTATCCGCCCTGGACAGCCGTATCAAGGCCTGCGTTATCTGCTGCTACCTCAGCACGCTGTCCGATGCCCTGGGTGACCGCGGAAAGGGCAATTTCTGCGGGGCACAGTACATGCCGGGTCTCGCGAAGATTGGCGATATTCCCGACGTGGCTTCACTCATCGCGCCGCGGCCGATGCTGGCGGAGATCGGCGAACAGGACCAGTGCTTCGTGGTGGATGACGCGATGAAAGCATACCGGAAGGTGGCCGCCTGCTATAAAGCGGCGGGTGTCCCGGAGCGCTGCGACGTGGATCTGCACCCGGGCGGTCACGAGTTTAGCGGGGCCAAGGCATTCGACTGGTTCGATCGCTGGCTGAAGGGGAAACAGGGGCGATGAGGGCGCACGATCACCCGGGCGAGAGAGTTTTCCCTCGCCCGGGTCGTTCGCACGGTTCCGGAGGCCGCTGTTTGCGCCCAAGCAATGCTTGGCAAGCTCACTTCTCCCGGATGAAGAAGATCCGGTCGATGGAGATTGACTCGATCTGGTCCGGGTTGTTCTTCGGTGCAAACCACACGTACATGCTGGTCTTCAGTTCCTGCACCCCCAGGTCGATGAGCACATAGTCATCGCCCGCGCACTCGGAAGCCGCAACTGTTCGACCAGCCAGGCCGGCTTTGGTCTCGTTGTCGTAGATGCCCGCCTCAAAGGCCGGGGCGGCTTTGTCCTTCGCGGCGCACTTCACCAATGCATAGCAATGGCTCTTCCCAAGCTGTTCCACGTCCCGGGTGATGGGGTACTGGGTGGCCCACTGGGTGTGGTTCGTGGGCATGCGCGCTGCCCAACCGTCGGATGCCTTCTGGTCTTCGACGAGAGAGACCCACGCGCCTGCATTGTGGAGGGTGAAGTCGTTGTCCTGCACGTCCACCCAGTCCTCAACGGGGAGGTCCTTGCACATTTCCGGCGGCGGTCCGGCTGCGCGGAACCGGCGCTCCAGCGTGGGCGCGTAGTTGCTGAACGGCTGGCCCTCGCGGAAGCTGTCCACGTCGAAGCGTTCGGCAGTCTCGATGAAGTCCCGGACCATTGCCTGCGGGTCGGCGGGCCCGAGGAACTCGGTCTTCTCCCCGATGGCCTGGCGGCGGAGGGCGTTGTAGCCCAGGATCCAGGAGTGGTCCAGCGGCAATCGGGCCCGGCGCACGCGGTCGCTGAGGACCTGATCGCCCTCGACTGCCCGCGCCGCTTCGGCGAACAGCCTGGTGGCCGCGTTCATGTCGGCCAGCGGCAGCCAGTCAATCGTGCCGCTCATGTAGCACCGCAGGGCCTTACCGCTTCTCTCAATGGCGTCATGATACAGTTCAATGTACTGGAGTAGGGGTTCGGCTGCCGGCCCGTAGTAGCCCTGCATGAACTCGCGGATCAGGGCCTTGTCGTCCAGCGACGGGTCCCACATCAGTTTCGCGAGAAGCCACGCGCGCAGTTCCGGGAAGTCGCTGCAAGAGCAGCTTGCGTCACCCTGCTCGAACAGCCCGATGGTCTTGTTGTTGACGAAGAATCGGATGTTCGGCGCAAGCACCCGCAGGTTCGGATGGGGCATGATGTAGCTGGCGAAATTGGTGACGTAGTCCCACACGTAAAGCTGCGGGGCGACGGCGCTCCACGCCGCCACGTCCCGCGCGAAGGTCCTGTTGGTTTTGCTGGTCTCCAGGGGCTTGGAGAAGTCGCACTCGATTGAGCACAGGCGGATGATAACATTGCGCCGCGGCTTCACCTTTTGCGGAGCCTGCCGGGTGTACTGGTAGGCGAGAGTCTCTACCAGCACATTCGGGAACTCCTTCTCGATTTCCTCAGCCACCGCGTTTACAAAATGCACCAGCACCCCGGATGGCGCTCCTTCGGACTCCTCCAAAGCCCTGCAATCAGCGCACTGACAACGCCCGTGCCAGTCATTCTGGGACACAGAGATAATCCCCGCGTCCGGCTGCTGACGGATTCGCTCCAGTGCTACGCGGACGAATTCGGCGCGCATCTCGGGGTTGGTGAGACACAGTTGGGCACCCTCATGGACACGCCGTCCGTTGATCTCACTGTACCACTCTGGATGCGCCGCGAAATACTTCTCGGGCGGCAGGATCTGGTAGAACGTGTGGCACCACCCGATGATCGAGTAATGCCCGCCGTGAGAAGCCGGAATGCTCTCGAAATGTCCATTGAGCTTGAGCTTCGCAGCAAACAGCGGATTTCGCAGCACGCCGCGGTAGAAGGCCTCGCGATACTGGAGTTTCGGCACGTAGACTGTGTTGAGATCGCCAATTTCGAGGGTTGGGCGCCGGGGCACGAACTCCGCATCCGCCGCCCACCAGCGACAGCCGACAGGGTTTTCGAGAAACGTGTAGACCGCATACAGCGTGCCACGCGGGCTGCCTCCTGCGAGGAAGAGATCGTCACCGACGGTGCGGATGACGATGCCGTCGCGCTGCAGGGCAGCGAGATCAACATCCGGGCAGGCCTTCTTGAAGCGCTCACCGGGACCGACTGCGATAACCGGTGCATCGGCCGCGACGTCACTCTCCTGAGCGATCTCCAGAACGGCGCCGGTCACCGCCTTCAAGGTCTTCTGCAACTCCTCGGCTGCGGTGATCGTCGGCGCGTCGGCATTCACCGGGACCGCGATGACGTAGTGGCTCGCACCGTTGTGCGCGAGGGTGACTGCAGACGCACAGCCTGCGCAGGCAAGCAAGACGATGGCGATGAGGACGAGATAAACCTGGTGCATGTCCGCCTCCTGGTTATACGGCATCGAGTTTCTGCCAGTATTCATACTCATATTGCCAGTCGTCCTTGCGCATGGAAACGATCTGCCGCATGAACTGGGCGGTCTGCTCGTGCTCCTCGACCTGGTCCGCGGGTGGCTCACCGGATTGCACGGCGGCAACCAGCTTGCGGCCCAGTTCCCGCGCTGCTTCCACTGCTTGCGGCGCCTGGGACGGGTCCATGAGCTTGAAGGCTTCGGCCCCGGTGCTTCCAACGGTCCAGGCACCGGCCATGCGCAAGAAGCGCAGCATATAGTCTTCAACTTCGGTGCATCCACCGCCGCCGGAAGTCACTACGGCAGCGCCGAACTTGCCGGCGAACTGCTGAATGTGGATCGGCCCGCAGCAGCGGTCGAACAGGGCCTTCATCTGGGCGCTTACGCTGAAGATGTAATTCGGGCTGGCCAGGACGATCATGTCGGCGTCCAGAATGGCCTGGAGGACCTGGTCGAAGTCGTCGTTGATCGCGCACTTGCCACCTTTGTGGCAGGCATCGCAACCCACACAGGGGGCGACTTTCAGCTTGCCCAGAAGAAGCGTTTCGACCTCCGCGCCGGCTTCCTTCATTGCCTCCAGCATCGGTTCCAGCAGCTTCGCCGTATTGCCCTTCATTCCGTGGGGGCTGCCCATGATTGCGACTGCTTTCATGCAACTCCATCCTTTCCGTTCTCAGGCGTATCTTTGGGTGTGGCCGGGTTGTCGCGACTGACGGTGGCGGGCATGAGGCCCGCGCCTAAGGCACCGAGGGCTGATGCGATTGCCGGTGGGATCATCGCCGGCGGCAGAGAACCCGCGGCGTCGCCGATCATGCCGCCGACCGTGGGTCCGACCGCCTGCCCGATGCCCAGGAAGAGCGTGACGAAACCCAGGGCGGCCGGGGCAAGTCGCGGTCCCAGCATATCGCCGCAGGCAGCGGCAATGATTGCGGGAACGCTGAAGGCGGTGAGGCCGAAGAGCAGCGCGGACAGTGTGAACCCCGCCGGCGTGGGCACGAATGCATACAGACCGTACGCCGCGGCCTGGATCAGATAGACGATCACCAGCGCGCCCTTGCGGCCGATGACATCCGACACATGGCCCCAGATAAGGCCACACGAAAGGCTGACCCAACCCATGATCATGAACAGGTGCCCCGCCTGTGCCTGGGTGTAGCCGCCGTCGGCGATGAGGCCTTTCACGAAGAAAGTCAGGTACGTGATGTACGCGAACCCGTAGGCAGTATAGACGAAACCCATCTGCCAGACTGCTCGCGAGCGGTAGATGAGCCCCCACCGCAGGCCCTCGGATTTCACGGGGACCGGCGGCGTTCCGTTGACATCACCCACCGGGCAGAGATTGTACTCGGATGGGCAGTTGCGCAGGAGCAGTCCGGCAAGGGCCGCTACGAACAGAGTGATCCCCCCGTATGCGAACCAGCAGACGCGCCAGCCACTATCCCCGTAGGCCGAGAGCACCGACGGAGCCGCGTATCCCAGCAGGATCAGAGCAATGGATGAGCCCGCCACGGCGATACCCGAAGCCACGCCTCGCCTGCGCAGGCTGAACCACGCGGCGAGCAGACCCATAATCGGTACATTGCTGGCCCCACTGCCCACGCCTGTGATTGTGCGCCAGATGCCGGTGTCGATGATGCCGTGGGAAAGGCCGGTCAGCACCATGGAAGCTCCCGCAAGGGTCATCCCCACCGTGATAACCACCCGCGGCCCGAAACGCGAGGCCAGTGCGCCGCCCAATGCGGAGAGGCAGAGATAGCCGGTGAGATTGGCGCTTGCCAGTGCGCCGGCCTGGGTGTTGTCCATCCCCAGGCCCTCCTGCATCGCGGGCAGAACCATACCGTAGCCCAGACGCCCCAGACCCAGAGCGCCGAAGACCACCAGCGTGCCTACCGTCAGGATAATCCAGCCGTAATGCAGGGATGCGAGCTTGATTCTCATGAATTGCCTTCTCTTCTCATGCTGATTTGACTACTGCACACCGAGCCTGCTGCGGTGTGGTTCTCTTGGCCCGGTGGCTGCACGGGCTTCCTCGATGATACGCCGGGCGTCGTCGCCCTCATCGAACCCGAAGTACGCGATCAGCCCTGTCTCCCGCGTCGGATCGCAGGCCGCGGGGGGATCGGCCGCGCCCTGGGCCACGTGGGCAGCGAGTTCATCCTGGGGCAGCGCTCGGCTGTACACCCGCACCTCATCAATGAGGCCCTCGAAGGAGCTGTAACGGTCCTGCCTGCCACCCACTGCGAGGGGGGTATTGCCGGGCTCACGCCTGCGGTTCACGGCCTTGCGGGCGACCTCGGTTCCGTTGGCGAATACGACGAGGTCTTTTCCGTCGTAGGTCATCGCCACGTGTTGCCAGACGTCGGACGCCAATGCACCATCAGCGCTCCAAAGCTGGATCATGTTCCCCTGCCCGCCGCCGATGTTCAGGTATGCACCCACTTTGCCAACGTTCGTAACCAGCGCATAGTTGCCCTGGGTCCACTCATCATCGTTCTTACAGACAATCCAGCGCCGGGTGTCACCGCTCGGATGGGACGATGGAACGCGCACCCATGCCTCAAGGGTGAGTTGCTCGGGCTCGAGCGCCTCCGAGTGGGGCATCTCCACCAGCGCCGACGGGCACTGAAGCGCGCCGCCCACAAGTCCCCGGGCGAAGGCCCGGATACCGAACTGGTTGTCCACCCACGTGTGTCCTTCGGACCGGTTCTGGTTATGTCGCACCGGTTCGGAGCCCACCGCGTAGATCACATTCCGTTCGAACAGGAAGCCGGTGCTGCCCTCGTCGATGAACATTCCGTTGTTCGGAGCGCCCTGGGCATGGCCGCTGCGGTAGACATCGTGGATGAGATTGCCGCGGATCACTGTGCCGGGCTGCAGGCCCAGGGTGTAGATGCCGCCACCGTCGCAGAGCTTGCCCATGACATGGTGAATGTGGTTGTACTCGATCAGATTGGCCTTGCACGCGGATGCCTGCGGCGCCCAAACCCACCCGCAGGAGATGCCGCTGTACGGAAGGTCATGCACCCGGTTGTGGGAGACGGTGGTCTCGCGCGCGAAGCCGACCCAGATGCCGACCGCGCCGAAGAATCTCTGGCCTGTGTGATGGATGTGATTGTCGCTTACGATGTTGCCGGCCGGCGCTTCGGCGTCATCATTCGCCGCACCCACTTCGATGCCATTGCCGCCGATATCCGTGACTTCATTGCCCACGATGCGCACGCCATAGCAGCGCCGGCCGATCTCCAGGCCGGACGCCTCGAAATGCCTCACTGCTCCCTCGGTCAGGCTGCAGTCCTGTGCGCACTCCCAGCGGATGCCCACCGGCACCACCTTCCGGTTGGCGGTGCTGCCGGTGGAGTAGCGGCAGGCCTGCACTCCATGGTAGTCGCCCTCTGGAAGTGGCCAGGCGGAATCCTCGAACTGGATTCCCTGGAAGTGCAGGTTGCGCACCGGCTGCTCGTTGGTGCCCCTGACCACCACCAGCCCCTCGCAGCGGGGCATAACAGCGCTCAGCTTGCCAGGGTCCTGCCCCGGGAGCGGCATGTAGCTGATGGTCCCGCTGGAGCGGTCGAGATACCACTCCCCGGGCTGGTCGAGAAACTCCCGGGCGTTCTCGAGAAAGAACCAGCGGCCTTTGCCGGGCCAGTTCCAGGGGAGCTTCGAGCGGTCAAGATGCGGCGGCTGGAACACCGCTGCGTTCCTCTCTGGATCGAGGCTCACCACGCGCTTGCGGTTGATCGCCCAGTTGCCCTGGCAGACCATCTCCACGTCAGTGGGGTTGCCCCAGTTCTCGACGACCCCTGCGGGGAATGTCAGGCGGAACTCCATCCGCTCAGTGTCCAGCCGTTCGTCCACAACCTGGATAAGTGGCTGGGGCGCATCCGCATTGGGGGTCCGCGCGCGAGTTGCAGGCTGCCCGTCGATGATGAGCGACGAGGGATACCAGTCGCCCTCTCTCACACCCGGCACGGTCGCTGTCCAGATGCCGTCTGCGTGTGCCTGCCACCCGGTGATCTCGCGGCCGCCGCTGATGACCACATCCTCCCCCGGCGCAGCGCACCAGGTTACGGAGAACTGCTCCGTCCCTCCATGCTCCGGGCCGAACTCCAGGGGCGCCCCGATACGACAAACGCCGCCGTGCAGTACGACCCGCACGTCCTGGGTGAGGCCGGTTTGGGTGAGGTCTCGAACCGCCGCCATTGCAGCGTGGATTGAACGCCAGGGCGATTCCTCGGTGCCCTGTCCCATGAACTTCGCATTCGGCGTCTGACCGCGGACGTGCATCACAGTCTCGCCCTGCGCGCATCCCACAAGGAATGCCACGAGGATGGCGCACGCAGCGAAGGTGTTGAAGTGGCGGGCTCCTGTCACTGTGCAATCAGCCCCTCGCGAACGGCAGGTTGGCGTTACTGGGCGAAGAAAAGGATCGAGGCAGGCTCGATCTTGCAGCTGCAGTGGGCTCTTGCGGCTTCGATGCCGCTGGTGTCGATCTTTTCGAACCCCAGCTGCCAGGCGGGCGATTCGGCGCGCAGCGTGAAGTCGTCTTCGGCTGGGTCCACGAAGTGCGGGTCGGCGAACAGAGAGTTCTGGTCATATCCACGAGCCTGCCAGTCAGCCCAGGTCTCGCGGCCACCGTACCCCAGCTTCGGCTCGGGGATGCCAGGACACCAGAAGAGGTTGCGGTCCGCGCGGATCACCTCAGGGCCCAGTGTGCCGTGGGCCCAGAGAATTGCGTCAGGGTTGCTCCAGGCCACGATATTGCGCTCGAATACCAGGCCGGTGGAGTTGCCCGCGAAGTTGGACCAGTGGCCCTGGCCCACTCGCCCGTCGACAAGAATATTGTTGATGACGATGTTGTCCTTGCCCCCCTGGAACATGATGCCGCCGTTGTTGCTGCGCGGGCAGATGTTGTCGCGCACCGTGTACCCGCCGGCAAAGGAGTCCAGGTAGATGCTCCAGGACAGGAAAAGGGGCTTGTCGTGCTGGCAGGAATAGCCGATGGTATCGGCCACGAAGTTCCGCCGGATAGTGCTGCCACTCCGGCCCTCGCGGTCGCCCTGGGTCACCTCGATGCCGCCCGTATCGTAGGTCTCCAGGTTGGTGTTCTGGATGAAATTGTCTTCGACGAGGTTGTTCGTGCCTGCGTACTTGAAGCTGATCCCGTACCGGGAAGTATCGTGGATCGCGTTTCGGCGCACCACGTTGTCACTGGCCTTCGCGCCCTGCATGGCGATGCCGCCCGGGTGCTTGTAGACTTCTCCGGTATGATGGATGTGGTTGTCTGCCACCAGGTTTGCGGCGCTGTCCAGGAGTATCACGCCGCCGTAGGCGGTGCGGGAGATGTCGTTCCCCGTGATGGCATGCCTCCCGCCGCCCGAGCAGCAGACAGCGTGCTTGCCGATGCTCACGAAGGTGCAGTCGGACACCTCGCAGTCCGTGGCATTCCCCAGAAACAACACTCCGTTCGTGCCCATGCCGTAGCCGATGGCGCCGTCGTTCTGCTCATATTCGCCACCGGTGAAGGTGAGACCCCGGAAGCGCACGTGAGAGACGGGTTTGTCCGCTTCGCCGACAAGTTCCACGATGCGCCCGGCCACCGGAGCGACCACGAGGGATTGGGCGCCGAACCCGGCAGGCGGGATGAATCGGAGTTGCCCCTTTTCCGCGTCCAGGTACCACTCGCCCGGTGCATCCAGGGCATCCGGGACATTCTGCACGAAGTAGCGGTCGCCGGTGGCCAGGGAGGAGGATGCTTCCGGGCCGCCCACCGTGACCAGGTGCTTCTCCTCATCCACGGATTCGATGCTCAGAACCTCGTGGAACGCCCGGCAGTTGCCGGACTGGAAGATGTGGACCTCCGCACCGGGTACCTGTGCCCATTCGGGCTTGATGTCTCCAGGGGCGTAGGTGAAGCTGGTCTTGGAGCCCATCCCGCTGCCGCTCACGGATAGCTGGATGCCCTTGTACTTCGTGAACCGCGCGGCCTGGATCAGGATCATGTGCCTGCCGTCGGCCACCGGGGGGAGGTTGGTGTCCACCGGCTTCCAGTCCGGGTCGTCACTCAGCGCGAAGGTCGCCAGGTTCAGCCCGCCGCCCCTGAGATTCTCCCAGTGCAAGACATGCTTCCCCGCTGTTAACTTCAGCGTCGCGGTGGGTTGCCAGCTTGATACCGCCCAGCCCCCGGTGTCCGGCAGGTTCAGGAGTGGCGTGAACTCACCATCATCGATCTTCACAGCTGTTCGCCCGGCCATGTTGTCGTTGCCGAAAGGCTTATTCTGCGCCCCGTAGTAGACCCAGAGCGTGTACTCTCCATCCGCCGGTACATCGATGTCATACTCCATCCAGTCGCCCGGATTGTGGATATTGCCAACCGAATAACCGAAGGCGTTAGGGTCCAGGGCCACATATGAGAACCCCTTGCGGTAGGGATCGGTCGGGTCGAAATTGGGGGTGCGCGCAGGGATCATTCGTCTGCCGTCGGCATACAGGGACTTGAAACGCCAGCTCCCACCCCGCACTTCCGGCAGGTCGGCAACGAGCACCCCGTCAGCCTGGGCTTCAAACCCCGTGATTGGTTTCCCACCCACCAGCACCGGCTTTTCCCCCGGGTAGGCCATGTATGTGATGGGCGCTTCGGCTGTCCCGGAATCCTCCGGACCGAGAGAGAGGGGCTCATCCAGGAAGTACTGCCCCGCGCGGATCTGAACCGTGACGGGACCTGTGAGCGCCCCCTGTTCTTTTAGCGCGCGGATTGCGTCCCGGGCTTTCGCGACCGTGGCGAAAGGCCCGTCCGCGCCCTGCTCATCGGCAGCGGGAAGCCGTCCAGACCAGGTATCATCACCCTGGGGCGAGACAAAGAGCACGGTCTCGGCGGAGAGGCACGACGCCCCGAGGGCCACCAGTAATGCGAGGCACAGAGCCGTGGGTGACATGCAATCTGCTCCCTTCCAGTGAGGCAGTGGTTCCTGGCTATTCACCATCAACGCCATGCCTCCCTTCGGAAGGTCGGGGCTTACTGTGCCGGGAATGAACATAAGTATTCAAGTCTGACAGGCGGACATGGCGTGGGAAGGGAGAATGTAGGCTGATGACAACCAATCCTGCACTCCATCCGGTTGGGTCTCTGCTGGTCGCTCTCGTATTGGTAGCCGGCGCCTGCAGTGCACAGGTGCGCTTGCCCGTGGATTTCAGCAACGACCCGGGATGGATCGCCCACCCCACCTTCCTTGGGAATGCGGCGGCAAATCCCCAGGTCATCGCTGAAGACGGCGCGGTGACGTTGCGGGTCTCGGAGCCTGGAAAGGGCATGAAGTTCGAACTGCCCCTGCGCGACGTGGCCGCCGAGACCAGCGTCTACCTGGTGCTGCGTTACCGGGCGCTCAACCTCGCGGGCGGCTATGCGATCTGGGTATATGACGGCAGCGCTTCCGGCAAGGAAGTACTCAACGTGGCCGAGCTCGTCCGCGATGGCCAGTGGCATACCATTGCGGTGGACCTCGCGGCCCGGGGCGCTCAGGGCGGGGTGCGGTCGGTACTGACCGAAGTTCAATGCCGAGAAGAGCCTGCGTGGATCAGCTTCGATCACCTGGATGTTACCGACGATGCCCCCGCGGATGCGACGGTCATTCCGGCGAGTGCGACTCCGCTGGCTGATTATGTCCTGCGGCCAGGGGAGGATCTCGAAAACCTGCGCGCGGAGCCGGGCTGGCTGGCGAATGACGCGGCAGCTTTCGCGGCGGAATCGGACAACGGAGTCCTGCATCTGAGCGCTGAAGGCGCCGACAAGGGCATGAAGTGGTCGGCCACCCTGCGCGAACCCGTCGACCTGAGTGGCTATCGTTTCGTGGCGATCCGTTACCGGGCGCAGGGCACTGCTCCGTGGGGCGATTATCTGCTCTGGCTGTCGGGTGCGGAGGGTGGCATGCCCCAGCAGAGCCAGCGCGTCATCTCCCTCCCGCAGGTGGAACCCGACGGCCAGTGGCATGTGCTGGTGTTGCCTTTCAGCGCGGACTTCACGGCCACTCACGCGGCGGTCCAGGTCTGCAGCAAGGGCGAACGCGGGGATGTGTGGATCGACACGGTGCGGTTCAGCGCGCGGCGGCCACGTTTTCGGGTGAGTGAAGTGTTGCCCGTGTCCGAGGGCTGGGGCGGGTCCATGCTTGCGCGAGGGAACGTTCGGCCGGTCGAGGTCCCTGACGAAGATACCACGCTTCTCGGCCATTCGCTGCGGGCCATGGGCCTGTCTTCATGGTTCCCCCAGGGCGAGATCTGCGTGCGGGGAGTGCCCTTTCGCCTCACCACAGGTGAGCCGAGAGCTCTCATGACGCCGGATAACATTGATGAAATGGCCAAGCTGGAGGTGGGGCAGAGCGGCTCAGAGCTCTACCTGCTCCTCGCCGGCCAACTTCCGGCAACCGACGGCTCCCGCATGGGCGACCCCGTTCCCATGCGACAGACCAGCGCCCCCGAACGTTTCGTATTCCGGGTCGAGTACGCGGACGGATTGGTTGATGAGATGTTTCCGATCTGCCTGGTTTCGGGTCGCTATGAACTGCGCAATGGTCCGGAGGTCTACTGCCTCACCGGTCTGCGCGATGAAAAGATCGCCCGGGTGAGCCTGCGCAACCGTATGGAGAGCGGGAAACTCTGGCTGGCGGCGGCCACGGTCAACGGCGGCCCGGCGGCGACCCAGGAGCCCGAAGTGCAGGTCATCCCGCCGCCGGTTTCTGTTCAGGCTGATGTTCCCGGTGATGGCCGCATCACCCCCAATGAGGGCGGATTCCTGATTGCCAACGACCTGCTTGCGGTCGATGTGCAGACTCGAGGCGGGGTGCGGTTGCGGGGGCTAAGCAGTCCGCTCATGCAGGGGCCCGGGATCACGGTGGAGCCAGGCCCCTTGTTTTCCATCGGGCGCGACGAGACCACGCTAACCTCAGAGCAGGTATCCGTGGGCGAAGCGTTAGTGGAGGCTCATGGGGAACGTACCGTGTTGCGCATTCCGGTGGATGGGACCGAGGGCGGCGTGGCCTTGCGGGGTGAACTGCGGATATCCGTGGGCGATGGACCGGACATCGGCATGGAGCTGGACCTCGAACAGGCGTCGGAAGAGGTGTTCACGCCGAAGGTGAGCTTCCCGCTTGTGAACGGACTGCGCATCGGGTCCGCGAAGGATACATGGTATCTGTGGGGGCGCAAGGGTGGGATCATCAGCAACCGGCCTACCCACCAGCGGCAGACTTACGGGGGCGAGTACCCGTTGCAGGTGGCGGACGCGTTCAGTCCCGCTGCCGGCGCGGGGCTGGCGCTACTGACGTACGATCTCGACAATGACTACCGGTACTGGGACCTGGTCAAGGACCAGAACGGGATCGCTTGGCGCCTGGACTTCTGGGAGCGGGAGTACCAGCCGCAGGAGCGCATCGAGACGTGCCCCGTGGCTCTGCGGGCTCACTCCGGAGACTGGCGCGCGGCGCTGGGCATCTACCGGGACTGGGTGAAGACCTGGTACAAGCCCCAGGTCCCCCGCAAGCAGTGGTTCCAGGAGGTTTTCTACTATCAGCAGACTTTCGCCTGGGGTAGCCTGCGCAATAACCAGACAGGCGAGTGGAAGATGAAGGAAACGATCGAAAAGTACCGCGACTATTTCGGGCGCCTGGACTACCTGCACATCTTCGACTTCGGAGCGTCGCGCGTCTACGGACGAGTGGGCGACTACAGTCACTACGATGAACTGGGCGGCCGGGAAGCGATACGGGAGGCGATCCGTCAGGCGCAGGACGCGGGTGTCCGCGTGGGGCTGTATATCGAGGGCTACCTGTGCGACATCCGGGGCGAGTGGGGCCGTGAGAACGTGCCCAAATACAACATGCGCCGCAAGGACGGCTCGCCATTCCTGTGGGAACCCGACTCCACCGAGCATATGATGTGCGCCGATGCCAAGGGATGGCGCGATCATCTCGCGAGCACCTACGAGCGGGTGGCAGGCGAGCTCCAGCCGGACGGCATGTACATCGACCAGTACGGGTTCCTGAACCCCTGGAAGACTTGCTGGTCTCGGGAGCACGGGCACCCGGTTCCGTGGGGGCCGATCCGAGGAGAAGCGGCGACCCTCAAGGCCATCCGCTCCAGCGTTCCCGAAGAGATCGCGACACTCACCGAAGAGACGCCCAACGACGTGAACTCGCAGTTTCAGGACGGTGCGCTGGGCTACTCGGTGACATGGTCTGACCCGGACCTCATGCCTCACCGGGTGGACCTGTTCCGTTTCATGTTCCCGGACTTCAAAGTGTTTCAGCTTGTCTCGTACAACGCCTTCACCGAAGGCGGCTGGGACCTGCTCAAATGGCCGTTCTTCAATGGGGAAGGCCTGTGGACCCACGGCGGGACTACGGGTTTCTACTGCGAGGACGCCCATCAGTTCCTGCGCGGGGCCTTCGCGATCCAGCACGAGCACCGCGCGGCGTTCTGCGCGGATGATGTGGAGCCCCTGGTGCCCACGCTGGTCCCGACAGTGTATGCGAACCGTTTCACCGGCGGCGGGGAGACGGTCTGGACGCTGTTCAACGCCGGCTACCGGACTTTTCGTGGCGAGGCATTGAGCGTCCCGCATCTGGAAGGCGCCCGGTACTCCGACGCGATGACCGGGGAGCTGCTGGACGTGCGCCTTGCTGACGGCAAGGCCTACATCCCGGTGCAGCTTGGCCCGCATGGGGTGGGCTGCGTGGTGATGCGGGAGCCGTGAGCCCAGGCAGTCGCCGTGGCGCAGCTCCCTAAGGCTCGATGAACAGCCGGTCCGCAGACAGCTCCTGACGCGGGATGCCCGGCCCCTCAATTTCCAGCCGCATCTGGTTCTTCGAGTTGCGCATGAACTGGACTTCGAAGCAATGCAGGCCGGCCTTCAGTGCTGCGCTGCCCGTATGCTTGCTTCCCCACCAGCCGCATCGCGCGAGCTCGGGCAATGCCAAGTCGCGCTCCGGGTTGAAGATGAGCACCGAGGCGGTTTCCGGCGTTTCCAGGTGAAAGTGGTAGACGCCGTCCTGCGGCACTTTGAGGAACCCACGCCATCGCACACCACAGAAGCGCGCGGGTTCGGTGATGCTCATGTCCAGGCCGTCGCAGGTCCCTGATTTGTTCGGCGTTCGCAGCATCAGGTCGTATATCCTGACGCTGCCCTTGTGCTCGAAGAAGTCGTACCTCATCCCTCTCACCAGTCCCGTTTCGGTCGCGTGCTCCGGTTCACGCGGAGGCCACGGCCAGGGCCGGAACTCGCGGGTCGCCACCAGCGGCAGCGGCCGATTGCCCTCGAAATACCGCGCCTTTACCGTGCAGGGCTCGACAAGCGCAACGGGCCCAGCATACAGCGCTGACCGGGCGTTGGGATCCCTGCCGTCCACAGTGTACCGGACCTGGTATCCGGGCTCCGCCTCGATGATGAGCGGGTCCGCGTCGGCCATTTTCAGGAATGGCTTCGGGCGCGAGATCACAGGCACCCTCGGGACGTAGATCGGTTCTGACGTAAATTGGCCGCCGTCCATGCGGAACTCGAAGTCGTGTGTGGGCACTTCCTGTGCTGCTGCACCAATCGCCATGTCACTGCAGCCGAAAGCCAGACCCCAGAGGCTTGCCCCGGGGGCTTCGCACACCATTAGCGACTCGGCGGTGGCCGTCACAGGGCCAAGCTCAATGGACTGCGCGGCACCACGGCTCACGTAGCGGATGCGGGTGCCGTCGTCGAGGGTGGTGTCGAGGCCCGCGCCACTCGCTTCTGATAGGAGCTCCGCGGCTCTTGCAACCGGGCCGGCTTGCCCTTTATCGGTGGGCACGAGGAGCGTCAGAAGACGGTCCGAAGCATTGCTCTGCCAGTTTACGTGAATGTCCACGGCCGGCCGCGCATCGCCAATTCCCGCCGAATACCAGCCCAGCCACGGGTCACGGTTGCCGTGGTACTTGCGGTATTCCAGCGCCGGGCCGAAGTGGAGCAGTTCGATGTTCGGTCCGTCCGGGTCCGCGGTGCGCAGTCGCTTGGCGGTCTGGTCCAGGACGAACTGATCTTCCTTGAACCCGGCGATGACTTTGCGGTATTCGGGGTCCTCGCAGTATGGCGCGAAGTTCCAGACCTGGGTATACTGGTGGGGCTTGTCGCCAGTGTTGATCATGCGGTCTTCCACCAGCCAGAGCTTCGCGGGTTTCACGAAGACCACGCGGCGGTAGTGCTGGACGCTCATATCCACGTTGATGTCGCGGTTGTTCTCGAAATCCCCGTAGCCCAAGTCATACAGCCCATCCACCAGGTCGCAGCGTTCGGAAGTATGCCAGCGACTGAGCACCGGTGTCTCGTATGCGCGTGATGCATGGGGGCCGCTCTTGGACTGAGAGCGCCCATCTACGATCACTGTGTTGTTCTTGAGGCTCGAAGCCTCGCTCAGGTAGAAATCCGCGCCCTTCGCTTCCGGGGTGCGGAAGACGCCATAGGTCGGGTCACCCCCGCAGACAAGCAGCTGCCGTCCATAGGCGGTCACCTGGATGGCGTTGTTGTCGCGCATGGAGTGCCCTGCCTGCGGCCTGCCGTTCATGAAGAACAGATACAGGTCCTTCATCTGCCAGCCGCTGCGCATGGCGTGGAAGCCGCTGTAGGGCAGGGAAATCGATGTGTACGGCTGGGGACGAATCGGGCTCTTGCCCTCGAGCGGTGTGGCCCAGTACTTCTCGGCCGCTGCGTCGCTCTCCCAGACATTCTTGCCCAGCACATCGTGGGCATTGCCCACCTGTGGAAGACCGCCCAGGGGCGTCTGCAGCGCATCATCCACGCGCCTGCGCGCCGCGACACGCTCGCGGATCTGATTCGCGAAACGCGGCGGGTTGTCGCCGTAGAAATCGAGAACCTCCTCCAGGCCTTCCTTGTCCTGGCTGTTGTAGTTGAAGGACTGCTCCAGGCTGCCGCCGTCCGGGGCAAAGTTGCTGCTGAGGAAGTCCTCGTACCCGCGTTCCACATACTCGTTCACCTGCGGCGTGGTGCGAAACTCGGGGAAGATCGCGGCGTAGAAGGCCAGGGCCTTCAGGCCTTCCGCGCGCTGATTGGGCACAGCGCCGGGGTACAGGGTGAACCAGATGAGCTTGCTGATGTGGTCGCGCTCGCAACTCAGGGCGATCTCGGCAAGCTGCGCGGCGTTCACGAGCGCCAAACGCTCCCGAGGCAGCTCCTCAAGTGTAGGCGCGAGCACATCTTTCCACTCCGCGGCCTTGTCCGGGCCGAGGCACTTGGTCAGCCCTGCCAGGACCTTCAGAAAGTTCTTCAGCCGCCACCCGATCTGCAGAGCGTTTGTGTTCAGCCGCCAGTCCACATGCAGCTTCTCCCAGACGAACTTGTCCGGGAGGCCCTGGTTCGCAAAGTAGATCGCCCAGAAGCCTCGGGCATGGTTTCGGGAGAAGTCGCTGAACAGGTCCAGCGCCTTTTCCAGATAGACCGCGTCTCCGGTCTCCCAGTAACGAGCCGTAAAGGATTTCGCGAACTCGAAGTTTCCATAATCGGTGCGCTCCATCTTTACCGTGCGGTCCCATTTCTCGCAGTCGCCACCGCCCCAGTCCGTGACGTCGTCCACATGAGCATACCAGTTCACCGGGGGAGTGTCGCCGGGCAGTCCGGTCATGCCGTAGATGTCCACGAAGCCCACCATCGGTGACTTCAGGTACTCCTGACGAGGAGGCTTTCCGAGGAGAGCATCAATGCTGCCCACACTGCGCGGGTGCCGTGCATACTCATGCCAGCCATACTCGCCGAAATCATGGACGCGCAGTCGCTGGACCACCCGGTCGCGCCACAATTCCAGGGCTTCCAGGAGTTTGGCCTGCCGCAGGAGAAGAGCATAGTCGCGGCACTCGGGCGCACTGAGATCAAAGCGCGCGAAGAGTGCTCTGGCGGTCTCTTCCGCGGGCGGCGCGGGAACACCCCCAGCCGATGCCGGAATGATCGGCTCGGGCGCATCTTGCGTGTAACCCGGGACGGCAATCACCGCGGCAAGCAGCACAGGGAGAAGCATGTGCATGTCCCTCTTGTCCTCCGGGGTGTGGCGGTCAACCCGACGCGTTGGCGCCGGGGGGCTCGCGAAGCGACATCCGGCCACGGCCCGGCCTGCTATCTGCCCTGCAGTCTGGGCGGTCGGCCGAGATCGGCATCGGTGATCCCCACTGTGGCCAAAAGGGCCTCGGCGCGTTCGAAGGCCATCTCGTAGCGCGGTGAGTGGCAGTCCGAGCCCAGAGTGAGCATGACACCGCGCTCTTTGAGGCCGGCCAGGTATTCCACGTACTGCAGCGGGAAGGTGTCCGGGTAGCTGGTGTTGAGCAGGTTGGCCGAAATGTTGACCTCGGCTGCCTTGCCGTGCTGAACCAGGGCCGCTGCGAACTCATCGTGCATTGATGAGGGAATCTTGCCGAAATCGTCCAGCCACGGATCGGTGGTATAGCGCCCGTCATCGTCGCGCCAGTGGCCCATCCACCACCACGGGTGGGCGACGATGTCCACCAGCGGATGGGCCGCAAGGTACATGTTCTGTCGGTGGTAATCGCGAATCACCGCGTCTCGCTCCATGGGGCAGTACAGCGGCCAGTGGGTTCCCGCGACCACGTACTCGATGCCCAGATTCTCGATGTCGTCGGCGGTGAGGCCGATCGCGGGTTCCGCACCGGCTGGACCTCCCTGCCGCAGTCCATAGACAGGGCGCTCGTAACTACCTCGGGCGAGCTCTTCCAGCTCCCATTGGGAAACGCAGCTGACTTCAACGCCGAAGTGGAAATTGTGCCCTGGTTCCGTGGCCAGGTACTCTTGCCTCGAAGCGTACAGGTCAGGCAGATTATATGGAGTATGGATGTGGTCGGTGATTCCGAACTCGTGGATACCGTCCCGAGCTGCCGACGCGACGAGCTCGTTCATGATGAGGGACGCCTCGTCGCAAGAATGCCGGCTGTGGATGTGCCAATCGCTGGTGAGGGGCATCAGGAAGTCTCCCGAGGTCGTCATTAGCCGATCGTGAGTGAGATTCCGCGCTCGTCACCGGGGCACCTTCAGACCGGTACGGCTCGAGAAGGCCGCCGGGCCATGCGCGGGGAAACTGTAAGGAACGCTAGTTCAGAAGAATCGCTTCCCTGTTGCCACCGGAAAGGTTGCACGAACGTGACTACCGCAATGCTCATTCTCGCACTTTTCGCATCCATCGCCGCCCTCGCGGATGACCCGGTCGAACTCCCCTGCGAGAACCTCGGGGCGCCGCTGGTGGTGAAGCCGCTATCCTTTGAAGTGGTGACGCAGGGCCCGGGGGAGGATTTCATGGCCTGGGCGCGTTACGAGACCAGCGAGCGCCACGCGGCGGTGGGTGTATCGATTGCAACCGGCAAGACCACTTGGCTTGACACCACCGAGTACGGGCGCACCCATGTCTTTCAGACCCGGGGAGCCGACGGCGCTCTTTATATCTACACCGGCAATCCGGGCCGGTTCCTGCGGTACGACGCGGATTCCGGCGAGCTGAAGGACCTGGGCATTCCCGCAAGCCCGGCGAACTACTGGATCGGGCACTGCATGGACCCGCAGGGCAACTGGTACATCGGTACGTATCCGGCCACCCACGTTGTGCGCTGCGACACGCGCACCGGAGAGGTCTCGACACTGGGGACCTTCGGGGAGGATAACCGGCAGAAGTATGCGTTGTCCGTCGCGGCGAGCGATGACGGGATCGTGTACGTGCCGGTGGGTCTGCATCACCGCGAGCTGTGGTCCTGCGACCCGAAGACCGGCGAGAAGCACCAGATCCTCCCCGCGGAGATGACGGGTGAGCAGGGATCGCCGACGGTATGCACTGGTGTGGATGGACGCGTGTACGGGAAGTCCGGCGCCACCGAATTCCTGTGCCACCCTGACCACATTGAGGTGACCACCCCCGCACCGAGGCGCTCCGATGCCGCGCGCCTGCAGGCCGGAAAAGAGACTGTAGTCAGACTGGATGACGACGGGAATCTGGTGCTCAAGGACGCTGGGGGGCAGACCCGGAACGTACCCACGGACTACGCGGGCAGGCCGGTGACACTCTTTTCGGTGGCGTGTGAGCACGGCGGCAAACTCTGGGGCGGCGGGCTGTTTCCGGGGCTCCTGTGGTCGCTGGACCCAGGAACCGGCGAGATGGCTAACCACGGTATGGTCGCGGCCGGAGCCATTCAGATCTACGACATCATCAGCGGCCCCGAGGGCCTCTGGATCGCCAGCTACATGGGCTGCCATCTGGACCTGTATGACCCTGCGAAGCCCATCGAAAAGGGCCTCAACCCGTTGCGCATAGCCCAGTCAGTGCCGGGGCAGGAGCGCCCGAACCAATGGGAGCGCGGCCCCGACGGGAAGCTGTATTTCGGCACCACACCCGCGAAAGGACGCCTGGGTGGCGCGCTTGTGCAGGTGGACCCCGAGACACGGAAATGGCAGCAGTTCCCATGTCCGCTCCCCGATCTGAGCATCACGCACCTGGCGAGCATTCCTGAGACCGGCGAGGTCCTGGCATGCTGCTCCATCGGCGGCGGCAGCAGCGCTATCCCCAGCCAGACAGAAGGCGCAGTCTTCCTCTGGGACCCGGTGAAGTCCGAGATGACCTGGAGCGGAAAGCCCGTGCCGGGCACGCGTACGTACTGGCGCGCAGTGCGGCTGCGCGATGGACGGGTGTTCGGGATAGCTGACGCGAAGTATTACGTGTTCGACCCGGTGAAGCGCGAGGTCTTGTTCACTGGCGACCTGCCCGCGAACGGCTTTGTATTTCCGACCCTCAACGATAGCCCGGTCGGGCCACGCGGACGAGTCTACGGGATCGGTGGCGGGCTGGTTTTCGCTTTCGACCCGGAGATGAACGCGGTGGTGGTTGTGGGCCGGCACCCGTCCCTTGGCAAAGCCCACGGGTTCCTGGTTACGGAAAGGGAGACGCTGTATTACGGTTCAGGTGCCGACTTGTGGCGGTGTGACCTGCCAAAGTGATGGGGCGATCTCCCCGGGTGCGAACCTGTGCCCCGCATCACGGGCTTCGGTGATGAGAAACAGCGTCGGCTTTGCGAAGCGGTGGCGTCCGCTGTCGGCTCCCCTAAGGCGCGCAGTAGACCTTCACGTCGTCCACGAAACACGTGCCCATTCCGCCCGGTTCGGCATGCTCCCTCCTGCCCGCGTCGTAGGGCACCTTGCCCGCAAACAGTCGCTTGGGGGCTGATGGATCGGCCAGCCAGTCGACGCGCAGGCATTCCCAGTTCTCTCCGTCACGCGATGCCTCCATCAGCACGTATGACCGCGCGATGCGGACGCGCAGCCAGTACCACTCCCCGGCGGGGTAGCCTTCGTAGAGTTCCTGCGTGCCGGCACGGTCTGTCTGCAGACGGCCGTCACTGCGCACGCCGATGCGCGCTCGGGTGTCGCCGATCCACAGCGCAAGCCCAGGCCCCCAGGACATCCCGAAGTCGCCGGCCGCCCAGACCCGGCACTGCACCGCGACTGTGTCTGCGGGCAGGTCTCGCTCGATGGACACCACCGTGTGGGCACGGGCATCAATGCGCAGCGTGTCTTGCTCAACCTGCAGGGTTGCTTCGCTCCGTGGGCTCAGGAAACACGTCCAGCCGCCGGGAAGAGCCGCTTCCAGACCGCCCTCCGGTGCGGGTTCCGGCAGTTTCGCGCTGAGGGTTGGGTCATCGAAAGTCTCCTGCCAGGCCACGGGCAGTTCGGGCATGGGTTCGGTCATCACGGCCTGCAATTCGCGGCGCTGGGCCACGAGCTTATCCTGCCGCTCCTGCGCCTTCGCCTCCACCCTCGCGGGCAGGTCGGCATTGAGTGCCGGCCAGTAGTACTTCTTCATGCCTTCGAAACGCTGCCCTTCGGCTCCCAGGAAATGCAAACGAATGTTGTTGTCCAGCAGGAAGTTTACAAACTCCTCGTCCAGCGGGTAGTTGTTATTGTTGCACAGCACGCCGATGGAGTTACTGATGTTGTACGTGGACACGAAATACCGCATGTAGTCCGGGTTGGTGTAGGAATCCTGACAACCCTCTCCGCGGAGTATGAAAGTGTAGTAAGTGTCTATCTGGGGCAGATAGACACCGCCTCCGGGCGGACTGCCGGTGGCGTGGAACTCCAGGATACCTTCGTCGCCCACCAGTTCCCGGGACTTGCGGCTGATGAGATACGTTCGCACTACATTCCCATAGATACCGTCGAAGTAAAGGCCGTCGGGTTTGTATTCTTTCACGACGCGAGTGATCTCGGAAAGGAAGATGGGCCAGTTGAGGCCCCGGGGGTCGCCGGGCGAGAAGCCTGTGACCGCGAAGTTGTCGAAGCTGTTCATCGCCTTGTCTTCCAACCCGGTGCCGGTCAGGAAGTAGAAAGGCGATGTGTAGACGATGTTGCGCATTCCGAAGCGCTCGCACGTCTGATTGACCCGCTGGAACTCCTCGATGCCGTTGCGCGGGATGAAGCGCAGGCTCCAGTCTTTCCAGAGCATGACTTCCGCCTGCTGCAGGAGGATGTTCCCGTACTTGCTCCACTGTTCGATCAGGTCATCGGAGGGGTAACCAGTCTCCATGGACCAGTGCCAGGCCACACGCTCGTTGAAGGAGTCCTCCCAGGGGTAAGGCCTTGGCGGCCCCACGGACAGCCACCAGACCTGCCCGGGATCCAGGGCGTAGTCGATGGTACGCTGGTCGGTGGAGCTCTTCGCCCTGCCCTCACCGGTGGCGCAGTAGGTACCCACGCAGCCCCACTCATCCAGGAGTAGTCGGTCTGCGTGGTACTTCCGGACGCTGGCGGGCTCGAAGGCCACCTCGCAGCGCAGCTCAACGGGCTCCGCCGCTTTGAGCATGAGCAGCGAATCCCCATTGATGCGCAACTGGAGTGTGCCCGCACCGTTGCGCATCCGCACCGCGCCGGTTCCGCAGGCCTCCGTGGCAAGGCCCGACAGCAGCCCGGCGGGGAAACTCACGCGCACTGTTTCGCGCTCCCTGCCCAGGCGCTGTCTCACCACCAGGAGGTTCTCCCCGGGACTGAACACGAACTCGCCGCCGGTGGTTCTCACCTGGACGCGTTCGCCCCCTGCCTCGACGTGATCCACCGCCATTCCGAACTGGGCGGACATGAAGTCCGGCGTAGTCAGAAGGTAGTCCGCGTCCGCCTCAATCGACGGCGAAAGCGAGGGGTCCTGTGCGAAAGCCAGGGTGCTGACCGCCATTGCAAGGAAAGAGAGTTTCCACATGGGATTGCCTCGGAATCGGGAGTGTCGCGGCCGGTGCAGGGAATTGCTCACACCGGCCGCGGGTGCTTAGCTCAGGTCCACCAGGTTCCAGCGTCCCGGTCCGGCGTGGGCCAGTTTCCGGGGGAAGCCGCTGCGCAGGAACTCCATGTAGCGTTCGACCTGATCAACCGGCGCGTCGATGCCATGTCGGGTCTTCAGTTCGTCGCGCACCTGTTCGGCGCTGCACAGTTCCAGGTCGGCAACGATGTCCAGGATCATGTCCGATGTCTCGCGAGAGAGTCTGGTCAGGTCCGCCATGGTTAGCACTTCCCGACGGAGTCGATTGCCTTGCGAAGCCCCTCGGCGACGCGCTTGGCGTTCTCCTCGGAGATCATGCAGTTGGTGTTCACCAGCCGCGGGAGAATACGTTCGGCGGTGGGGCAAAGGCCATCGCGGTACTCGTAGTTGCCCTCGTAGTACGGGCAGTTGTGGATCGGGCAGCCTTTGTCCTGGTACGCAAGGGGGTGCGTGAACAGCTTGTACTTGTACGCCGGGACCTGGGTGAAGCCCACGTTCCAGGTGTCGCCCGTGTCGAAAAGGGCCTGCTGGAACTCCATCATGTCGATGCCCTTCTCGTCGCCCTTGAACAAGAAGGAGAAGATATACGGCGAATTGCCGCAACCCTCGCGGATGGCCCTCGGCTGCACCCAGTCGCAGCCATCAAGGGCCGCGGACAGGTGGGCGTAGCTCTTCTGGTATTCCTCGATGTACCCCTTGACCCGCTCCAGTTGCGCAAGGCCGATTGCCGCCTGCATCTCGGTCATGCGGAAGACCGTGGCCAGGTGGGGCGGCGACTCCCCGAAGCAGGTGACTCCCCGGATTTTGGCGGCGAGGTCGTCGTCATCGGTGAGAGCAATGCCACCGTCCCCGGTAGTCATATGCTTGCCCTGGCAGAAGCTGAAGACGCCGATGTGCCCCCATGTGCCGGCGTACTTGCCCTTGTAAGGCAGGAACATGGCGTGGGCGCAGTCTTCGATGAGGATGATGCCCTTCTCATCTGCCAGTGCGCGCAGCGCGTCCAGCTCTGCGGGCTGTCCCCAGAGGTTCGTGGCGCAGATGGCCTTCGTCTGCGGGGTAATGTTGGCCCGGGCTGATTCCGGATCCATGAGCCATGTATCCTCGCAAACATCGGCCCATGTCGGATGCGCGTTCATCCACAGCGCGCCGATTGCGTGGAACTGTACCAGGGGGTCACACAGGACCTCATCGCCCGCGCCGGCCCCGGCGGCGAACACCGACGAGATCAGCAGCGACATGGCCGCATTGGCTGAAATGGCGTGTTTCACGCCGAAGGCCTTCGCGAAAGCCGCCTCCAGCTTGCCCTGGTACCCATTGCTCCGCCCGGACAGGGCCCCACGGCTGAGGATGTCCTTCAGATACTCGATTTCCGGCCCATCAAAGCGATCGACGCCCACGGTGCGCCTCCTCCATTCTACCCGCCGGGAATGACGGGAAGGGTGCCGGCCTCGATGTCAGCCACGAGGTCGGCGAGTGTTTGGAATTGCACGTTATAGTCACTGCGTGCGACGGACAGCAGTTCGTGGATCAGTTGCTGCGACAGCCTGTCTTCGGCACCCACACACTGAACGTGGCAGATCAGGATGTAGACGCCGTCCAAGGCGCAAACGCGCTGCAGGTCTTCCACGGCAAGCGCAAGATGGACCGGGATCTTCTCCGGCGTGAGATACCACGCATACTCGCTGATCATCGGCAAGCTGACGACGCGGTCTGTGAGCATGTATGGGTGTGGCGGCACCGCCGGGTCCCAGTCGCCGGGGTTATCGTAGTTCTCGTTGATGTATTCCCAGCCCCGCGGGTCAATCACCAGATTTGAAGTGTATCGCATACCCACATCAGCCATGGCGCGATACAAGTCGGGTGTCTGGGAGAGCGCACCGGTGCGCAAGACCAGTGGATCGCGTTCGAATGCGGCCCGGAAGATCGCCATCGCAGTCTGGAGTTTCTCCACGTGAGACTCATAGTTCCAGACGCTCCCGAAACTGGCGGCATTCTCCCGCAGCACCTCCTCGGGATCTCGACGGCCCATTGCTCGGATCATCGCCGGATAGGGGCCAAACTCGCAGTTTCGGTGGTCCAGACCATGAAGCTGGCAGTCGTGGCCGGCGGCCTCGGCGGACTTCAGGGCGCTCAGCCATGCCGGCTGGGTATCCAATTGCCAGCCGCCCTCGCCCCGGGGAACAACCATGAAACTGGCGGGGACACCCTCATCGTCGAAGAATTGGCGAGTACGCTCGAATATGTCGAGGTCCTGGATCAGCCCGCCCGGGTCGTCTACGGTGACCACGAAGCGGTGCGGCTGCGGTGCACTCATGGCTGCTCTCCTGGCAGAGTAATGCGCTCCGTGGAACCTGGGCGGAACACGTGGCTTTTCGCCGCGGTCCTGCGGCAGTCCTTCTGCTCACGGAGGAATGCAGGTCCTTTTGCTAGATCTGTCGAAACGCGCTCCCGGCCCATGCGGCCCCAATACGAAACAAGAAGAGGACTGCGTTATGCTCAGGTTCGGAGTCATCGGCTATGGCGGCCGCATCCGCGGCATCATCAACGGACTCAAGCAGTTCAGCGTGCCTTTCGAGATTGGCGCGATCACCGACCCGAAGGGTAAAGAGTACAAGGAGAGCTTTGAGGACCTGAAGAACGCAGGCATCTACGAAGACGCTGACGAGATGCTGGACAAGGAGCAGTTCGACGGTGTGCTCGTGGGCACCCGCTGTTCACTTCACACCCCGATGGCTGTGAAGGTTGCTAAGCGCGGCCTGCCGCTGTTCCTGGAAAAGCCTGTGGCCACCAGTATGGAGCAGGTGCGCGCGCTGGCCGAAGCATTCCACGACTACAGGCCCCAGGTCGTGGTGTCCTTCCCCTTGCGGCTCACCACGCTGGCGCTTGCGGCCAAGGAGATCATCGACTCCGGGCGTCTTGGGGAGATCCACCAGGTCCAGGCCTGGAACAATGTGCCTTATGGGTGGGTATACTACGGCGGCTGGTACCGGGACTTCAACGAGACCGGCGGGCTGTTCCTGCAGAAAGCCACCCACGACTTTGACTACATCAGTTATCTCCTGGGGTCCCGTCCCGCCTCCGTCTGCGCTATGAACTCCCGGCGCATCTACGGCGGCGACAAGCCGGAAGGACTCATGTGCCGCGACTGCGATGAGCAGGAGACCTGCATTGAGAGTCCGTTCAACCTGTTCTACCGGCGCGGTCAAGGCTCGAAGGTGGACCGCGAGAGCACCATGCATTGCATGTTCTCGGAGAGCATCAAGAACGAGGACAGCGGCAACGCCATTGTGGAGTTCGAGAACGGCGCCCAAGCCTGTTACAGCCAGAACTTCTACGCACGGGGCAAAGCCGGGGCGCGCGGAGCCCGATTTCTCGGCTACCACGGCACCGTCGAGTTCGACTGGTACACCGGCGAAGTCAAGGTGTTCGAGCACCACAGCCTGCGCAATGAGACCATCCGGTTCGAAGCAGGCGGCGGGCACTTCGGCGGAGATACGGAGCTTTGCCACGATTTTCTCCAGATCGCCCAGGGTAAGGGCGACTCGCGCAGCCCGATTGAGGCGGGGATCATCAGCGCCCTCACTTGCCTGAAGGCGCGGGAGAGCGCCGCGACCCGGACATTCCAGGATGTGACAATGTAGCTTTCACTGGGACGGGGCCCCGGGGAGGCGGTCATTGCTCGCGGCGAAAACAGGAAGCGTGGGGTGCATGCGAATCCTCTTGGTGAACTACGAGTACCCGCCCCTGGGTGGAGGGGGAGGCACGGCGTTGCGTGACATCGCCGAGGAGCTGGCGACCCGTCACGACATTATGGTGCTGACCTCCGGCAATCGTTCTCTGCTGGCCCGCGAAATGGTCGGTGGCGTGCAGGTGGCGCGCATACCCGTGCCCGGCCGGGGTATGCGCGCTGTGGCCAGTATCGCATCGATGGCCGGTTTCATGTGGGCCGGACGGCGTGACGGTCCGCGGATCGCCCGGGATTTTGCGCCGGATGTGGTCAACACCTGGTTCGCACTGCCAAGCGGCCCCGTGGGTGCTACAATCAGCCGCGCCCTGGATCGTCCCAATCTCCTGACGATCATCGGCGGCGACATCTACGATCCGTCCAAGTTCACCTCCCCTCACCGATGGCCTGTCACCCGCGCCATTGTGCGCGGCGCGATCCGGGGTGCGGATGGGATATGCGCCATCTCTTCGGACGTCCGGGAGCGTGCCGGACGGCATTACGGGGTGGACACCGGGCAGATCGAGGTCATTCCCCTGGGCCTGCCCGAGCCCCGGTTCGAGCGGTTGTCCCGCGACGAACTGGGCCTGCCGCAGGATGCTTTCATCGCAATAGCCATAGGCCGGCTAATACCCCGCAAAGCTTTCGACCGGCTCATCGACGCCTTGGCTCTCACCGCAGACCGCGGTATTCGCCTGGTGATTGTCGGTGACGGTCCGCTTCGGAAGGCACTGGAAGCTCACGCGGCGGCGCGCGGTGTCGGCGACCGGGTTACTCTCACAGGATGGGTCGACGAGACCCGCAAGTTCCAGCTTCTCGCTGCCTGTGATGTCTTCAGCCTTGCGTCCCTGCATGAGGGTTTCGGAATCGTCTACCTGGAAGCGCTGCATTGCGGCCTTCCTGTGGTGACCAGCCCTGATGGTGGTCAGCGGGATTTTCTGCGCGATGGTGAAAACTCGCTATTGGTGCACTCCAACACGCCCGCGGAGTATGCTCGCTGCTGGAGGACCCTCGCCGAAGACCCCCAGTTGCGGCGGCGGCTTGGCGATGGCGCGCGCAGGACGGCCGGCAACTACTCAATCACACGCACAGCGCAGAGGTATGAGGCGGCAATGGGTAAGCTGGCAGGGCTGGGTGGTGCCTGAATGCGGTCCAATGGGTTCATCGGCCCAGCAGATGACCACGGTAAGCCGTTTTCCTCTCACAGGAAGGATTGGCCCTGGCTGGTTGGGCTCTGCGGGCTGATTTTTCTCATTCACGCGCCTGTGCTGCTGGGCCGGTTGGTGTACTTTCACGACGACCAGTGGCTGTTTTTCCTCCCGACGCAGGACTTTATGCGGCGCTGTGTGTTCGAGGGCAACTGGTTCCCGTGGTGTCCTTGGATTGGCTGCGGCTACCCGATCTCGGCCGATCCGCAGGTGGGCCGTTTCTACCCGCCGAACTTGCTGTTGCTGCTGCCTGCATCCACCGAGTTGCTGATGGGCTGGAACTTGTGGTTGCATTACTGTATCGCCGCTGTGGGGATGTTCGTGCTGGCAAGGCGACTGGGCGCTCTGCCCCTGGGGGCCTTCTGCGCGGGGGCCATATTCGCGAACAGCGGCTTCATGATCGCCCACCTGCACCACTATGTGATCATCCAGTCCGCCGCCTGGTTCCCGTGGGCCTGGTATGCAATTCTGAACTACCGACTGGCTGGCGGGTGGCGCAACCTCGCCCTTCTTGCGTGGTGTATCGTTGCTCAGACGCTGGTCGGACATCCCCATGAACTGCTGCTCACCTCCTGCTCTGGTTTCATACTCCTGGCACTGTGCGAGCTGATGCTGCCGGACATGCGATCGACGCCCGGTCTGCGCTTGCGCAGATGGAGCGTCCTGGTATCAGTCTTGGTGCTGGGTGTCGGGCTGGCCGGTGTCATGCTCGTGCCAACGATCGCTCTGCACATGTTGACCGTGCGGAGCGAGCCCAGCCTGAGTTTCATCACCTCGATTCCAATTACACGTGACGTGTTGTGGACCTTTGTGAATGTTCGGGGCACGCAAGGGGCATTCTGGGAGCGCGAGGGTTTCGCGGGCTTCTCGACGCTTGCGCTTCTGCCGTTGGCAGCTCTTTCGTGGCGACGCCGCAAGATCATCAGCGTCCTGCTCATACTGATGCTCATCGCCTTCGCTATGGGGATGTCGCAGATCAATCCGATCTACCGTGTTGTGCTGTACATCCCGTTCCTGAACAGTTTCCGGGCGGCGGCGCGATGGCTTCTGGTGATCTCGGCGTGTGTGAGTCTGCTCATCGCTATCGGGCTGACGACTCTGCCAGAGAGCCTCAAGACGGTGCGGTGGATAATGTGGCTCGCTGCTGCCGCAGTGGTGTGCGAGACCGGTGTTTTCGCCTGGAACTACAACCCGAGGATTGCCGCCGACGCACGTGAGCAGTTGCCGTCATTCGAGCGTGGCGACGGAGGGGGTCGCTACTTGCTGCGCAGGCCGCCGGAGGAAGGGCTGAGCGTTGTCGAGATCACCCTCCTGCGCGCTCAAATGGCTTACCCGAATTCGAACCTGCTCTGGGACCTGCCCACGGTGGACGGGTACACCCCCATGCGTCTCAAGCATTTCGCTCATGCGCGAATGATGGCTGACATCCCACACAATCTGACAGTGTCGGCTCTGTTCGGCTGCCGGTGGATCATTGAACGTCGGCCTGGCCCTGGCGGAGGAAGCACCGTTGTCTCGCGCGAAAACCCCGAGTACAGGGGCCTGGCCTGGCTGGCGTCAAGGACGGCTACTGAAGCTAAGTTCGAGGCGGTTCTGCGAGGCGAAGACGTGTCCGACGAACCCTTCGCGACCGCTTATCTGCCCGAAGGCACAGGTATCGAAATCCCGCGGGTCTCGCGTGCCTCCGGCGGGGCCGCCCGCGTGATCTCCGAGGGCACACGCGGAGTGGTGGCTCAATGCGAGGCCCGCGCTCCGGGCATCCTGGTGCTGGCGTATACCTGGATTCCTTGGCTCGAGGCGCGAGTCAACAGCAAGCCGGCTCCACTGCACCGGTGCAATATCGCATTCTGCGCCGTTGAGGTACCTGCGGGGAATAGCCGGGTGGAGTTGGTCTACCATCATCCCCACTTGTGGGCGGGCATCGCCGTCACGGTCCTGTCGGCGCTCATTCTCGGATTGGTTCTCTGGTGCGAAGTGAGGCGGCCCGGCGAATGAAGGCGAGAGACATGCAGTCTCAGCTCGCGCGCCACTGGCCCTGGCTGCTCATTGGCCTGGGCATCCTGCTGAGGACCGTTCAGTACCTATCCGGGCGCTCTCTCTGGAGCGACGAAGCCGCGCTGGCACTGAATATCGTAAGTCGTTCCTATGAAGCGCTGTTGCAGCCACTGGCCGATGAGCAGGTGGCCCCGGTTCTGTTCTTGTGGGCGTCCCGAGCGGCCGTGGATCTGCTCGGCTCGGGCGAGGATGCTCTGCGCTTGCCTGCTTTCGTGTGCGGGGTCCTGTCCGTGCCGCTGTTCTACCTTGTAGCGCGTCGTTGGTCTGATGCGTCCTCCGCCGCGATCGCCACGGGTCTATTCGCAATCTCCGAGCACCTGGTGGCCTACTCCGACGAACTGAAGCAGTACTCGGCGGACGTGTTCTTCTGCCTGCTGATCTTCTGGCTGGCAGGTGGCGGGCTGCCGCGGCTCCAGCGTTGGTGGCTGGTGGGTCTCGTGGGGATGGTGGCGGTTTGGGGATCGCATGCGTCGGCGCTGATGCTGGCCGGGATCTGCCTGGTTCACGGGATCGCGATCCTGTCGGAGCGCCGCTGGCGAGACCTGCCGGGTGTGCTCGGGTGCGGAGTCCTGTGGGCAGGCAGCTTCGGGGTGATGTACTTCATGACCCTCACCGGCGCGACCGAAAACGACTACCTTGCCGATTACTGGCAGGGCACTTTCGCGCCGATCCCCCCGAAGAGCATTGGAGACCTGCGCTGGTTCGTGGATACCCCCTTCAAACTGCTGGGCATGCCCGGGGGATTCCCGCACCCGGGAGTGGCTGCGCTGCCACTGCTCATGGGGATCGTGGCCGCGTACCGGGCTTCGCCACACAGGTGTCTCCTCACACTCTCCGGCGTGCTGGTGGCGCTTCTTGCCTCCTCCGTAGGGAAGTACCCCTTTGGCGGGCGCCTGATGCTCTTCGCGGTGCCCTTCGGGCTGCTGTTCATCGGCGAGGGTGCCGCCTTGATCGTTCGGCAGGCGCGGAGCCTGAAGGAGGCCGTCGGCCCGCTGCTTCTGATCCTGCTGTTCGTGCCCACCGGGATCATCGCGGCCCGGGATGTCGTGCGCCCCCGCACGAAGGAAGAGGTGCGTCCGGTTGTTCAGCAGATGATGGCGCACCGACAGCCCGGAGATGTGATCTACGTCTACTACGGTGCTCGGCATACCTTCCGCTACTACGCGGACCGGATGAACCTGCAACCGGACCAGTACACAATTGGGGGGGAGCATCGCAAGGACTGGGAACGCTACCGCGACGAACTGACGTCGCTGCGGGGCGAATCCCGTGCCTGGATCGTGTTCGCGCATCCGTGCACCTGGGAAGGTGTGAATGAGGAGGTCCTTTTCAGGCGGTATCTTGACCAGCTGGGACACAAGCTGGCAGAATTCACTCACCCCGGAGCGACTGTGTTCCTGTACGATTTTGCGCGTCCAGGGAGGCGGGTTCCAGAACACTCCGGTTCCGATACATCCGCGACTTCACAGCAGCCCGAACGGTAGACCGCAAGCACCGGGAGATCAAATGAGACTTTCAGTAGTCATGCCCGTTTACAACGAAGCCGAGACGGTGCGCGAGGTCGTGGCCCGTGTGCTTGCGGAACCCCATGAAAAGGAAATCATCATCGTCGATGACGGCTCCACAGATGGCTCGCGGGATGTTCTTGCACAGATCGCACTAGAGCACCAGGAAGTGGTTCGACTGATCCTGCATGAAGCGAACCGGGGCAAAGGCGCAGCGATTCGCACCGGAATTGACCACGTTCAGGGCGACATCGTGCTCATACAGGACGCAGATCTGGAGTACAGCCCCGATGACTACGGCGCTCTCATCGCGCCGCTCCTCGAAGGCCGCACCGACGTCGTCTATGGCTCGCGTTTCCTCAACCGGGACGCCCAGTTCCTGCCGGCCTCGCGGGCGGCGAACCGCATGCTCACGCTGCTGACCAATGCCCTGTATGGGGCGCGCTTGACCGACATGGAGACATGCTACAAGGTGATCCGCACTCCGCTGCTGAAGAGCCTGCCACTGCGCAGCGAGGAGTTCGAGATCGAGCCGGAGATCACCGCGAAACTCCTCAAACGTGGCGCGAACATCATCGAGGTGCCCGTTCAGTACAAGGCTCGGGGCTTCGTGCAGGGCAAGAAGATCGGCTGGCGTGACGGTCTGCAGGCTATCTGGACGCTGCTCCGGTACCGGTTCAGCGACTGATCGACGTTCGCCGGGAAAGACGTGTCGCGAAAGTAGACCGGCAGTAGCTCCCTTGTGGCTGCAGGTGTGGGTGATCCGCTGCGGGGGCGAGTGGAGGAGATGCGCTATCAGTACCTCCCGCCTGGGGGCGTGGGCGAAGGCCTACTGGCCGTGGATACTCATCGGTCTGGGCGTGGTTCTGAGAGCAGTTCAGTACTTCTCGGGCCGATCTCTGTGGACGGACGAGGCCTCGCTGGCGCTGAACATAGTCGAACGTTCCTATGCTGAGCTAATGCTCCCTCTGAGCAACGATCAGGTCTGTCCGCCCGGGTTCCTCTGGTTGTCTCGCGCTGCATTTGATCTGCTCGGCCCCTCGGAAGCCGCTCTCCGGCTGCCGGCCTTCCTGTTCGGCCTCCTGAGCCTGCCCGTGTTCTACGGCCTGTGTCGCCGGTGGACGGGGCGAGCGGAGACGGCGCTGGCATTGGGCATCTTCGCTATATCCGGGCATCTCGTGGCATATTCCGCCGAACTCAAACAGTACTCAGGCGACGTGCTCTTCTCGATGCTCGCCTTCCTGCTCGCGGGACAGGGGAGCATCGAGGGACGACGCTGGCTCCTTACGGGGTTGCTCGGCGCGGCAGCGGTCTGGTTCTTCCACGCGGTTGTGTTCGTGCTCGCAGGGCTATGCCTGGTGCACGGTGCGTATTGCCTCGCCGAGCGTCGCTGGCGCGGTCTACTTGCTGTAGTCGCCGGCGCCGCCATTTGGTCCTCCAGTTTCCTTCTGGTGCATCGCCTGACATTATCCCCCGCGACGGAGAGCCAGTTCCTCACAGGGTACTGGCAGGCCAGCTTCGCCCCAATTCCCCCGATGAGCGCGGAGGACGTCCGGTGGTATCTGGAGACGCTCTCTGAAGCCTTGAGGATGCCTGGCGGTTTCCCATATCCGGGGGTCGCATTTCTCCCGCTGTTCGTGGGCTGCGTGTTGGCCTGGCGCCGTTCAGCGAAGGGATTCTGGTTGCTGGTCTCGCCAGTACTCCTGGCACTTGCGGCTTCGGCCATGGGCAAGTACCCCTTCGCGGACCGTCTTCTGCTCTTCACAGTGCCCTTTTCTCTTCTGCTCATCGCGACTGGGACGGTGCACATCGTTCGGCAATCGCGCGGCCTGGAGGGAGCCGTCGGGACGATCCTGCTCTTGATTATCCTCGTGCCGCTTGCGCTGGTGGCAGGCCGGGACATCCTCCGGCCCCGAACGGTTGAGGAGGTGCGACCTGTGGTTGAGCGCCTGTCGCGCGAACGCCGAGCTGGGGACACGATCTACGTCTTCTATGGGTCTCGGAACCCGTTTCGTTATTACGCTTCGGCTCTGGGCATTGGGCCCGGTGAGTACACCATCGGTGCAGGACGACGAGAAGACCCGGAAGCATACAGTCGGGGCCTTGAAGCTCTGCGTGGCAAGCGGCGCGTCTGGGTGGTCTACTGCGTCCCCTGCCCGTGGGGCGGTGTACGCGACGAGCAGCCCTTCTTGCGTGATCTGAACGCGATCGGGACCCGTATTGACGAGTTCCAGCGGCCCGGAGCGGCACTGTTTCTCTACGATTTCACCCGCCCTGCCAGAGCCGCACCGGCGGCCGCCGGGCCCCATGCCTCCACGGCTTCCGAGCAGCCAGACCTGTAACGCGCCGACACCCGATAACGCCACGGACCGGGGGCTGCTCAATCCACCCACAATCTACTTCAGCACCATCTCGCCCAGGCGGTCGGGCCTGTGGAAATCGTGCTGGGTGGTGGGGCTCCAGGCCAGGGCCTCCTGCGGACCGCCGCGAAACACGTTCATGAAGATGCTGGCCCCTGCGGAGAAACCGTCTGGAACGATCTCCCGGAGCGGCACCGCGACCAGCACGGTCCAGCGGTCCTTCGCCTCGGTGACGGTGCTGTTGATCCGCAGGGCGGTCTTCCACGGTTCGCCTTTTCGGGGGACTTCATACTGGCCGCTGTCCCAGACGCCTGATGGGTTCACGCCCACCTGGTAGTATTTCGCCCCGCCCCTGCTCGTGGAAACAAAGATCTCCCAGTCATCTCCATCATAGATGTGCGGCGAATCCTGCAGCCCTCTGAGGTCGCCCTCCTCGGTGAGACGCAGGTACAGCCACTCACCGTCATGGGCCGCCTGTCCAGATACCTTGCGTGATGTGGGTTCACCGGTGTTCTGTCGGAATGGAGAGAATTCTCCCGCCTGCGCCCAGTCCACTGCAGACGGGTCGCCATTGGCCGGGCTGACCCTGGGCGCCTCGCCACGCGGCGGCGGGACGTTGCGGTACTGCTCGCGGGCTGAGTACCTGCGCCGTCCGGCCAGCATGTAGTTCCAGATACCCTTTTCGAAAATTGCGATCCGCGCTGCCTCATCGCCCGTGGAGGCGAGGGTTTTCGCCTGGTCGAGATACCCTTGCCAGCGATCCATGCGCTCCTGGGTGCCCAGCCAACCCCAGGCAATCTCTTCGGTCTGGTGATGATGGCCCTCGATGCGGCCCTCGGCGATGGACGGCGGGTAGCTCTTCGGATCGCCGTAGACCTGCTCGATCTCCAGGTAGATGCGTTTCATTGATTCGGATGCGGGGCCATACATGCCCGTGAAGTACTCGTCTAGGAGTGTATCCACATCCAGCGTGGGGTCGTCCATGAGTTTGTAGGTCAGGTACGCCTCGATCTCCTGGCCGTAACCGCAGTGGAAGATGCCCCGGTAGCCGTACTCATGGAAGAGCTTGAATTGCTCGCCGATTGTGTGCGCGAAGTAGCCGGGGAAGCAATGGAACTTTCCGTTCACCGCCACTTCCCAGGGGAATGTATAATATAGCCACAGGTACATGGGTCGGCGCTTGCTCTCCGCGCCCCACTGGGCCAGGTATTCGAGCTCGTGTTCATAGGACGGCCTGTCGTAGTTCAGGCGATTGCATGCGAAGCAGTACTGGACAGCAACATTCGGCTCAAGCGCCACCTTCTCGGGTGGCGCGGCATGGGACATGTAAGCCAGGGTGATGATCCACTTGTCCGGATGTGTCTCGCGCAGCTTGCGTGCCACCCCGTTGATGAAGTTGAAGAAGTAGTCGCTGTCGCGGCCATTGGAGAAGAAGATCGACGCCGCCTCGCGCTGGCTGACCCATCTCTGGCATGCCTCGCACTTGCAGAAGGCCGCGTTGTCCATGGGTTCGACGGGGAACATGTTGGGCGGGATGGGGTTCCAGAAAATGCCCAGCTGCGCCCCGGTGACCTTGCCGTCGTAGTAGTCTCGCGCGTCCTTGGCGAGCTGCTCCAGGAACCCCTCGTCGGTGTAGCACATCTGCGGCGGCTCGCCGTTGTAGCCCTTGGCGAAGTACTCCGGGCGCTTCTCCACGAACAGCGACGACTTTTTCTCGCCATCGCGCCAGAACCGGTCATAGTAGCCATAGAGCGAGTGGTTGCAGTAATTGCGCTCGCCGCCGACCCGCATACGGTGCAGGAACAGCCTAGTCTGCCGATTCTTGGCCGCCCGGAAGGTGCCCTCGGTGGGCGCCCGCTCAAGCAGGCGGGGGTAAGCGGTGGCTTCGAAATCCGCGAACTCCGGAGTGCCGGACTGCCAGAAGGTGGTAATGGAAGGGTCGTAGTTGCCCGGGTTCATCATGGTGCCGGTGCGCATCTTGAAAACCGGGGAGCGCCGCATGCTCTCGCCGGTCACGGTCAGCGTCTTCCGGGGAGTGTAGATCGTCCCGAAATCCGTGGGACTGAACCAGCGCACTCCACAGAAGCGTTCCAGAAAGTCATAGACCGCATAGCAGGTGGCCTGATCGTCGTGGAAATCCGGAAGCGGCGCAGGCCCGAGTCTGCCGCCCGAGTCCACGGGGACACCGGACTCCTCATCGAAGTGCAGCAGTGTCGCGGTCTTCGGGCCTGCCGCCGGACGCGCCTTGAAGCCGCTCTCTTCGGGAGTGATGACCGCTCGGGTCACCCGCACAGCGTCGATCCGCCCCGTGAAGGGGTTACCCATGTTCCCCGTGAGTCCGGTCGCACCGATCTGGAGCATGGATCCCTCGCAGCAGGTTACGAGGTACTTGGCCGAACCGGCGCTGGTTCCGTCCACGAACAGCTCGAGCCGGTCATTGGCGACGCTGTGGGTTGCCAGCAGGTGATGCCAGCCAGGGGAGAGTTCACCGGTTCGCACTGCGGTTCCGCCATGCCCATCGTAGGTGAAGTAGCTTATGCGCCGCGAGTTCGGTTCGCGCTGGAGGATGTGGTAAGTCCACGGGCCCGGGCTGTCCAGGCGCAGGATGGTCCCAATGCGGGGATCAAGCTCCTCCGGCAAGAACACCCACGCTTCCATGGAGCCTTCCTGGTCATTGAAGGCGCAGTTCTCTACCCCAATCGCGGAGCCGCCGTCGAAGCTGAGAGCGCGGCCGAACATGCCTTCGGCGGGAACCGGCCTGCCAAAGACCGACACATTTCCCCGCGCGGGTTCGTCGCTGTCGCGGCCCATCAGGACGAGGGTGTCGGGCGCGAACTGGACCACGTATTCCTGGGGCTCGAAGCTGTCCGAGGTCAGGCCCAGTTTGCGGGTCGCCGCGCTCTCGCCCACGAGAATGCGGGTACCCCGAACGGGAGTGGTGTCCGTCACCACAGGCAGTTCCGCGCCGGTGATGAGCTTTACGTGGGTCTGGAGTTCTTCGACGGCGAGGCGTGCGGGCACGGTTGGGCGCTCCGCAGTCACGATTGTAGCGGCGGGAACGCCGCCATCCACCAGCGTCAGGCTTGCGGCGTGTCCAGCCTGGTTGGTAATACTCAGAGTCGCAACGCCGATGAGCAAAGCGGGGAGTCTCATGCTGTGGCCCTCGCAGGGATCGTGGTCGCCAACCTCAGCGACTGACCCTTCTACGGGAATGGGCATGATCCCTCCCGCACTCATTCCTGTTGTGCGGAAGGAGCAGGGCGGCTGGTCGTCGAATAGGAGCGCCTCACCGGACCAGGCATGCTGGCACGTCCAGACTGGTGGAGCCACCAGCAGGAGATGGCGCATGGACAGAGTCACGCGCGAATGGGACGAAGCGATGGCCCGATGGATCGATCCCTACGAGACCTCGGCTTCGGCGATGATCCGGCTCTCTACCCGTCCCCCGGTCACGCTTATCGAGAAGCGGGTGGGATCGCTCGCCGGCAGGAGGGTGATCGAGCTGGGTTGCGGTGGTGGAAGCCTGGGGCTTGCCTGCGCGATCCGTGGCGCGAATGCGACTTTGTTCGATAACTCCGCGCCCGTCCTGGAATCAGCGAAGCTCAATGTTGAACGCGCGAGGCCGCACATTCCCGCTGGAGTTGAAGTGCGGCTTGAGCAGGGCGACTTGCTGGAGCGAGATTTCGGGCATGCCTTCGATGTGTGCCTGTCGGACGGCCTGATCGAGCACTGGTTTGAAGCGGCTGAGCGCGCGACGGTGCTGGAGAAGCACTTGAACGCCACTGCTTCGGGTGGGCTTGTTGCGGTGTGTATCCCGAACAATGCGCACCCGTGGATGGATCGCTGGGAGCGCCTGGGGTGGCCCTGGACGGCGGAAGACTGCCCCCTGCGCGAAGCGAAGATCACGCCGGAGGAACTGGCGGATGAGCTTTCGGCAGTGGGGCTGACGGACGTGCTGGTGCAGGGCTACATGGTCTGGGATACCCTCTGCAAGTGGCCCAAGAGCCGGGCCACGGGGCTGCTGGTCAAGGGTCTGAAAGCGACCCTCGGATACGACCGCATTGGGCCGATTGCGCTGTCAGAGGAGTACAAGCGGCGATATGGTACGTGGCTTCTGGGGACGGGCTTCGCCCGGTGATGCCCAGGTTGCCCCCCGCGAAGCATCGCGGGGGAAGGAACGCCCCTTCGCCACGGGGAAACTGTGCTCAAATCCCCGCGAAAGGGTGGATCGGCCATGTGGCAAGCCTTCGTGGTAGTTGCGCTGATTGCTGCCAGTCTCGTCTGGGCACAGCCGGCAGTGTGGGTGGCTTCGCCGTGGGAGCACGTGCTGAAATCCTCGGACCCCGGCACCGTCTCTGAGGTGACCCTCGAGGCCGGGGCCAATGAGTACGAAGCCTTCCGGATCATCGTCCGGGCGGGTGAACAGCCCCTTCCCGACGTGAATCTCACCGCATCAGACCTGACGGGCCCGGCAGGCACAATCCCTGCGAGCCGTATCACTCTTTTCCGCGAGCACTATCTCAATGTCTTCGAGCCCAGCCTGCGATCAACCGCCCCTGCGGGCTGGTACCCTGACGCCCTGATCCCCTTCCTGGACCCGGAGACGGGCCAGGACATCCAGGGCGCGAAGTATGACGCCACTCCATACACTATTGAAGCCGCCACGAACCAGGGCTACTGGGCGGATCTGTTCGTGCCGAAAGGAACCGCGCCCGGGGAGTACCGGGGCAGCGTCACGGTCACCTCGGCCGGGAAGACGGTGGCTCAGATCCCGGTCATTCTTGCCGTCTGGCCCTTCGAGCTCCCAGACACTATCGCGATGCAGTCCAGCTTCGGCAGCCTGGGTAGCCGCATTGCGAAGAAGAACAATCTCGACCCCAACTCCCCCGAGTTCGCCGAGGTCGAGGACCTCTACATCGACGCGTTTCTCGCGCACCGCGCGGTTCCGGGCAGTCTGGGCAATATCTGGCCGAAGGTGCTGGATGACGGAACAGTGGATGATTCTCAGACCGGCGAGCGCCTGCGGATGATGGTGGAAGACAAGCATGTGAACGCTCTGCGCCTGCCATTCAGCTGGAGTGAGGGTCCCGAGAAGTGCAAGCTGCGTCTGCGTGCGCTGGCCGGATACCTGCGCGAGAAGGGCTGGCTGGACCTCGCTTACGTGTACATGCGGGACGAACCCAATGACGCCGAAGAGTACGAGATCGTGCGGCAGCAGGGCGCTCTCATCCGGGAAGCCGACCCGGGGATCAAGCGTATGTGTACCGAGCAAACCATCACTTCCAACCCCGATTGGGGAGACCTGTACGGCGCGGTGGACATCTGGTGCCCGCTCTGGGGCCTTTGGGACGAGAAGACTGCGCGGGAGCGCCAGGAACTCGGCGAGACCCTCTGGAGCTATACCGCCCTTTGCCAGCGCAATGCCCCCTTCTGGCAGGTGGACTTCGCTCCCGTGCACTTTCGCGCGCCGTTCTGGGTAAGCTGGCGCTACGGTATCAAGGGCTTCCTGTACTGGTCCAGCGTGTACTGGGATGCGTACGAGGATGTCTGGAACAAGCCCCATTTCCGGGACAAGTATTGGGGAGAGGGCATGTTGGTCTACCCCGGACTTGAGGCAGGCATTCGAGGGCCGGTGCCGTCCATTCGCCTCAAGTTGGTGCGCGAGGCACTTGAGGACTTCGAGATAATGACCCTCGCCGCCAATAGGGGGAGAAAGGCGGAGGTCGACGCCATCGTTGACTCTCAGGTGCGGTCCTTCCAGGACTGGAACCAGGACCCGCAAGGGTATGTCTCAGCGCGGCGGGAGCTTGCGGCGTTGCTCAAGTAGCCACGAGGCCGGTTCGACGCGAAGACCAACGACACAACAGCGAGAGGGTGGTCGGTGATGGAACGACTGATTCCGCTGGTTCTGGTCGCATTGTGTGGGGCTCTGCCGGCGCTGGCCGGCCCGCAGGTTACAGTGGCCGGTCTGCTGCGCGAGATGGTGGACATGGAGCGTCTCGCCTCCGCGCCGGAGCCGAGCGTAAGCAGCGACCAGTGGTCCAGCTACGACCGGGCGAGCGTGGCGCCGGACAGGGACGGCTGGTTCGCGAACGGAGACGCGGGGCAGTTCATCCGTACTGAACAGCACGCAGGCCGCACCGAGTTCGTGATGGCCGAGATGGACGGTCCGGGCGCGATCCTGCGCCTGTGGTCCGCGAACCCCGATGGAGCGGGCACGGTGCGGATCTACATCGACGACCTGGAGACCCCGGCGCTGGAGGAGGATTTCCTGAAGCTCACCTCCGCCGGGCTCGCGTGCTTCCCGGCGCCCTTCAGCGGACGTCGGGCATTGGGTGCGAACCTCTACTTCCCAATGCCCTACCAGAGCAGGTGCAAGGTCACCTCCAGCAAGCCCGGGTTCTATTACCACGTGGGCTACCGGACATACCCGGAAGGCACCGAGGTGGAGCCTTTCTCGATGAGCCTGCTGCCGCAGGTGCGCCCGGTAATGGCGGAAGTGGGGCGCACCCTCGCGCATCCGGCTAACCGGTTCACAACGGACGGCGCCAGGCGTACGGACGGCCGGGTCACCATCCTTCCCAGTGAGGAGGCGATCCTTGCCGACCTGACCGGCCCGGCCGCCATCGTGCGCATGGAAGTGCGCGTGGATGCACCCAGGGACTCCCTGTTCGAGGCCATGCGAGAGCCGGTTCTCTGCGCGCAGTTCGACGATGATACCGAGCCTTCGGTCTGGGCGCCGCTGGGCGACTTCTTCGGCTCCTCGCCGGGTTTGAATGCCTATGAAAGCCTGCCCGTGGGAATGCGCAAGGACGGGGTCTGCTACAGCAACTGGTACATGCCCTTCGCGAGACAGGGCCGGGTCTGGGTCCGCAATGACTGGTCTCAACCGCTGACGCTGCGGTTCAAGATCTGGGCAAAGAGCGCGGATTTCGACCCGGGAAGGGACCTCTACTTCCGGGCGAAGTGGCGCAACGAATGGCTGCCCGCCGACCCGCAGTTCGTGGACTGGCGGATGCTCGACGCCACCGGGCCGGGGCGCTTCGTGGGCGTGATGCTCGCGGTCACCAACACCCACCAGACCTGGTGGGGCGAGGGTGACGAGAAGGTCTGGGTGGACGACGACACATTCCCCAGCTTCTTCGGCACCGGCAGCGAGGACTACTTCGGATATGCGTGGTGCAACACCACACTGTTCGAGCACGCCTACCACAACCAGAGCATCTGCACCGGGCCGGGCAATTTCGGTTACACGGCGGTAGCGCGCTTCCACATTCTGGACGACATCCCGTTTCGGGAGCGAATACGGTTCGACATCGAGAAGTGGGCCGCGGCGGATCGCGAGTATGCCTGCACGACCTACTGGTACTCGGCGGCGGGGGCCAGGGACTTCTTCGTGCCCGTGCCCGTCGAGGACCGGCGCATTCGACCGCTGCCCGAACCCTTCCGGGTGAAAGGCGCAGTGGAGGGCGAGTCACTCCAGGCCCTGCGATGCACCGGCGGCAAGGTCCAGGTGCAGGGCATGAACATGGACTTCAGCAACGGAAGCCACCTGTGGTGGACCAACGCCAAAGTCGGTGACGTTCTCGAAGTGAACATTCCCGTTGCGAAGGCGGGCCGCTACTCCGTGACGCTGGGGCTCACGAAGTCCTGGGACTACGGCATCCACCAGATCATGATCGACGGCAAGGACGTGGGTGAACCAGTGGACCTGTATACCCCGCCGCCGTTCAAGCCTTTCAAGCTCGAACTGGGCGAGTTCGAAGCGAGCGCGGACGGCCTGCGCGTGGGCTTGCGCTGCGTGGGCACCAATCCGCAGGCCGCCCCGGTGAACTATATGGCGGGCATCGACTACGTCCTGCTGACGCCGCTGGACTAGGACAGCCTTCGCCACCAACTGCGAAAGCAGAGCGAAGGAGGCAGAGTCATGCGGGTAGTGGCCGCGACGCTGGTGCTGGGGTGGGTGCTGGCCCCCATACTGGCCGCGGATACTGAGGGTGTGTTCGGCGAAGACGAGCGCATGCTCGCGGTCTACTTCTTCTCCCGTGGGCCGTGGGATGATGTGAATGTCACCTCCGGCGGGCAGCTTGGCATGTCCGGCACGTGGAGGGCCATCTTCCCACCGGCCGATGACCCGCGCGCATCCATCTTTGGCCTGGAGTCTCCGAGAAACTGGCCCGAGGGGAAGACGCCTGATCCCTCGCGCTGGCCCGCCACGTACAAGGACCCGGAGCAGTTCCCGCTGTGGCTCATGGCCGAATGGCGCGCCATGAAATGGAGCGGGTTCGATTTCGTGCTGGTGGACGACTGGCATTCCCTGTGGTTCAGCCAGGACCTCAGCCCGCAGCCGTGTTTTCAGGCGCTCATGGACGCGTGGGCGGAGATGGACCGGCGCGGCGAGGAGCCCCTGCCCATGGGGATGTTCCTGGAGACGCCCTTCGCGTGGTACCAGCCCAAGGACGGCGACGGAACCGAGGCTTCCAAAGACGGTATCAGTGAGATTTGGGAGCCCACACGGGCTTTCCTGCGCCAGTTCTATGGAGAGCCAGGGTATGAGCCAAAACTGCCCCTGCGGGCCCTGGCCCGGGTCATTGTGAACGGTGAGGCGCGGCCGATCATGCAGTACTGGTTCCCGACCTGGGTGGATGCCGGGCTGCGCAAGTGGAACGCCTGGACCTTCCAGGAACTGCGCCGGCTCTGCCGCGAGACTTTCGGCGTCGAGCCGTATATCGGGGTGAACCAGCACGTCCATGGGCCACAATTCGTGGGCGGCTGGAACGGTGAGCAACCAGACGGCGGACGGGCGGATGTCACCTCGCAGGCCGGTGTGGTCGACTATGACGTGGCCTGGTGGGGAGGCATGGCCGGGCCGCAGATCTACCCCAATGCCATCGCGCTCGGACCCGGACACTGGTGTCCGCGCCAGACCGGGAACAAGCCGGTCACACTCCATTTCAGCCCCGACTATGGTGACGACCAGTTCCGGTACATCCAATGCTGGCGCAAGGTCCTGAGTGATCCGGCCCACTTCGACCGCCGCATCATCCTGGTGGAAAGCTGGAACAACAACGACGAAGGCTGCGCGATCTCGTACAGCGAACCGAAGGATTTCCTCAGTGAGGACGGCACGCTGATCGACCGCTGGGGCGACACGCCGGAGTTCTATATGCAACTCACTCGCGACTTCGCCCCGCACTGGAAGGCCGGGACGTGCCCGGAGCGGTTCGGGAAGAAGCAGTGACCCGCGGGCGGCGGAGGATGCCCGCCGCGCTGTGCCGAAGTAGCCGGGTGAGTGCGAACTACGTTGTCTGGAGGCACACGATGAGCGTCGCAACTATGATCTGTCTCATCCTGCTGCCGGCTTGCGCTGCGCTGGCCGCGCCTGACTTCTACGTTGCGCCCGGGGGGGATGATACGAACCCGGGTACGCAGGCGAACCCGTTTGCAACGATTCAGCGTGCCCGGGATGCCGTGCGGGAGCTTGACAAGGTCGGGCGGCAGGAGCCGATTGTAGTGGAGATCGCCGGCGGCACGTACGAACTCGCGGCACCGGTGGAGTTCACCGCCGCCGATTCCGGCAGCGAGTCCTGCCCCGTTGAGTACCGGGCGCGCAAGGGCGAAGAAGTGCGGATCGTGGGCGGCCGCGTGGTGAGTGGTTGGCGGCCGGTGCGTGATCCTGCGACACTCAAACGCTTGCCCGCGGTGGCCCGGGGGAAGGTGTTTCAGGCGGACCTCGGCGCCCTGGGCATAACTGATCTTCAGGGCATCAATGGGGCGAGGGTCTACCAGTCGGACCCGGGCCTGGAACTGTTCTTCCGCGACAAGCCGATGACCCTCTCGCGTTACCCGAACGAGGGGTACATGCACATGGCCGAGGTGCTCAACTCCGATGGAGCGCCGGCGGGAGCCAATGCCAACACTCCAGAGGGCCGATTCATCTGCAACGACCCACGGCCTGGCCGGTGGGTGGACGAGAAGGGCATTTGGCTCCACGGGTTCTGGGTTTGGGACTGGGCCGACGAGCGCATTCCACTGGTCTCCATTGACCCGGCCGGCAATACGCTGAGCCTGGGGCCGAAAGAGGGCCGCAGCTTCAACCTGAGGCGCGGCCAGTGGTTCTACGCGGAGAATGTGATGCCGGAACTGGACAGCCCCGGCGAGTGGTACCTGGACCGCGACACCGCGATCCTCTACTTCTGGCCGCCTGCGCCGCTCTCATCGGGCAAAGCGATGGTGTCGGTCGTGCGCGACTTGTTCAGGCTCAACGATGCCTCCAACATCACCTTCCGGGGCCTGCTGGTGGAGGCCGGTCGCGGGAGCGCTTTCATGGTGCGCGGCGGGGAGAACGTGCGGGTGATCGCCTGCACCATTAGAAACATGGGCAACTGGGCGGTCAAGGTCTACGGGGGGTTCCGGCATGGTGTGGTGGGCTGCGATGTGTACGGAAACGGGCAGGGCGGCATCCATCTCGAAGGCGGAGACCGCAAGACGCTCGTGCCGGCGGGGCATTACGCCGAAAACAACCACGTCCACCACACCGCGCGTTGGGACCCGGTCTACCAGCAGGCGATCACGGTCTTCGGCGTGGGCAACCGCGCGACCCACAACCTGATCGACAACGTGCCGCATATAGCCATCGGCTTCACCGGCAACGATCAGACCATCGAGTACAACGAGATCCACAGTTCGGTGTACCAGTCCAACGATGCAGGCGCCATCTACACGTCGCCGCCGGATGAGACCTGGTCCATGCGCGGTCACAAGATCCGGTTCAACTATCTGCATAACATCCACGGGTTCATGGGCAAGGGGTGTCTCGGGGTATACCTGGACGACTGCTTCTCGTCCGCCGACATCTCGAGCAATATCTTCTACGACGTTGCGACCGCGATCCTCATCGGCGGCGGCCGCGACAATATCATGACCAACAATATGTTTATCAAGTGCAACCGGGCCTTCAGCATCGACGCCCGGGGGCTGGGTTGGGCCAAGGGCGTCGGCGTGTTCGCGACACAGGAGCTACACGACCTCAACTACACTCAGCCACCGTGGTCGATCAAGTATCCGGAACTGCTGGGCATCCTCGAGGACGAGCCCCTCGCTCCAAAAGGCAACGTGATGGCGCGCAATATCTGCTGGGGCGGACCGTGGGGATGGACGGAGCCGAAAGCCGAACCGTGGGTGAAGTTCGAGGACAACCTGATCGATGTCGACCCGCTCTTCGTGGAAGAGCCTCCAGCAAGCTTCCGGCTCAAGCGCGAGTCACCTGCGCGCCGACTGGGGTTCCGTCCCATCCCGTACCACAGAATCGGGCTGTACGAAAGCGAAGACCGGGCCTCCTGGCCGGTGGTGTCACCACTGCGCAAGGACCCGAACCCGCAGCCCCCACCCAAGCCAAAGCCTCCACGCAAGCCGGGGCCGGCGCCGGTGTTCAAAATCCCGCGGACCAGCACGCCTCCGGTGATCGATGGCAAGCTGGCGCCCGGCGAATGGTTCGGCCTCGATAGGAAAGCCGGGATGGTCATCCAGGAGGGTGTGTATGGGGAGAAGGTTCCGGTGCCGACCAGGGCCTGGCTGGCGTGGGATGACGAAGCGCTGTATGTTGGCCTCGAGAACTTCGTGAATAAGTCCATTCCCATGGTTCGCGAGGACAACTGGGGCGGCAGTGACGCGGTGGAATTGGCTATCAGCAACCCACAACTGGGTGCGCAAGCACCTATTATTGTCTTGCGCGGCTTCACCAACGGGGTCTTCGTCTCAAGCGAGGAGGCCGGCGCGCCCACGGAAGTGGCAAAGAAGGCTGCCCAGAATATTCAGTACGCGGCGACGGTCATTGATGCGGGGCGCTGGGTGGCGGAAATGCGGGTGCCCTTTGCGTCCCTGGGCTTCACGCCGAACCCCGATGTGCGGTACCCATTCAATTTGTCAGTCCGCAAACAGGGCGACGACCCCTGGGTGCTCTGGCGCGGCACGGGCAACTGCACCTGGTATCTTCCTCAAGCGGGCTTCGTGATGTTCGTCCGCTGACAATCCGCGGAACCGATGGTAGACTGTCCGCGTTGTTGTGCAGCAGGATAACCGGGCGCGCGATCGCTTCAAGCGTCCGCGCGCAACTGAAAGGAACCACCGACTGATGAGCCTTCTGCCGACTGTGGATTTCCTGGGGCTCAACCCCACCCGCCTCATCATCGGCGCAAACCCCTTCGGCGGCTACAGCCACCAGAACCGGGAACGCGACCAGGAGATGGTGGCGTACTATACCGTCGACCGCATTCTGGAAACGTGGGAGCGAGCTGAGGCGGCCGGGATCAACACGATGATCACGAATAACGAGACGCCGCACGTGTTGGAGGCCGTGACGACGTATCTGTCCGGCGGCGGGAAGCTCCAGTGGATCGCGCAGATCAACAACAACCGGTTTCCGAACATGATGGGCGCCATCGACCAGGCGGTGGAGATTGGCTGCAAGGCCATGTATATCCACGGCGGTGTGGTGGACAAGCTGTACCAGGAGCAGGACGCCGACAGGCTCCGGGAATGGATCACCCACGCGAAGTCCCTGGGCATCCGCGCGGGTGTGGCAGGGCACTCTCCAGCGACCCATTACTGGGTGGACAGCCTGGACCTCGTGGACTTTCATGTGGTCTGCTTCTTCAACTGCGGCAGTCTGCACAGTGGGCAGGGGGAGAAGTTCAAACTCGCCGACCTTGCCCCCGCAGCGGAGTGCGTGCGCAAGATCGACAGGCCGTGCATCGCCTACAAGATCATGGCGGCCGGGCGTATCGACGCGAGCATGGCCTTTGAGTACGCCTTCGAGAACATCAAGCCCACCGATGTGGTGAACGTGGGCATGCACCGGGGCGACCGCGACGACATGGTGGAAGAGAACGTGCGTATCGTTCGGTCGATTCTCTGCGCGTAGTGGATGCTGTGAACCGCCGGAATCCCGGGCCGTTCATGGTGGCAAGGGGATTCCGGCGGGATACGGGGTCCGAGGAAAATCCCCGCGCCGTGATGATCCGACGCTTCCACAGTACTACTGCATGGCCGCGACCCGGTCGTCGCGGAACTGGTAGTCCGGCCAGAGCGGGCAGTTGAGGTCGGTCCAGGTCTTGATCCGCAGCTCCTCTTCCTGCGTGAGCGTCACCCCGTGGTGTTCATTCCCCAGCACCTGCCAGAGCGGGCTCTTCACCGTGCCGAAGGTGAGCGGCTCGCGCTTCTCACAGCCCCCCGAGTTCCAGCCGCAGTCCACGTAATGCACCAGGCCCTTGCTGATCAATGTCCGGTACGATGCGGGGACCCGGTTGGCGTCGAGCGTGCCGGTCAGGTCGATTTTCGACTCGCTGTCTGGTCCGTGACACCGCACGCACCGGGCATCAAGCACAGGCTGCACCACAGCCTCAAACGAGAACGGACCGGGCCCCCAGGACGGCGGGACAAGCTGTGATGCCGTCCCCGTGACGGCCACGGGGCGCTTCACCTGCGGGGCTGATGCCCGCGATTCATGGCAGCCAATGCAGCTGCGCACTTCACCGGGCTGCAGCTGGACGATGCTCCGCATGCGCTGCAGTTCGTTATAGTCAGAATCCAGGACCTGGAAGTACAGTGTCTTCCCCGCGGGGGCTCTGAACCGTGCCGAACCATCCTCCGCCACCGGCACCAGGCCGAGCGGCGTCTTCGCAACATATGCCGGCCACCCGCAGGGACCGCTCACAAGGTCTACGGGAGATGCGTACCACTTCATGAAATCAGCATGGTCACGGTTGGGGTTCAGAGCGATGTCGTGACGGACTTCCTCCACGACCCGCAGCCATTTCACCGATCCGCGTTCCACAGCCGGGGTCAGCCCTTGGTAGACATCCATCAGCGCGAACTCGCCCTCTTCCTCGGACGGAGCCACGGCGTCAGGAATGATCGGCGGCGGAGTCTCGCGGCGAAACAGGGTTGCCCCCATGCTGTCGATGGCCGGGTCGAGATAGAGCAACTCGCGGTTACCGAAGCGGTCGATGACCGCCAGCCCGAACCGGTCTCGCGGCGCGTGGGCGCACAGGAAATAATCGCGCGCGATGGGCAACGGGTCCCGGAAGCACTCGTTGGAGGGCCACATTCCCGGCCAGGGGACTTCCGGCGTTATGCTCCTGATCGCTTTCGGGTTGAAACGCCCTTCGCGGGGGGCGATCAGCGCGATGGGACCGTTGATGTCCCCGAAATGGGAAACCAGCGTGCAGCAGATCTCGGCCGTCCCCGGCACCTCGCGCCCGCACGCGTAACCGTTGGGCTGGATGATGGTGTTGCCGAAGACCAGTTCCGGGTGGCTGCCGTCCGGGCGAATGGACCAGAGCGTCTGGGAGAAGTCCGCGCCCTTGTCGATGTACTCCCACCGGGTCCAAATGATGCGTCCGTCGCGCATGACCGAAGGCGCCCACTCGCTGAGGCTGGCATACGAGAGTGGGCGCATGTTGCCGCCGTCGGGGTCCATGCGGAACAGGACCGAAGATCCGCCACGAAAGCAGAAGACCCTCGCGGCGCAGCGCGTTGAGATGAAGGCCACACCGCCATCTGGAAGCGGGCAGGGGTAGAAATCGTGGTACGGGCCGACCGTGATCTCGCGCAGATTGCCGCCATCTGCATCCATGCTTCGAATATGGTAGAAACCGTCTCTGGTGGGGCGGTACCCGAAGTAAATGCGGCTCAGGTCGAAGGTGGCGGCCGGGTCGCGGGCAATTCCCCCGCCCGAGTCGAACAAGCGCGTAAGCGTGGCCGATTCCGGATCAAGGCGGTCGCCAGTGTGCGGAATGTCCAGCCGGTATATCCCGCCGCCGGGACGGAACGGCGCGTCGGTGTAGTCCGTGTAGATATGAGAGGGGTGGAAGGCGTGGCGCTTCACGAACAGCAGGCTTTCCAGGGGCGCCAGTTCGCGCTCCCGGAAGAAAAGATTACGCTTGGCTAGCCGGGCCTCGAGAAACGCTGTTCGCTGTGCTTTCAGATTGGGCGGGGCAGCCGCGAGAGCCGACTGAAGCTTCCGGAATGCATCAAGTCGCTCTCGCTCGGGCGCGACATCTATACCCTTGCGCTCGAGCCGGTCCAGCAGATCGGCCATCAAAGACAGTGTGCGCTCCAGGGGATCATACCGGAATAAATGCAGGGTGTACGAACCCACCCCGGCCTCGTTCACCTTCAGCTCGCATTGCCTGCCGATGGGCCCCCTCTGCGCCGGTATGTTCAGCACCCGGGTCTGCCCTGGCGCCAGCGGAACCGTACCCCCGAAGGGCGATAGGGTTGCACTGCCGGATGCGACGCCTTCGGGCAGGCTCAGGCGCACCTGGAAAGCCCCGGTCTCGCAGTTGCCTTGCTGGGCGATGCCCAGCGATGAGAACGCGAAATGTATGGGCCGCCCGCGCGGGCTTGTGTGGCGCCCTCCCATGCCCAGACCGATGCGCAGGCCAACAGCTTCCGCATCCGGAAACAGCGCCAGCGGCAGGCGCAATTCGAAGAGACCTGCGTCCAGATCCTGCGCGCTTTCGAGCGGCACGCTCTTCTCGACCCTGAACCGCCCGGGCGCGTCTTCCGAATACTGGTTGAAAACGAGGCCTTCGGGGGTGATCACCACGATCCCGCACCCTTCCCAGTTGGCTGAGGAAAGCACTGCGAGATGGCTGCTAAGCAGCCGGCCGGCGTGGATCGCCAGCACCAGGTGGCCGCCAATTCGCCCGGCATGCACGGCCGTTTCCACAAGCGGCCCGGCATCGAAGTCATCCGCTGAAGCTACCCGCACCACACCGCGCGAGGCCCAGTCCCAGCAGGCGTCATCGAGACTGCCGTCGAGCACCGGGGAAGAGGGAAGAGGGGGCAAGGGCAGCCGGTCATCACCGACGTGCCGCGGATATTCGGTGACGCGGCCATTGTACGGAACCAGATTCGGGTCCAGGTCAGCGCGTCCGTAAGTCTTCAGCCATGCGTGTTCTTCGGCCAGGAAGGCGATCCTGAGCAAAGCCGCACCTGCAAGGCCGGGCACCTCCGGTTCCGGTTCGGGCAAGGGGCCAAGGCGTTCCACCGCAATGGGCGCTTCCTGGCCGTAGACTTCAAGCTCGTCGATACGCGCTTCTCCGTCCGATGCGGACTGGATCGCGACCCGGATGCGCCGGGCGCGCACCGGCCTGAAGCAGAACTCCCGCCGCAGAGTTACAGGGGGGCCAGATTGACGCCAGGTCGTCTGCCAATGTGCCTCGGCGCCCGACGCAGGGGAGTCGGTGGTCGCCTGTATGATGAACATCGCCGGGGCGCGGTCGCGGTACTTCGCGCTGGAGTCGCTCCCCAACGCCACCTTCCAGACCCAGTACGCCGCGCCGAGGTCGATCTCCGCCCACGAGGGCTCTCCTTTCGATATCCAGCTGTTGCTATTGCCGAGCTTGCCGTCATTGAGATGCGCAATCTGATGGATGGCCAGCCCGCCGTCAGCATAGACCGAACTTGCAGATGCCTTCGCTTGCGGACGCAATGCAAGGTTTACGAAGCCGAGGGCGTCTTTCGCCGGTGCGCTCAGGTCCTCTGGGATCGGCGTCTCACTGCTGCCCCCAGCGTGCGGGGGCGGTGGGGGTGCGGGCAGCGACGGTTCGCCTTGGCTGCTGCCTGCCAATGCTCCGCTGATGGCGCGAGCCTCAACTTTGCGCACGGTCTGCCAGTTCTCACCGTCGATGGAAAGTTGGATTTCGAACAGGTTGGGGATACGGTCGCCGTACTGCCGCATGCGGTCGCGCGACAGGACGACGGATGACACCCGGGCCGCTTGCGGCAACTCGATCTGCGCCCACTCGCCCGTGACACCGGCGGGAATCCAGCTTCGCGCATTTCCGTATTCGCCGTCGTTCAGGTGCGCGGTGGCGTGCTGGACGTAGCCGCCAATGCACGAGGAAGCGGACGCCTTCGCTCCAGACGCCGCAAGCGCCAGGTTTTCCTTGCTCTCGGGACCGTACACCTCGAGCTCATCGATGCACGCCTGCGTATTGCCGCTGCCGGGCCCCAGGAGAATACGCACGAACCGCGCGTCGGTTTCGGGGAACTCGAATCTGTTCGCGCGGTCGGAATACACTACGAGGCCGTTGTCGGCCGCGACAAGTACAAACCAGAGGATGGCCGGCGTTGCAGTGACTAAGACGCGCCGCAACCGGCTGTCGGCCATGCAGAGATCACCTCGCGAAATGCCTTTGTCCAGGGCCGGTCCGCGTACTAGCGGAACGCCTCCCCGCGCGCGAAAATGGTCACCCGCGCACGTGGAGCGGGCAGTGCGGGCCCAGCAGAGCTGAATGCCAGCGCGTTGCTGCCGGTGAGCAGTAGCGGCATGGCGATGGACGCGTTCACCTCACCCAGCGGCTCGCCGGCCGGCCCGAACAGCGTGCCTTTGCCCGATGCGTCCACCTCAAGGTATTGGCCGCTGGCGATTTCCACCGGGAAGGTGACGGTCTGCCCATTGATGTTCAGGGCCGGGTTGATGACGCGCGTGGTCACCAACGGCAGTGCGCGTACGGGCCGCAGGTCCACGAGGATGGAGTCTTCCGGCGGCAGATTGTTGCACCAGATAGTGAGCGCCGAGACCACGCTGTAGTTCACGTGTTCGCGATAGATTGAGTACCCGCCGGGGTAAGGCCACGCATAGTCGGCATAGCGGTCGGAATCATGCTCGACAAGTTCGATGTAGCGCCAACCCTCGAAGTCCACGGTCACATAGTGCTCGCCCTTGCCGTGGCTGATGTGAGAAGGGCTCTCGACCTGGAAGTTGAGCACCTCGCCCTTGCCGTCGCCCAGGACCCAGACACCCATCGTCTGCCGGTTACCGAGGTCCAGCGGCGGATCAAAGGTCTTCCTGAAGCTCGCCCAGGTTCCGCGGCGCTCCTTACCGGAGTTTGTAGCAGTCAGGCGGCCGTAGGCGACGTCTCCGTCCACGACGCATTCCAGATCCGCCTTCACCGCGGGCGCGGAGTTGCGCGAGCCGAATTCATCGGGGGAGGTGAACTCGGCCAGGTTGATGCCCTCCGGGCTGTCGTGAGGAGCGGCGGCCATCATCGCTTCGATCCGCAGGGAGGGCGCCTGTTCTCTGTAGGGATTCTGGACCGTCCACTTGTCGCTCCAGCCGTCGGGGCCCTGAACCGTGTGCTTCTGGACCTTCGCCGGGCGGAATTGCCACTGGCCGTCGGGGGCCTTCTCGAGGCTGAAGTCCACTCCCGGTTCGCGCAGCCGCGCCTTCACTGATTCAGGGAAGTACCCGGCGTGTCGCAGTTCCTCATAGCGCTTCACGATTTCCGCGAGGCGCTGGTGCCCGGGCAGCGCGGGGTTGTATCCCATGAGCGACAGTCCGGACCCGGTGCCGAGTGCCTTCGCGCACCAGTATTCGATGTCGTCCGGGAAGGTGGGTTCGCCCTGGGGTGGCTGCCAGTTCTTGAAAGCCCACCAGCCGAGTTGGCTGGGCAGGAACATCCGGTCGTTGTTCCGGTTGCCCGCCACATGCTGATCGATGAACTGCTTGTGGGAGCGAGTCGGGTGGTCCCACGCCCCGATGCGCGACCGTAGCGGCCACAGGTGGTGGTGGAAGGTGCTGTATTCCATTGCGGCCGGGTGATCCAGGCGCTTCCAGAGTTCCCAGACGTATTTCGAGCCATAGTGCCAGGCCTCAGCACTCCCGCCCAGCGTGTCCTCACCGTCCAGCGCGTCCTGGTAAATGGTGTCGAACCCACAGGCATTGAAGAAGTCGGCGTTCGCCTGCACGACTTCGAGGAACAGGTCGGAGTCGGGGTCAGGCACGAACAGCCCGAAGCACTCTTTCAGGTGGTGGACTTTCTCCCCGGCCGAGTGTGCCGAAGCTCTCGTGCCCAGTGCGCCGCGGGTGCATTGAGTGAATGCGTATGGTGGCTCCTTCGAAACGCCACCGTAAGTAATCAGCTCTTCACCGATGCGCAGCGTCACGCTGTTGCGGACGAAAAACCCGGTGATAGTGTGCATGGCCTCGGTACTCTCGGCCACGGGCACGGAGCTGGCGTCGGCCGGCAGGTCAGCGGTCAGGGTGAATGTTGCGTCCGATGCGAGCCCTGGATTGGGCACTGGCGTCACCCACGGGGTGGCCTTGTCGATGAAGAACGCGTATGGGTGCATGCCCACGTAGATGTTGGCCTCGTGGAGCCGGTCAATGACCGCTTTCACGCTGGCGACCCCGTTCGGGTACAGCTGGGGGTTGGGCAGGCAGTCGCCGAATCGGTACGTTCCCCGCCCTCCGTGAATCTGAACCTGGTTGAACCCGATGCTTTTCACGGTGCGGATGATTTCATCCACGTTCTGCTCAGACGGTGCCGCGAACAGGTATGAAGCGCGGTTGATCGGCGCGTCCATGGCCCACGGCCCGCCCAGCGGTGATTTCGGCATCTCCGGCGCGGCGGTGATGGCTTCCTTGAGCGCGTCGCGCATCTGATCCGTGGGGCAGGCGATGACGGCCACTGCCGCTCCAACCAGCCCGAACTTGCTCACGCAGCTTGCGGCAAGTCGGCTGTTCGGCCCTGGGATCTCGCGCACGTTGGTCTTCAGATTCAGCGCCAGCGCGCAGGCTGCGAAGGGCTCTTCCAGCCTGCCCTGAAGGGTAAGCTGCAGGTTCAATAGCTGGAGTTCCTCGACGTCCCCGGAAACGTCAGTCACTTCGAACACGAGATGCCGGTCATGTACCGCCACCTTGAGAGTCGCAGTTGCAGTGGTGCCGGAGAAACCGACGCGGACCGCTTCACCCCGGGAAGCCACACTCGCCGCGTCATGCCACTTGCCCGCCACCTTCGCCCGCGCGATGAATGATTCAGGCGCCCCGCGCAGGTAATTCTCCCCGGACGCGAGATCGAGGAATTCCCGGTTTTTCCCGTCTTCGCCGACGACATATCGCAGGCAGTCATTCGCGAACACAATGGTTCTCCCGTTTTGAGCATTCTGGGCTGGCGCCTGGCCGGTGATGAGCGCCACTGCTGCCAGGCAGATTGCCGAGTCAAGCACGGACCGTCTCCTCTGAACCATGTTGGGCCTCCTGGACAGCGACACATACGGCCAGCCGATGCCGATTGTTGCCATACCTCCAGAGATATTTCCCTTGAGAGGCAATCGCGACCTGCCCGGGTATGGGGAGGCTGAAGGGATCTGCTCTGCGCGCGGCCAAACTACAAGCATCCGGAGCGAATCATGCACATCTGCGAGGAATCTCCATGCGCGTTGCGCTTCTTGTCCTGATCCTCTCTGCCACGGCCTCTGTTCACGCTGCGAACCTCCTGGCGAACCCCGATATGGAACTGGGCGGTGCGACCACCGTCACCGGGTGGAACAACCACGTCGCCGTCGGTCAGTATGAGTTTGAGGTTGCCGGAAACGCGCACTCGGGCCAGCGCTGCATCGGTGTGCGCTGCGTGGGAGAGCCGGGCTGCGGGCGCTGGTATACCACCGACCTGTACCTGCTCGGGGGAGCCACCTATCGCGTCGAAGCCTGGGTTCGCACTGAGGGCGATGCCACGGCTCAACTCGCCCTGCCCTTCGCGGGACGGGGACTTGAACGCGTGGTGCGAGACAGTCCGGACTGGACGCACGTGGATGGCGAGTTCACTGCACCCGACACCGGCAGCTATGGGATTTACCTGCAGAACCTGGGCACCGGAGCCGCATTCTACGATGACGTAACCGTGGAACTCGTCTCCGCTCCTCCTTCCAGGGCCGGCGAACCCGTTTCCACAGATGGTAAGCCGATCGTGGGGATCGTAACCCCGGACACCACGCTGCCCCACCACGTCTATCTTGCCCTGGAGACCCAGCGCATTCTCAAGGCGATGACCGGCGCGGCGCCCGGAATCACGTCAGCCGGAGCCGTACCGAAGGATGGTGCCGGACGGTTTGTCTGGATCGGCGTAACACCGCCCGGGTCTGACTATGCATCAAAGCTCGCGCTGGTTGGCGAGGAGGGCATCGTGCTGGACATCGGCCCGGATGCTGTCGTCTGCCTGGGGAATACCCCGCGCGGGGAATACTACGCGGTTCATGAGTTCTTTCATGAGATCGGCTGCCGGTGGTGCTGGCCGGGCAAGGACGGCGAGGTGATCCCGCAGGTGGAGACACTCGCACTGCATCCGCGCATGATCGTCCACAGGCCCAGCTTCGACCTCCGCGGCGGGCACACGATCCAGGTCTACCACACCCCGCCGGACTGGACACCGAAACACGTGAACACGACAGACTGGGTAGACTGGGCGGCGCGCAACCGGATGAACCGCCTGAAGGCCTCGTACACCACCACCTGGGAGCACGGCGCTATCCGCGGCGGCCAGGTGGACGAGGTGGCCGGGCACACGCTGTACACCATGCTGCCGCCTGAGAAGTGGTTCGCGACCCACCCGGAGTATTACACCCTGGTCAGGGGTAAGCGCACCGCGACACACTCCAGCGGACGACCTTCGGAGATCTGCGTCTCCAATCCCGACTTGCCCCGGATCTTCGCCGATATCATCTGCGACTTCTTTGCCGCCCACCCGTCGGCGATCCGGTACTGCGTGAATGCTGAAGATGAGCCGAGCTACTGGTGCGAGTGCGAGCAATGCAAGGCGCTGGACCCGGTGCCACAGGACTGGAGCAAGAACGGTGAGGGCAGTATGCACCTGACCGACCGCTGGCTCACTTTCATCAACCGCATCGCCGAACTGGTTGAAGAGAAGTACCCGGACAAGTTCGTAGCCACCTTTGCGTACGGTTCCACACATGAACTGCCGTACAAGGTGAAGCCGCGCCGGAACGTGATGATTGAGCTTTGCTGGTGGGACCAGTGCTTCAAGCACGACATCGAGGACCCGGACTGCCAAGTGAATGCCCGGGGAATGGAATTGTTCCGGGGGTGGAGCCGCCTGGCGCCGCTTGCCCTGTATCGGTATCTCGACTACCACCACCTCGAGAGTCCCGGCGCGTACCAGCGGTTCGAGCAGGACATCCTGCGCACCACCCACGCGGCGGGTTGCCGGTATCTGTCGGATGAGTGGGACACCACCTTCAACGCCTCGCCGCTCCTGCTCAACTACCGGGCGCGGTTGCAGTGGGATGTGAACACCGATCTCGAAGCCTTCACCGATGACTTCGCGAACCGGGTCTACGGCAAGGCCGGCCCGGAGATCGCCCGGTACTTCCGGCTGCTGGATCAGGCGGTGCTCGAGTCCCCCACCGACCATGTGAGCATGAACAATCTGGAGAAGTTCACTCCGGAGGTTCTGCGCCAGGGCCACGCGATCCTGGACTTTGCCGCCGCCGCTGCCGGGGAGGATGACACCGTGCTGGCGCGGATCGACCGCCTGCGGTATTCCCTGCTGTTCGCGGAACTCGACCAGATCGAGGCCGACGCGCTGCAGAAGCCCGAACTGTATCCGACGCTTGCTGCAGTCCAGGAACGCATCTGGCAGCTTGTGGAAAAGCGCGGCATCGAGCCGATCGTGGGCTACTACGGGAAACTCGGGCGCGAGTACAGCCCGCCCGTTCAGGCCATGTCGGGCCGGCGGGTGCTGCAGATGCCGCAGCAGTGGCTGTTTCGCCCTGACCCGGACGGGGTGGGAGAAACTGACGGCTGGTTCGCCGCAAAGCCGGACGCCAACTGGAAGCCCATCTCGATCCTGAGCCCCTGGGAAGGTCAGGGCTACGAGGGCTACGACGGCGATGCCTGGTACACGGTGGAGGTCGATGTGCCTGAGATTCCCGAGGCTCGGGTGTGGCTTTACTGCGAGGCCGTGGACGAGACCTTCAAGCTCTGGATCAACGGCAAGTACGTGGGCGCCAGCGACGGTGACCCCGGGCTGCTGTGGGATAAGCCCGTTGCGGTGGATATCACGGGTAAGCTGAAGCCCGGCGCGCGCAACCGGTTGACCATGAAAGTTCATGACATCGGCTACGCGGGAGGGATCTGGAAGCCCGTCTGGATTACGGCGAGCGAGTAGTGCTGCCGAGGCTCTACCTGCGCACCAGCACCGCTACCCAGGGACCGTTGCCGGGCGCGCTGACGGGGTGCTTCGCGCCGCCTGGCAGCGTGAATTCATCTGCCCATTCGCCCGTGCTGACGTTGATCCAGCGCCCGGCGAAGAGACCAGTCGCGGCAGACAGGTCCAGGCTTACCGAGCCGCCGTTGCAGATGAACAGGACGTAGGCCTGCCCCGGCTTTCCCGCAATATACGCTTCATTGGGCTCGCGGTCGCCGAGCAGGTCCATGCACGGGGTGATGTCCCAGAACCGCACTCGCTCCTCAACCTTCCGCGCCGACCGAATGCACGCCTGGGACTGCTCGTTCAGGCCGATGCCCGATGTTGGCCGGTGGAAGCGCGAGGACGCCGAGCCCCCCAAAAGATTGCGCCAGAAGCGCTCGATTCCGTCCTGTGGAGTTCCCGAGCCGAAACTCGTCTGCCCCGCCGAATATATCTTCGTGTGGTTCACCGGGCGCGGGTGGGTCTGAGCCTGCTCAACCACCCATCGCAGCCGCCGCCAGTGGTCTTCGCCGAAGTTACGGCTGTTCACCTGCGAGATGTCGATGAAGTCGTATAGCTCCGGGTGGTCGAGTACCAGGCGGATCTGAGGGGACTTCTCGGGGATGAACCCATTGTCGAACATGTCGGTGACATACACGTCCACACCCGCCGCCGCCGCGCGGTCCTTGATGAACCGCATCCAGTACTGCCCCCAACGCACATCGGTGGATGTCTCGTTGTTCATGCAGTAGAGCACATTCCCGCAGGGCAAGCTGTACTCCAGCATCTTCGCCACGAACCGCTCCTGATACTTGCGGATCGTGTCATACTTGGGCTGGTACTCCGCCATGCCCGGCACGGTGTGGTAGAAAGGCTGTTTGTCTGCAGCCGGGTGATCGGGGTAGCGATCCGCGAGTCCGGTCTCGTCCCCCGTGTAATTGACATTGTTCGCCGGCCGGTACGGATGACGCTGCCAGTTGCGGCCGGTCCCGGAGTCGGTCAGGTCGAAGCGGTCCCACACCTCGATCTGCACAATGATGTCCCGCTCTCCCGTCCAGCGCAGCATGTTGGCGAAGCGCGTCCAGTACTCTTCGTTCCACTGGTCGAGGTCGTACTTTCCGCCTTCGATCTGCTTGTAGGGGTATACATTCCCCTCGTCCCTGTCGCTCATGGTGTTGCGGATCACGTTTCCGCCCACACTGTGCAGCAGGTCGAGGTGCTCCTCGAGGTCCGGGATCTGGAACAAGTTATCCTCGCGTGAGCCCCCGATGAGGAGCACCGGTTCGCCTTTGTACTGCCAGTAGCGCGGGTTCTCGGACCACGGGCGAATTCGGTCGGCGTTGGCGGCGTTCTGCTCCTGTCCCATGGCACTGCCTCCGCAGAGAATCGTGGTGAGTACGAGGACGACCAGACTGACCTGCACACAGGTGCTCGCTCTGGCTATGGCCATCGTCGTTGAGGCCTCCTGTCGCCAACGCTATCCGTTGGCCCGAATCTGTCCTGGGATAGGTTCGTAACGCTTACCGCTGTGAGACGGCGCCTGCGCGGGATCCGACTCTGTGCACTATTCGTTCCAGTCCCGCGTATTCCTGCGTTCACCGCGGCTCTCCGCGCCGTGCAGGCTATTGTGGCATCCGCGGCGAACGTTTCAACCGCGCACCAGACCGCCGCGTGCCCAGCGGCGCCTTGGGGAGGCTTGCGATGGGTAGCCCGGCAGGGCTGTTTCTCACTGTTTTGATAGCCCTGATGCTGATAACTCCTGCGCACGCGCAGGGCGTCACCTTCCGCGCGTCTTTCGACCACTGGCTCAAGGCCGACCAGGCTGTCGGGCAGTCCAAGCCTCTGCGAATCATCGGCGGGCGCCTCAGTCCCGGCAGATTTGGTCAAGCGCTGCTTCTGGACGGCAACTCGTACCTGGAGTTCCAGCCAGAAGGCAACGTGCCAAATGACGCCGGGACCGTTGCGGTGTGGTTCCGCCCCGATGACTGGGGCCGCAAGACTTACGACAACTTCCTCGGATTCAGCGACAACGACGTGAACGCCCTGCATTTTGAGCGCTCCCATCCCAGCGGGAAACTGCGCATCGTGCTCGGGGGGCCGGATAGCGGGAAGAGCTGGTCGATCTACTCACAGCAGCCACTGGTGAATGGCCGGTGGTACCACTGCGCGGTGGCGTGGGACATATCAGCTCGCCGCGCTGAACTCTTCGTGAACGGCGTTAGCGAAGCGATGGCCACGGAGGCCGGGCCGCTTCCCAGCAATGTCCCCGCGCTCCTGGTGGGATGCGGGTTCGGGCGGATGAGCCGAGCGGCTGTGGGGGCACTCGACGAACTTGTCATACTCGATCATGCCGCGAACGCACTGGAGGTCCAGCAGATCATGAACGGCTCTCTTTCCGACCGCGATTCCGTCGCCGTGTCCGGGCCCGGGCTGCAGACGGTGGTCCACACCGAGAACGGGACGGTGACCTTCGGCGCGACCGGTGGTTGCTCGCTGGTGGCAGGACCCTTCTCGGCCCATGTGCGCGTGGGTGAGCAGGATCTAGCGCTGAACCATCTTTCGGCCCCGGAGGACCTTCCCCCGATTGCCGCGGCGCTGGGTGAGTCCGATCACCGGCGTTTCCGCGGACAAGCCGGCGCTGCCGGACTGGCGACAGCTCTGCATGTCCAGGCACAGCGCGGCAAGATGCAGGCGCTGGTGTGGCTGGAAGTCACGAACCAGAACGACCAGAAGGTGCGGGTAACCGAGATGAGTCTGCGCGCCGAGGGAGCCGAGGCCTTGATGCTTCCCGAGCCCCTCCCGCGGCTGCGCATTTTCACGGACAACGGCAGCCTGTGCGGATCGGGTTCCCGTGATCTCGCGACGCCGGGCGCCAGCCACAGTGCAGCGGGAGCTTTAGTGATTACCGATCCCGAGGCAGCCTGGGCTGCGTCCATGTCCTTCGCCAGCTTCCAGACCGCCACCGTGAGCAACCGGGTTCGCGTGAACAATGGGGGAGTGCCTGATGCGGTCGCGGCGGTCTGTTCGTACCCGGGCGGGTATGTGCTGGATGCGGGGGAGACGCTGGCCTCCGAGGTGTTCGAGTTCTCCATCCATCCCGGCGGGCATGCGGCCCTTGAGCACTGGGCGGACACGGTCATGGCAGTGGGCGATCTGAAGCCACCCAGACACTGCGTCTCGGGATGGAACTCGTGGTATGCGTACCGCCTGACGGTCTCGGAGGACATCGTGCTGGACAATGCCCGAATCATCCGAGACCGTTTCGCGCCGCTGGGTGTGAGCAATATCCAGATCGATCACGGCTGGCAGCACCGGGACATCATCGGCCATTGGGTGCCCAACGAGCGCTTCCCGCATGGGCTGCCATGGCTGAGCGACCGGCTTCGAGAGATGGGCCTGTCACTGGGTCTGTGGGCTGCAGTGACCAGCGTTTCCGAGTTCTCGCCCGAGTATCAAGAGCACCCGGAAATGCTGGCGAAAGACGCCGAGGGAAAGCCTTTCGTGTCCTGGGATAAGTGGTACTGGGTGCCGCATGGGGCTACTCTTGCCGTGGACCCAACCAGCCCTGCAGGTGCAGCTTATTACCTCGATGCGGGCGAGAAGTTTCGCTCCTACGGCTGCACGTACCTGAAGAATGATTTCCAGGCTCATCTCATCGATCCGCGGATGAAGCTGTACGATGCGGACATGACCTTGGGCGCTCCGGTCTGGCGCGAGTTCACGCGCCTTCTCCGCCAGGGCATGGGGCAAGACATGGCGTACATGGCCTGCAACGCACCACTGAACCTGGTGGCCGGGCTATGCGATGCCGCCTGGACACATCGCGATATGGGCAATCCCGCCGGGAACTGGGAGCACATGCGGGGCTGGACCAATGACTTCGCCTGCAGGTACCACGTGAGCGGGAAGTTCTACTGGTCCGACCCCGATTACCTGCAGATTGGCCAGGGCGACGAAGACGAGAACCGCATCCGTATGGTGATCTGCGCATTGGGTGGCGGCCCGGCGTTCCTGGGAGACCGGCTGCCCGACCTGCCCGAACAGAAACTTCAGATGCTGGCCAAGTGCTTGCCCTCATACCAGCGCTGTGCCAGGCCAGTCGACCTTTTCGCGCGGGATGAATACGCACAGGTCTGGGACCTTCCAGTGAAAACGGACTGGGGCGACTGGCATGTGGTGGGGCTGCTCAACCTGGACGAACTAGACGCGCGGGTGACGATCGAGCTCGCGGATATCGGCCTCGCGGACGGTCAGCCCGTGGTGATCTGGGACTTCTTCGAGGAGCGGCTCATGGGCGAGATTCGCGCCGAAGAAGGTCTCGGACTGGCCCTGCGCGTGCCGTTGTCCGGCACGTCTTGCAAGCTACTGCGAATCGCGCCGAAGCTGGAGCGGCCTTTCGTTCTCAGCACCGACATGCACCTCACTCAGGGCGGGGTTGATCTCACCGACGTGGTGTGGGATGGGAAAGCACTTAGCCTCAGCGGCATCGCTCACCGCATGAAGGGCATGTCCGGCCGGGTATTTGTGTACGTGCCGGACGGGTATGTGCCGGCCGAGGGGAAGGCGGAGGGCAATGTGCTGGCCGTGCCGGTGGAGTTCGACGAAGCGGCTAAGTCATGGGCGGTGAAGTTCGCAAAGGCGGCTCGGTGACCCCGGGGTGCGAGTAGCGTCCGGGGACCTCGGGTGCCACACAAGGCACTGCCTGGTGTGTTCCTTCCCAGTGCACTGCTTCGTGGAGCAGCGCCCCCCGCACCGGGTGCACCACGGGTTTTCGGCCGGGCCCTTTGCCTCACTGCCCGCGAAACGGGCGGCAGCATATTGCCACGGGTGGAGTGAAGCGAAGCGAAACGAAACCCGTGGATTCGGTTTGCCCTCTGCCCCTTGAGCCCCAACGGGGGCGGCACAAGCAGGGACTGCCGGCCTCTGTCTTGCCTTGCCCGATTACTGTCCCGTGATCTCCTTCACCTTCGCAAAGAACGCCCGCTTGCGGTCCGTGTTCAGCCCCCAGTTCACGGGCGGACACTGGTAGCCGTTTTCGTAGTTGCTGGCGCCCGGGTCGAAATACCCCCATGAGCAGTATTCGCTCAGCGCCGCCAGCATATTGTTCCAGGGCTTTTCGAAGTCGAAGTGGTCATCCTCATTGAACAGGATCGGCATTGGTCGGTAACCCGGAACCTGTCTGGTCTGCCGGACCATCTGGGCGATTCGATCCGGATCGCTTACGCCGTTGCCGTGGATGAGCAGGAAGTCGGCTTCGCGCACCACGTTCTCTTTCGGGACAGTGCCGCCGCCGTAACTGGTGCTTACCAGGAGCCGCCGGCCGTCCCGCTCCCGCTCTTTGACGCGTCGGATCAGCTCATGCACTCTATCGGGCTTGAGTATCGCGTGGTCGTACGCCTTCACGTTGCACTCGTTGTTGACCTCGATGAGGACGTTCCGATAGCCGCGATCGAAGACCCAGTCCACCGCATTATCCACCGCTGTGCATACCGCCGCCTCATCCCGCAGCCGCTGGTCCTGGCCGAAGTAGAAGATGCCCAGGATCGCCACCATTCCCAGGTCGTCGGCACGGTCGAGAATGCGCTCCTGCCGCGTCATGTATTCGACCCGCAGGGAGCCGTCGCTGTTCAGGGCGGAGTTGTGCCAGGGCTGCTCTTTGCTGTAGCCCTGGGGGCTGCCCCCCTGCAGGTTGATGGTGAAGGCCAGCAGGCCATGCGCGCGCCAGGTTGGCATGGCAGCGACGAACTCGGCGGTGTTGCGCTCCGGGTCCCACTCGCCTGTGTCCGGATAGACCCATCGGACCACTGTCTCCGGGTTCATGTCGTCGAAGATTCCCTGGACCATACGGGAGTTGAATAGCAGACCCTCCACCTTCCGGTCGTTCCAGACCCGCCCGGCGTACGTGGGCTGGCCGTTGATGTGGAAGGCCTCCCCCACGATACTCACCTCGGTTTTCCGCGCGGGCGCGGCGGACGCAGCGACACTAAGCAGCAGTAGGAAGCAGACGAGAGCGGCCATGTTCTTCTCCAATTCACCTGTTGGTGGGTCTCATCGCCCGCAGGTCGCGGCGGGGATCGCTCCAGGCCCGGGCGACGGCTTCGGAAACCAAGCGCAGGACTTCAGCGCAATCCGGGTCATCTTTGGCGTACGGGGCTGGATCGCACTTGCGTCCTGATGGGGTCGGTTGGCCGGAAGGCGCGGCGATGAACAGCGACTTTGCCGGATCCTTCAGATCGACCCATTCGGGCCGGGCGAGGTTGGTCTCGGCGTGACAGGAAGAACAGCGCCTGCCGTGTATCTCGCCAATTTTCGCCCAAAGCTCCTGATCCTCGACCAGCGAATACCCCGCGGCGCCTGCAGGCCGCTTGCGGATGAAGTCGTCGTGGTAGATGCCATTGGCGTCGATCCACATGTACAGGCGCTGCCAGTCGTCGTCCGTCAGTGTGCAGCGCTCGGCATGGGTGGTGCGCAGGATCTTCACCAGCCGGCTCTTGTGAGACCCGAACTCGCCCACGGGAGTGATCCGTGCGTCGTCGTTCTTGCTGCTCAGGCAGAGCATCCCCAACCCGATGAGAGTGTCGTACGCCCGGTTATTGTTCGCAGTCAGGCCGGGCGACAGGTCCACGTTCCCCGCGGGTTTCAGGCCGCTGTGGCATGACAGGCAATTGCGGTCGATTACCGGCTGGACATCTCGCAGGAAGTTGAGTGGCTTGTGCCCCCACGGCGGCGGGACAGGCGTGGATGGCTCGCGGCGAACCGCAAGCGGCACCCCTGAAGGCAGGCGAGGGGCCACTGCCCGCGTCTCGTGGCAACCCGCGCACCCCCGGGTCTCGCCGGGTTGGAAGCTCACGTAACTGCGCATACGGCGCAATTCCATGCCGTTTTCGTCCAGCGCCTGGAAATACAGTTCGGTATCCGCGGGAACCCGGAAATACGCCGATCCGTCGGCCTCGACAGGGACGGTGCCGAATATCCGCACCGGCGTCCAGTTCACCCCTGTTGCTTTGGCGTCGGGTTCGTAGCGTTGCCCGCCGATCTCATTGTCATATGGCCACGGCACGGGTTCGGCGATGCGCAGATACCGGACCGTGCCCTTCGCGAGTTCCGGGACGCCGTCGGTCACGTCGGTGAGCACGCAGAGCGCGTCCTTCATTTCGGGCGCCAGGGCACTCGCCACGATGGGAGGCCTCTCGCGCGGGCGCAGCGGGATGGGCATGACGCAAGAGATCGACGGATCGCGGTAGAGCAGTTCCCGGCCGCCGTAGACATCCATGAGATAGAGCGCATACCCGGTCTCGTCCTGCATCGAGCCGGCGCAGTAGGCCGCAAGGTAGGTTGTACCGGACAGCGGGTACGGGTCCATGTACCAGCCCTGTCCGGGTGGGATTCGCCAACCCTCCGTGTCGGGCGGCGGTGCGGCGCCACCCAGTTCCGGCCAGATATCCGGCCCGCTGATTCGGGTAATGCACGCCGGATCGTTCATCCCCTTCCGGCGGTCCACCAGCACCACGGGTCCGGCTGCAAGGGTGTGATGACCGGTTGCTATTGCCATTACCAGGTCCGAATCCGGCACTTGGCGCGGTACCGTCAGCGTCAGTGGATAGTTGAAGTGTTGCTTCGCGAAGTTGTCAGGACCCGTGCCGTCCGGCCGGATCAGCCACAGGGGATGGGGGAACATAAGCCCGCGCTCGTGGTACTCCCAGTGGGAGTAGACGAGGGAGCCGTCGGCCAAAACGCGCGGGTACCAGTCACCGTCCTTCGTGACAGATAGACGCTTCAGGCCGGTCCCGTCGCGCTGGATAGTGTACAGGTTGGTGGTAGGTTCGTCCTTGTCGTACTCATTGCACTGGAGGGAGAATTGGCAGCGTTCGGATTCGAAGGCGATCCCGCCGTCCGGCAGATAGCACGGGTTCAGGTCGCTCCATTGGCCATCCGTGATCCGGCGCAGCTGGGACCCGTCTGCACGCATTTCATACAGGTGCAGCAGGTCCAGCGTGCGGTGGAAGTCATAGGTGTTCTGGCGCACCGTCCAGCCTGGCGGCGGCTCGTTGCTCTGAGCCCGGGTGTACGCGAAGACAATGTGCCCGGCATCGAAATCCAGGTCGATTCCGTGTACGTTTCCCGGGCCCAGCCTTCCGGCAAGAAGCGGCGTCTCGCGCCAGTCCTCGCCCGGCCGGAACCCCTGGAGCACAACGATGTCCCCGCCCGGACGTGATCCCCAGGCGTGGTGATTCACATTGATGTCCGCATAGCTCTGCTGGGTGAACCGCTTCACGAAGAGCAGGCGTTCGAAATCCAGTGCGGGGTTTGCGAAAGCCAGTTCGCGCAGGGCTACCTGCTGATCTCGTCGCAAGGCCATCCAGCCGTCAACATCCTCGGGCGTCTGCCGCAGGCTCTCAACCCGCCGGCGCAGAAGCCTGAACCGCTCTTCGAATTGCGCCCGTTCATTCGCCGGCATTCCAGCAGTTGCGAAGTCGACCATCAACCGGCGCGCGCGGTCAAAACCCGCCTCCATCGCCCTCACTACCCGCCGCATGAGCGAGGGCGCGGTCGCCGGATTTTGTCGCCACAGGTCCCAGCGCAGTCCGAGAGCCGCGTCCTGTTGCCGCCACTCACGCTCGAGCATCTCCGCGGGGGTGGGTGGTCGAACATTGGCGGTTCTGAACTCTCCGTCGGCCAGGCCTTCCTCACGCCAGCCGTCCAGAGCGTCTGGTTGGTCGAAGGTGATGACGCGATCACCCAGGGGAATCCGGTCGCAGCCGATCCAGGCCCAACCGCTGGCGGGGTTGTTGTCCACCGCCCGGAAAAACACCCGCTTGCCAAGGAATTCGCGCACGTCCCAGGTGATGGGGCGCATGGTGTTGCCCACGATGGGCTGGGCTCTGCGCAGTATCTTCTCGGTCGCCGCTTCCACAAGCTGGAAGCTGTTGAGACCCAGGTCGCCAGACGGACTGTCGGCGCCCATGACGAAGAAGGTGTACTCGGGTGTCGTGAGCTCGAAGGCTGGCGACCGCACCGCACCCGTGCCCTGCTCCCCGCCGCGCAATGAAGACAGGTACGGCGGGCAGGCGCGGTTCTCCCCGTTCGTGGTCATAATGCCCCACGTGCGGGTGGATGGTATCTCCTCCAGGGCATACTCGTCGCTGGCGCCCGGGCAGTTGAGCCACTCCTCGACGGTCAGATTCTCAGGCTTCTTCTCTTCATACCAGCCCGCCGGCGGTTGGCCCGGCGTGAGTGTCCCCATAATTGCCCGGTCACCCACTCGCACGTTGGCCCAGCCGATCCAGGCGAAGGCGTTTTCTTCCAGTCCATCCACCGCGCGGAAGTAGACCCGCCTTCCCACAAGCTCCAGGACATCCCACACGACGGGCGTCATCGGGTCGGTTCCGGGTGGGGGAGTGCGCCGCAGCGCAAGCCCGGTGTCGGCGTCGCAGAGCGCGAACCAGTTGCGGAACTTGCGCTGACCCGGCCATCCATCAGCCCCGCACATTTCGAAGCTGACAATGTCCTCGTCCAGGACGAAGACATCCGAGCGCACCGCGCCGGTGCCGCGTTCGCCGCCTCCGAGTGACGACAGATATGGGGGGACTTCCCTGCCCGCTCCGTCGCGGGTGAGCACCGCCCAGGTCTCGGCGCTGGCGCAGGCGGTGAAAGCCATGAGGGCGAGGACGAGAACGACTCTCCCGAAGAGCATTCAGCAACCTCCCGGGTGGGGTCGAGCTGGATTTCGCGTTCTCGCAGCGTTTGCGGCTTCGCGCCTGTGGGAGCCCGGTCTTCCGACGCCCGTCTTGGGTTACCCGGTCGCCTCCAGGAATCCCCGCAGGTTGCGCGCCGCTTTGAATGTGTCGCCGCGAGGGTCGACCTCGCGCTGGTAGGGGCAGTCGGTGATCTCCACCATGTAGACACCCCTGTAGCCGACCTCGCGGAAAGCCGCTATGGCCGCAAGCCAGTCGATGGTGCCTAACCCCGGCGGAAGGTGGTCATCTCGGGCGCCGTGATTGTCCTGCAGGTGGGTGGTGCGGATCAGGTCGCCGCCCAGTCGGATGCAGTCCACCACATTCATGTCGCCCAGGTTCGCATGTCCGGTGTCGATGTTCAGTCCCACATTGGGCAGGGCCACCTCGCGTACCAGGGGCACCAGGAACTCCCAGTCTGCGCGGGAGGTCATGTTCTCGACCGCGATAGTGATGTCCGGGCCCACCATCTCCGAGAACGCCACCAGCGTCTCCGTGTTGGCCTTGCGCCGCTCTTGAAGGGTTTCGGGCGCAATGCCGCCGCTGCTGTGGACTACGATTACCCGCACCCCCAGGGCTTTCGCGCGCCTTGCCGAGTCGGCGTAGGCTTCCAGCGCCGCCGGGATTCCGTCCCTCGTGCCCGGCAGGGACATCCACGCATGCAGGGACCACGAAATGAGCCCGAGTTCGGCTGTATGATTCGCGACCCGCGCAAGCCCCTCGTCATCCAGTGGCGCGGGATGGGAGTACTCGACGGCATCGAACCCGGCATCCGCAATGGTGTCCAGCGCGCGCAGGTGGCAGTCGGTGGTGAAGGTTTCCTCGGCGCCCAGCATTCCGTCGGGGTAGAGGGTATTACAGCCGATCTTGGGCGCTTCCATGTCGGACCGTCCTTGGCAGATTGGCGTTGGCACGCTCACTGGCCGGAATGGAGAAAGCTTCGCCGCCCGCCGGGAAATGCCTCCGTGTCGGACGGGTGCTATTCCGGGCCACCGCTGTGCCTCAAGCGGCGTATCCTCATCGACAGCACGCGCCTGTAGGGCTATAATTCCCGTGCAGGACGCAATGCCAACAGCGGAACACAGCCAAGACTCACCGGATAAGACCGCCATCCTCCAACGGGGTTATGTGGTGGGCTGCCCAGTTAGCCTCTCGCGCTGGGGGCCCCGCACCCCCGTTTTGGCGTGAGTACTGCCGTGCGAGCCAGTGGGTCTTCCGCGATCCTTTGAGAGATGATTTGGTCATGCCCAGCATACTCCGTCGTATGCTCGTGGGGCAACCGCTTGCCACAGTGCAACAGGCCCACGAGCGCCTCGGGAACTTCGCCGCGCTTGCTGTCTTCGCATCGGACGGGCTCTCCTCGGTTGCGTACGCCACGGAGGAAATCTTGCTCATCCTCGTCTACGCGGGGACTGGAGCGCTCCACCTGTCGCTGCCGATCTCGCTTGCCATCGCGGTGCTGATCGCGATCGTTGCGACATCCTACAGGCAGGTTGTCTACGCCTACCCCTCCGGGGGAGGCGCTTACGCAGTAGCTCGTGAGAACCTGGGCGTCATCCCCAGCCTTGTGGCCGGGGCGTCGCTATTGGTCGATTATGTGCTTACCGTCGCCGTCTCGGTTGCCGCCGGCATCGCGGCCCTCACATCGGCGTTCCCCGCGTGGTACGAACACCGAGTCGCCCTGGGGCTTGCCGCCATCGCCGCCGTGACCATCGCGAATCTGCGCGGGGTGCGGGAGTCCGCGCGGGTCTTCATGCTTCCAACCTACGGTTTTGTGGCGAGCATGCTGGTGGTGATTATGGCTGGCCTGTGGCGCGGGCTTTCCGGGCAGGGGCCCGTTGAGCCCCTCCCGGCGCACACGGATGAGGCCGCGGTCGGTGCGGTCAGCCTCTTCCTCATCCTTCGCGCCTTCTCGTCCGGGTGCGCAGCTTTGACGGGCATCGAGGCAGTGAGCAATGGCGTCCAGGCGTTCCGCGAACCGGTCGGTGCAAATGCCGCGAAAGTCCTGACGTGGCTCGCGTTGCTTCTGGGCGGGCTCTTCATCGGAACCTCGGTGATCGCCAATCTCTACCACGTGATCCCAGTGCACGACGAGACCGTGGTTTCGCAGATCGCCCGGGGCACCTTCGGACGAACCGTACCGTACTACGCGGTGCAGTTCTTCACCGCTGTTATCCTGATCTTGGCCGCAAACACCAGTTTCAACGGATTCCCGCGCCTTGCCAGCGTGCAGGCGAATGACGGCTACCTGCCCCGTCCCCTGGGCAACATTGGCGACCGCCTCGTGTACTCTAACGGCATCCTCCTACTCGGCCTTGCATCGGGGTTCCTACTCGCCGCGTTCCGGGGCGAGACCCATCGCCTCATTCCGCTTTACGCGGTGGGCGTGTTCCTGAGCTTCACGCTATCGCAGGCCGGGATGGTGCGGCACTGGATATCGGTGCGTGACGAGCAGGTGGACTGGCGGCAGCGGGTCGCCATCAATGCCGTCGGCGCGGTAATTACGGGGGGCGTGACGCTCGTGATCGCCATCAGCAAGTGGTCTATGGGCGCATGGATTGTAGTAGTGGTGATCCCAGCACTCGTGCTCCTGTTCTTACGGATCCACGAGCATTACGAGTGGTTCGGACGGCGTCTCAGCCTGGAGGGCACGCCCCAGCCGCCTCCGCCCGGCAGGAACCTGGTTCTTGTCCTTGTTGCAAGCGTCCATCGGGGAATGCTGGAAGCGGTTCATTACGCCAAGAGCCTGTCGAGTCCCGATGGCGACGTGCGCGCGGTGCACGTTGAGACGGAGTCCGATCGCCCGCGGCCCAGTCTGCTCAGTGGGTGGGAACGCTACGGGCTGGGCATCAGCCTTGTGGCGCTGCAGTCTCCTTACCGGAGCGTTGCCGAGCCGCTGCTGGAGTATGTGGAGAAGGCGATGCAGGATGAAGGCTTCGACACCGTGACCATTGTGATCCCCGAGGTGGTGATCCAGGGCTTCCTGGTCCAGTTCTTGCATAACCAGACCGCGTTGTTCTTGCAGATCGCCTTCCGAAACAAGCCGGGGGTTGTCATCGCAAATTTCCGCTATTATCTCTAACCCCCTGCAGGCAGGGCCCACCGCCAGGTTCAGGACTTGAGCACAAACAGAGGCTCCAGGCGCGCCGCGATCCGTCCCATGCCGCACTCTACCGTGCGCTGCACCACCGACTCATCGCGGTAGCCGCAGGTGAGGTCTTTGGGGTCGCTGATGATCTGGGTATCGCGCTGGTTGAGGCGCTCGAGTTCGAAATAGCGGGTGCCGTCGATCTCGATGACTCGCCTGACGGTGCTGAGGTGGGGAAGGGAGTAACCCGCGCCGTGGGGCATGACGTTGGCGTTCAGCAGGCGATCGAGCACACCAGCGTTCTCCGCGCGCTCCTCGAAGCCCAGTTCGCGCACCTTGTCGAGGGTCAGATTCGGCAGTCCCTCCATGAGGAAGGCGGGGCGATCGGCCCGCACCATGATGGGGAGCAGTGTACTGGGTTCGGTCACGGTGCTCTGGCAGCCGAGCAGGATCACATTGGGGTCGGCCAGCCCCTGATGATTGATGTTAGCGATCAGCGTAATGTCGCCGAAGAGCTCACGTGCCGCCATTTCGCGCCGGCGTATGGCGAAATCGTCTGTTTTCCAGTAGACCTCCATGTACTCTGCGAGATCATCGCCCCGCAGGATATGCATGGGACCCCACGGGGTCTCGACGATCTGATACCGGCGCTTCCAGGCACCGCTATCGTCCCAGTACAGGCCGGGTCCATGGGCGCTCTCCCCGCGCAATTCGGCGCCGGAAGCGTGGATGACGAACATGTACCGGGGCAGGTCTGTGGCGGTGAATGTCTCTGCGGTCTCGTAGATGTCAATGAAATGGTTGCCGGTGCCAAAGTCCCACTTGATGGGCACCCCGTCCAGCTCGAGGTCGCTGCGGTGCAGGTCGTGCAGGCGTCCCGTGAGTTCAACCACGTCCGGGCGCTCTTGCAGGCCTCCCACCAGCATTCCGCAGGTGTTGGGCTTCACATCCATGACCAGCAGATCCCGGTTTCCGTCGCCCCATGACAGCTTGCCCCCGTAGCCGATTCCGGCCCTCCAGCGTCCGCTGTTGCGGGTGATGGTCATGTCGGGTGTGCCCACGAAGCAGGCGTCCGGCGGGTGCCCCAGCGACTCCTGGACCATGTGGATCTTGGCAAGGCCATAGGTCATGTTCGCGATGCACAGGTCCGCCGCCGCATCCTTCTCGGCGGTGGAGAAGATGAGATCGCGGGCCCGAACAAGTCTGATATCATCACTGACGCCCATCGCTGTTTCCCCCACGTGCTAAGCCTGGGTGTGTCGTCCGTGCTACTATACCATATAGTTCGTCTGCCCATGGTCTGGTTCCTCCTGTGCGTGGTATAATGGAGAAAAGAGGGGTCGCGATGCCGATTGGCCGCGACCAAGAAAGCTTGCCTGGAGGGCGGTGATGAGTAATGCGACTGCCACTGATGCCTCTGAATACCGTGCTTTTCCCGGGGATGCCCATGCCGCTTCTCATCATGGAGCCCAGGTACCTCGCGATGGTCCAGGAATGCCTGGATGCAGAAAGCCCCTTCGGGGTGGCGCTCATCGACAGTGGCCCCGAAGTGGGCGGGATTGCCTCACCACGCAATGTGGGAACGCTGGCGCGAATCGTGCATGTTGCCGAGAATGACACGCTTCAGGACAGGGCCCTGGACATCGTGGTCGTCGGCGAGGACCGGTTTCGCATCCGTGAGGTCGAGATCGATGGCGATCTCCTGCGTGGTGTGGTTGAGCCGTACAGGCCCCGGGAGGAGGATATCCGCGTATCTCCCGAATTGTGCCGGGAACTCGCGCAGATGCTCCAGGAACACGTCGCGGCAATCATGAAGCTCATCGGCATTCCCCATGCCCAGATCCATGTCCCGGAGGACCCAGAGCCGCTGTCTTTCATGATTGCTGCCCATATCACGGCGTCTGTCCAGGAGCGCCAGAGGCTCTTGGAGATGCTCCAGCCGGCGGAACGACTGCTCCGCGAGCGAGAGCTTCTTCTCGAGGAAACCGGGCACTACCGGCTCCTGCTCGCTTCGCTGGAGCGTGCGAAAAGACCTGAATCGGATGGGGACAGCGCCGGCGCATTCTCACTCAACTGAGCGGCCAGGCGCGGCCGTCTGCTGAATCTGCCACGGGAGGCTGTCAGGTGGAAAACGAGAGAACCTGCCCGCACTGCGGGGGCGCCGTGCCCGTATCACGCGTGGTCTGCCCCCACTGCAACCGGACGCTGCCTTCCGCCGGCACTGTCCCACCTGCCTCACCCCCGCCGCCATACCGTGGCCCGGCCTACGCCTCCGTGCCAACACGCTTTCCGCCCAGCTCTGCCCGGCAACAGCCTCCTGCGCCACCCCCGGCGTCCGTGCCGCCACCGTACCCGCCCCAATATGCGGGCTACCAGGAGCCGCCGCGGATCACTCCGCCCGAGCCGCCCCATGACGACACCATGGGGATCGTCGGCCTGGTTTTCAGCATTGTGGGGCTGTTATCTTGCGGCTGCCTGCCCATTCTATGCCCGGTGGGCCTGATCCTGTCCATCATCGCCCAGAATAAGCGGCAGACGGGTGTGACCATCGCCGGAATTGTGCTGGGGATCATCGGCACTCTCGTCTTCATCCTGTCCCTGGCCTGGGCAGTCTATATGGCCATGAACCCGGAGCTGCAAAACCAGATCCTGCGGCAGTTCTTCGACCAGATGGGCGTGCCGATTCCGCCGGGCCTTCGGGGGTCGTAGCGTTCACTTGCCAGTTCCAGAACCCGTCCCCGGACAATTCCACAGAGGACTCCCCGGTCATGACCGACAAGCCATCGCCCCTGATCCGCCCCGCTCGCCTTGAGGATGCCCAGCGTTGCGGGGACATTGCCGTCGCCGCATGGGAGCCCGTCTACGCGTCACTTCGCCGAATGGTGGGGGATGAGCTGTTTGCGCTCCAATGGCCCAACTGGCAGGATAATAAGCGCGGGCAGGTGGAGGGGGTCATCCGCAAGCACACTGACTGGGCGATTGTGACGGAGCTTGGCGACACCATCGCCGGCTTTCTGACCTACATCATCCATACCGAGCGCGGCAGCGGGTCCGGTTCGACATCTCCTGCGGCCTTGGACCGCAGAATACGGGTACGTACACGCTGACCATCCGCCCGGAAGGTGGCGAGGCGCAGGTGCTGGAGGGCATAGACCATGCGCCGAAATTCAAGCTGCTGGACTGCGTGGTGGTGATGTCCGTAGCCACCGGCCCGGCCACATTCTACCTGGACAATGTGGAGTTCAACTGGGAGAAGGCGGGAGGGTAGCAGCTGGAGAGCCGGCACCCGCTCCTCGCTTCATTGGGGGTGCCGGGCCGTGGCAGGCCCGCAGAGCGCCGCCGTCCCGTGAGCGCCCAACGGGGGCGACCGCCCATAGCCAGGGGCTTCCGCCCTTGGCCATATACTGGCGGCCCTTACAAGGCCTGAGTACGGCAGGCGAAGGCAGACGGCGCGTTGGGTACAAGCACCGAACTCCGGTGCGGGCCACGTTCGGATGTCGGTCCCCCAATGCACAGCACGGACAACCGCTAGCGCAGGGGCATCCCCAACTCCCGCAGGCGATCCTGCACGGCCTCTGCGCTTGCCTCGCGCGCATTCCCATCCGGGCTGAGCGACGCCGCGACTCCCGCCGCCTGCCCCAGTTGCATGCAGTTCACCATCACCCGCAAAGCACCGGCTGCCTCGTGGGTCATTCCCGCACAACGTCCGGCCGCGAACACGTTGTCCAGGTCCCGGACGATCAGGGAACGCAGGGGCACTTGATAGCAAAGCGCGTTGCGCTTCGGCGCGTTCACCGGCTCGCCGTCCCAGCGCCCGCTCTCCGTGGAACGGTCCGGGTTGATGCGGTGGAAGGTGCCGTCCAGGCGGTTGAACACGATCCCCGGCGCGCCGGGAGTGTGAATGTCTATGGGGTAAGTGCCCTGGGCGACCGCATCCTCAAACGGCCTGGCCCACAGCAGGTCATCGCCGGTGACCTGGTAATCCGCGATTATTCGGTGGCTCTCACGCAGCCCCAATGCCGTGGCGACGGCCACGAGGCGCAGGTTCTCCCAGCCCGGCATCCGCCTGGCGCGCTCCAGCACCCAGCGCAACTGGTAACGCGCCTCAATTTCCGCCCGGGCGAGGCTCAAGGCGTCCGCGCAGTTCACATCCAGCACGCGGGTGCCCGCGGCAAAGTGTTCGGTCTCAGTGCCCGGCCAGCGATCGCCCCAGAAGAAGGCGGGGAAGGGCTGGCCATTGTAGTCCATGGTGTGCTTTGTGAGCTCCGCCGACAACGCCCCCAGTCCACCGGGCCCGAGGTTGTCGAGACGGTAGCATAGGGTGGGTGCCTGGCAGGCCCCGGTGGCATCGCCGAGTTCCGTCTCCACGCCGCTCCGGCGCACCAGGTCGGCGTCCCCGGTGCAGTCGATGAAGGACTTCGCCAACACCGCCCCGCGCCCGCTCTTTGTCTCGACCAACGCCGCCGTGACCCGTCTGCCCTCGCGGATCGCTCCGGCGAGATGAGCGTTGACCAGCACCTTCGCCCCACTGGCCAGCACCATGTCGTCGAATGCGAACCGCGCGTGCTCCGAACAGATAACCCAGTTGCCCGTCTCTCCGTCTTCGGCGGTGTTGTAGACCGCTTCCATATCCTGCAGGCGCTGGACAAGCTGCCGGGGCAAGCCACCGATGATCAGTGTCTCTCCGTCCATCCCATAGAATGGGTGCCACATGTTCACGATACCCGCGGTGGACATGCCGCCCAGGAAGCCGAAACGCTCAATGAGCAGCACACTCGCTCCGAGGGTTGCGGCTGCAGCGGCCGCACAGGCTCCCGCAGGGCCGCCTCCCAGAACCGCCACGTCGCAATCCGCGATGATCGGGATATCACGCGCCGGCTCTCGGATTGTGGCGCCGGTGGGTTCGGGCAGGAACCCGCCGAGGGGAAAGGTGACTTCGGGGTAACCGGGCATGGGAGAGCCTCCGGCGATGGGATCTAGCGCGGGTTCAGGCGCGCATCGGAGAGTTCGCCCAATGGGCACCCGTGTCCTGTGTTGGCCGCGTAAGCAGGTAGCGAACCCCCGGGAAAGGAATGTTGGTCTGCACGCCATAGGCGATAACGCACAGCGGAGGCGATCCACATGCGAGACCTTCTGCTCCTTGCGCTCTTCCCCGTCACTGTGTGGTGCCAGCCCGACATCGTGCTCGTGCGCGATTCCGTTCCTGAAGCGACCATTGTGATCCCGGCTCATGCAAGCGACACGGTGCGCTTCGCCGCCGATGAGCTGGCGAAGTACCTGGAGCAGATCAGCGGCGCGAGGCTGTCTGTGGTTGGTGAAGGCGGCGATGTGGCCGGGATCCCGGTCCACGTGGGCCCGACGTCCCAGGGCAAAGCAGTCGCCCCCGATGAGGTGGAAGGATTCACGTTGCGCGCCAGCGAGGGCGGTGTGATCATCTGTGGCGGATCAGATCGCGGGACGCTCTACGGCGTGTACCGGTTCCTGGAGGAAGCGCTGGGATGCCGCTGGCTGTCGCAAGATGTGGATTTTGTGCCTGCGGCGACGACGGTGAGGTTGAAGCCAATTCAGGTGACTTCGGCCCCGGAGTTCGACATGCGGACATTCGTCGGCACCGGCGAACAGGGGCGCGTTTGGGGCCCGAAAATGGGCTTGAACGGCTTCTACACGGCCGAATCCGCGAAGACTAATGGCGGCGCGTACTATCTTCCCAGCTCTGTCACCGGTTGCCACGCGTATCACCAGATCATGCCACCGGAGACGTACTTCGCAGAACACCCCGAGTGGTCTCCGCTCATCAACGGCCAGCGCGTGCCTACCTCATTGCACAGCAAGCAGCTCTGCGTCACCGCGCCGGGTCTCGCGGAAGAGTTCGCAAGGCGCGTCATTCGTGTCTTCGATGAGGACCCGGCCCTGCAGGTGATTTCGATCTCGCCCAATGACGGCTACGGTTGGTGCGAATGTGACGAGTGCCTGGCGTTGGACAAAGAACTCTGCGGTGGGCGCACCACGAAGCAGGGGCTGGCAATGGAGCGGCCCTTCATGGGCGACCGGGTGTTCTGGTTCGCGAACCAGGTGGCGCGGAAAGTGGCGGAAGTGCATCCCGACAAGCTGCTCCTCGTGCTGGCGTATGTGAACTATGCAGAGCCGCCGGACACCATTGTCCCCGAGCCCAATGTGATCCCATGGCTGTGTCACTACGCCCCCGCGGATTACTCCCGGCCCATCGCCGACCCCACTTCCGAACCGAACGCGCAGTTCAATGCTCTCCTACAGCGCTGGGCCAAGCTTCGGCCGGACCTGCTGTTCTACTCGTACGTGAGCAAGAGCATGTGGTGGCGGCTGCCGAGGCCGGTGACGCAGACCTTCGCGGCGGACATTGACCACCTGTACAGCCTGGGCATCCGTCGGTACTACTGCCAGAGCAGCCTCAGTGACTGGGCGCTGGATGGACCCCTGTACTACGTGATCGCCCGGAAGCTGTGGGACCCCTCGGCGGATGCGGATGCGCTCGCGGCGGACTGGACGAGCCACATGTTCGGCCCGGCGGCGCAGGAGATGGCCGCTTACTATGCGGCGGTGGCAGACTCGATCAAGGAGTCGGGGCAGTCCTTCAGCGACAACCCGATCCACCAGGTGCCCGGGTTGTTCAGCTTTGCCGATCTCGACCGCGCCATGACCCATCTGGATAAGGCCGCGAAGCTGGCAGATGCGGAGCCCTACAAGGGGCGTGTGGCGAAAGTGGCCGCTGTGTTCCAGTATGGCTACCACATGATCCGCTGCCTGGAGGCTCGGGCGAAGTTCGAGCAGACCTACACCCGGGAAGCCCTGAAAGAGACGCTGGACCACGGGCGCAAGGCGCTCTCGTTCATCCGCGTGCGCGAAGCGGCCGAGCTCATCGACGGGATGAAGCTCAGCGACGAGCTTGGCGTGATCGCGTCTGGGCTGGGCGCACCCATGCAGCTCGGTGGGCGGCAGTGCTGGAACACCGACGAGACCGGCGTGGGGGACGGTGTCGCAGGCTGGGCGACGCTCATCGCCCCTAGCCCCGTGACCGACAAGCCGCTGCGCATCGAGATGGACGTGTGGGGCAAGTCTCAACTGACGTCCATCGTCGTCAATACGGACGGCGAGAACAAGAGCTACGCACAGGGCGGCATCTGGACTCCGGTCAGGCCGCAGCAGCCGCTGTCGGGCGAGGAGCAATGGGATACTCTCGTTTTCCTCGCACCGCCCGAGGCACTGGCGCCCGGGAAGCCCTTCCAGCGCATCGGTCTGGGCGGAGGGGATTCACAGATCTGGATTTCCGCGGTGCGGGTGGGGAACAACCGCGATGAGTAGCTTTCACACGGAGGATGACTGACATGGCGACTGCGTGCAGGCGGGACGCCCGACACACCGTCGCACTTGTGCTCCTCGCGCTGTGGCTCACCCCGGCGCTTGCACTCGGGCAGCCGGGAGAGACGCTGATCCCCAGGGGCGTACAGGTCACGACCGTCAGTACTGTCGATCAACTGCTGGCCGTCAAGGACCCGGCGGACGGCGCGTACTTCCAGGTCGAGGGCTACCATGCACCCGGCGATGACGGTGGCGGGGTGTTTCGATTCGTCGCGGATTCTGGGGCGGAACCCGACGGCGGCACCGTGCTCAAGCCGGTCGCGGGCGCGGGACGATACCTGCGGGTCTTTGACCCATACGCGGATGTGTACGCCGAGTGGTTCGGGGCATATGGTGACGGCGACGGACCGGATGCCCACGACGACCAGGCGGCCATCAACGCCTGCCTGAAACGGTTCAACCGGGTGAAGCTGCTGGCGAAGACCTATGGTGTCCGGGGCAAGCCGGCGCACTACGACCCAAGCATCACTTACCACTCCATCGACCTTGGCCCGTGGTACCGGATCGAAGGATCCGGTCGAGACAGGACTATCATCCGCCTGCTGGACGGCACGAACCCGGCCGGGAACCGGCGCGGCGACAACTACTTCATCGTTATCGCAAACCGCAACTTCTACGAGAGCGCCGATTACTGTACGGTCCGCGACCTCACTGTCGACTGCAACTTCGATGGACAGGATAAGCACTGCACAATCCACGCTATTCATATTCGGGGCGGCGGCGCACTCGTAGAGCGCGTGAACCTGCGAGGTTACGGGACGGGCTGGGACCCGGCTTCGGGCAACTCGCGGGAGTGTTTCGTGGTTGCACAGACCCTCGTTTACAAGCATGAGGCCTGCCGCATGGCCGCGGTTCTGCGCGATCTGGACTTCACTGACGCCGGGCACAATGGTGACGTGGCCGGGCACGTGGCGGAGATCACCCACATCGGGATCGGAGGGGCGAACAACTTCGACGATCTCAGCTGGATCACCCCGCAGGGCAAGGACCCGGACTTTGACCCCGCCGATGGCGGCGAGAACGAGAACAACTGGTGGCCCTCATACGGCGGGCTGGTAGAAAACTGCCACATCCACGACGTGCGGTATGACCCCGAGACCCAGAAAAGCCCGCTGAACGGCATAACCTACAGCAACTGCATTGGGTTGACCATCCGGGGCAATCGCGTGACCAACTTCGACGGCGCCGGCGTGTTCGTGATGAGCTGGTGGGACCGGTACACCACCATTACCGACAACCTGTTCGAGAATGTGGCGTACGGCGTGTCGCTGCAGATCAAGGGTGAGAACAACCTGCCGATCCAGCATCCGCGCCGGGAGCACACACTGGTGGAGCGCAACCAAATCATCCTTGGCGCCCCACGCAAGAACCCGTGGGGCGCCTCGGGGATCCATCTGTACGGTCAGTCGCTGGGTGAGGGCATCCGCATGCGCAACATTGTCATCCGGGGAAACCACATCACCGGACGGGCCTTCGAAAACGCGAAGGGCGAGATGTCCTACCCCATCGGCATCAGTTTCCAGGTGCTCCACGCGAACTACGCCAACATCGTGATGGAGGACAACGTGATCGACGTGCCGGACTTCCCCACGGATTCCGTCACCATACCGAAGGAGGCCGGGAGCCTGTCCATGCGCTTTTTCCCATTGGCCCGGTGGGACGCCGACAACAACTCGCGCAATGTCGTGTACCGGAACAATCGCGACCCGAAGGGGCGCCTGCTCGCGCCTAGTCTGGTGGACTGGTACTACAAGAATCCCGCGGAATATGGGAAGCCGGCGGTGGATTGACGACGTGGCGCCTCCGACAATGTGCGCCGGCAAAACAAGTCGGCCAGACAGGAGGTTCGGGATCCATTCCGGTGAGATCGGGATGCGTTGGCTCCTGTCCACTGCTGGTGGCACATCCAATGCCGTGCCATGAGGAGGGCGGTTCATCCTGACCCAGGCGCATCCCGGCGGTGCCCGTCTCAGCTGAAGCCGCGGACCGGGTCATCTAGCCCCACCGTCGTTGTGGGGGCATCGGCATCCTTCCTGCCCCTGTAACCCACGCACCCTACCTCCCCCGATGCAAAGTGAAGACAGGGTTGACGTGACCGAGCCCATCACCGCCGAGGCGGCAGGTCCCGCTGCGACAAGACTCAGGCAGGTCTGAAAGGCAGGAGCGGTGAACTTGCCACGAGCCCTGATCACGGCTAACTGAAAGACGGCGGAGGCCGGCATGGACAGGCATCGCTGCGACTGGATGGTTGATGAAGCGCCCTTCGGGATGATGGTGCACTGGATCGCCCCCGGACCTGCTCCGGAGCGTGGGGAACGCATCACCGACCTGGATCGAGCCGTGGACGCGTTCAATCTGGAACGCTTTCTGCAGCAGTTCGAGGAGAGCGGAGCGGGCTGGTTGATCTTCACCATCGGCCAGAACTCCGGCTTTTACGCCAGTCCCAGTGCCACGCTGGATGCCCTCGCCGGCCCGGGGCATTGCTCGAGGCGCGACCTGGTGCTTGAGCTTGCGCAAGGGGTCAAGGCCCTTGGCAAGCGCTTCATCGCCTACCTGCCGGCGGAGGTGAATGCGCCCACGGTCCTGCACGAGCCCTTCGCGTGGAACCCGGAAGACCAGAGCGAGTTCCAGCGGCGGTACACCGCATTCATCCGAGAGTATGCCGAGCGGTTTGGCGAGCTGCTGGATGGCTGGTGGTATGACGGCTGCTATACCTGGCCGGTATTCCACAACAGCCTGTATGACTGGCCACTGTGGGGATCGGCGTCGCGGGCCGGTAACCTCAATGCCGCGCTGGCGTTCAATGACGGGTCTTTCTGTATCGGGATCACCCGGCCGCTATCGGATGAGCAGGACTACCTGTCGGGCGAGGTGGAAGAACTGGTGGACGGGCGTATCCGTCTCGGCCGTGAGGACAACGCTCGCCTCTACCTGCCGGACTCCCGATTTGCTGAGGGCACCCGCTGTCAGTGGCACGCGCTCGTCCCCATCGACTGCTTCTGGGGGCACCATACACCTGGACCCATGGATCCGCCGAAGTATGACGATGACGTTCTCCTGCGCTTCCTGTCCTGTTGCCGGGAAGTACAAGGCGTGGTGACGCTCAATGTGGGTATCTACCAGGAGGGCCACATCGCCGGGGCGACACTCCGGCAGCTTCAGGCCCTGCACCGCGCGCTAAGATGATCCGGTGCTGGAATGTCTCATTGCCGCAGGTTTCGCCGCACCACTGTCGAACTTGCCGTTCAGACTCACGTACCACTAGGGGCTCCTCAGGCGGGCCCATGGAGGCAATGCAGATGCAGTATAGATCGCTCAAGCTTCTCGTCGTCGCGCTGGTCATGGTCGGCGCAGCCACGGCAGGCTGGTCTGATGTGCGGCTGCCCGGCTTCTTTGGCAGCCATATGGTACTGCAGAGAGACATGCCCGTACCGATCTGGGGCTGGGCAGATGCGGGTGAATCCGTTTCGGTGAAGCTCGGGGACATGCCCGCCGTGACAACCACAGCCGGTGCCGACGGCAAATGGAAGGTCTGGCTGCCGGAAATGCCCGCAGGCGGCCCCTTCAGCCTAACCGTCACCGGCAAGAACACGCTGACCCTCGATGACGTCCTCGTGGGCGAGGTATGGCTCTGCTCGGGACAGTCGAACATGGAGTGGGTCGTCTCCAACAGCAACGACCGGGACACTGAGATCGCGTCCGCCCAATACCCCAAGATTCGCCACATCAAGATCCCAAAGATACCCCAGGGACTGCCGCAGGACGACATCAGCGCCCCGTGGGAAGTCTGCTCGCCCGAAACCGTGGGCAATTTCACGGCAGTCGGGTACTTCATGGCCCGGCACCTGCACAAGGAACTCAACGTGCCTATCGGCCTGATCAACAGCTCATGGGGCGGGACGCGCATCGAGCCCTGGATTCCCCCGGTGGGATTCCAGGAAGTCCCGGCGCTTGAAAGCATCGCGAAGCAGGTCGCTCTCGCCGACCCGCGCACCGATGCTTACAAGGACACGCTCAAGAGCTATCTTGGCGCACTTGAGGCCTGGATGGGCACCGCTCGCGAGAGCATGGCGCAGGAGAAGATCCTGGAACCCTCTCCAGCATATCCCAGTGAACTGCTCCCGCTCACCGGGCCCCAGCAGCCCACGAGCCTTTACAACGGGATGATCCACGCGCTGATCCCGTACGCGATCAGGGGGGCCATCTGGTACCAGGGCGAGTCGAACCACGGCGAGGGCATGCTCTATACCGAGAAGATGCGGGCGTTGATCCAGGGATGGCGCAAGCTCTGGGGACAGGGCGACTTCCCCTTCTACTACGTGCAGATCGCGCCTTACAGCTACGGCACGGAAGACCCCTACGTTCTTCCGACTTTCTGGGAAGCACAAGCCGCGGCGCTGAGTATTCCCGGGACCGGAATGGCGGTGGCCAATGACATTTCCGACCTGAACGATATCCATCCCCGCAACAAACAGGATGTGGGCAAGCGCCTGGCGTTGCTTGCCCTGAAGAACGATTATGGGCGGCCCGAGACTGTGGCCTCCGGCCCGACCTTCAAAGCCCTGGAGATCGAGGCTGGCAAGCTCAGGGTGCGGTTCGACAACGTGGGCAGCGGCCTGGTATCCCGGGACGGCAAGCCCCTCAACTGGTTTGAGATCGTGGGCGCCGAGACCGACTTCACCCCGGCTGACGCGGTAATCGAGGGTGACAGCGTGGTCCTGTCCTCTCCGCAGGTGCCGGACCCGGTGGCCGTGCGATTCGCCTGGCACAAGAACGCTGAGCCGAACCTGTCCAACCGCGAGGGCCTGCCCGCCGTTCCCTTCCGCGCGGGCGAAGTGCCGACGCGAGACTGGCTGAAGCTCAAAGTCGGAGAGGCCCGGGACTTCGTACTGGTGTATGACCTGGACCTCTCCAAACTGGGGAAAGACGTCGCCTACACGGTGGATAACCACAGCAGCATCACAGGCGGGTTCAGCCGCGTGGCGTACTTCCTGGAACTGGAGACGGCCGGGCAGGGCACGCAGTGGGTCTACGTGTCGATGGATCCTTTCACCCAGGACCCGGGTAAGATCGGGGTCCCGACCCTTGCCAGCAAGGCTGTGTTCCAGACCCGAGTGAAGAACATGAATGTGCTGTCCAACGTGCCGGGGATCGTCACGGGAAACAGCCTCACCGGCGGGAACATCGAGTTCTGGCCACACAACTACGGCCAGCCCAATGCCATCGGCATCCCCAATGCCTCGGCGAGTGTGTGGGACTTCGGCGACCAGTATGGTCCGCCGGAGGATGGCTATGGCTCGATGCAGGTCCACAACCATGAGGCGAAGCAGACCATCTTCGCCATCAATAACTGGAAGGCCGGCGGGAACGCGGATATCGGCATCGGCAACAGCGACGGCGACACCCGCGACTGGACCTTCAAGCACAACGCGTCGTCGTATTCGCTCAAGCGCCTGCGGGTGCTCGTGAAGCCCAACTAGAGGCGGCTATGGCAAGAGAACGGGCGCGTGGCAATCCGCGCGCCCTGAGTCTTCGAGGGATCACTTATGCTGTCACAGAGATGGTCGCAAGCCGAGATCGAGAAACTGCTTGTGCCGCGAGACGAATGGAGGCCTTTCGCCACCGCGTCGGAACGTGAAGCCTGGGATGACCTGCCGGAGCCACTGCGAGAGGCACAGATCGCGCGAGGCCGGGAAAAGCTGGGCTTCGACTGGCCCTTCCTTCCCGCGGCGCGGTACCTGGATTACGCCCGCGACGGCAACCGCTCCCGGTACGAGACCCTCTGCCACAGGCGCCGGACTGCCCTGTGCGATCTGGTGATCGCCGAGTGCACCGAGGGGCAGGGCGCGTTCCTGGACGAGATCACCAACGGCGTCTGGGGGGTGTGCGAGGAATCATCCTGGTGCATTCCGGCACACATTGGCGTCCAGAAAGCGGGCAGAGGACTGCCGGATGTGACCGAGCCCGTCGTTGACCTGTTCGCGGCCGAGACTGGCGCGCTGCTGGCCTGGACGCTGTACTTGCTGGCCCCCGGGCTGGACACGGTGTCGCCGCTCATAGTGCCTCGCATCCGGATGGAGATCGAGAACCGGATTCTGGCTCCGGTGATGGAACGCGACGACTTCGGCTGGATGGGCCTGCATGGGCAGAATGTCAACAACTGGACCCCGTGGATTTGCTCCAACTGGCTCACCTGCGCTCTGCTGCTGGAAGAGGACGAGACGCGGCGCGCTGCCCACGTGGTCAAGGCGATGCAGGTGGTGGACAAGTTCATTGACCCCTATCCGGCGGATGGGGGCTGCGATGAGGGCCCGGGTTACTGGGGACGCGCCGGCGCCTCGCTGTATGACTGCCTGGACCTGCTGCACAGCGCAACGAGGGGTGCGGTGGATGTTTTCGACGAGCCCCTGATCCAGGAGATCGGCCGATTCATATACCGGGTGCAGATTGCAGGCCGGTACTATGTGAACTTCGCCGATGCCGCTGCGATCCAGCAGGTCGATCCCGGAGTAACCTACGGCTATGGCAAAGCCATCGACGACCCCGAGATGATGCAGATGGGGGCCTGGCTTGCGAAGGATCAAGAGACCCTGACGAAGGGGCCCACCTCGAGCCTTGGCCGCCGCCTGCGCACCGTCTTTTCACTGGCTGAGATGCAGAGCTGTCCGGCAGTGCAGCCGCTGCCGCGGGACTCCTGGTTGCCTGTGATCGAGGTCATGACTACCCGCGACCGCACCGGGAAGATTGAGGGCCTGTTCGTTGCGGCCAAGGGCGGTCACAATGCTGAAAGCCACAATCACAATGACGTGGGGAGCTTCATTGTCTTCCAGGGCGGCAAGCCGGTTCTGGTGGATGCGGGGGTCGAAGCATACACCGCGAAGACATTCAGCGGCCGGCGCTACGAGATCTGGACCATGCAGTCAGCCTATCACAATCTGCCCACCATCAACGGCGTCCAGCAGGCCCCAGGGAAGCAGTTCGCGGCCCGGGATGCCCGGTGTTACGCAGACGACCTCGCATCCACATTGAGCCTGGACATCGCTGGGGCGTATCCGGCCGAGGCGAAGGTGAAGCGGTGGGAGCGCGCGGTGCGTCTTGTGCGCCAGATGGAGGTCGCTATCGAAGACCGGTACGAGCTTGAGGAGGCGTCAGGGGAGACCGTGCTGCATCTCATAACTCCGTGCGAGGTGGAGCGGGCAGGTCCGGGGCGTCTGGTGCTCAACCGCGCCCAGTTGCCGGAGGGTCGTGAGACGGGCGTCGGCTTTCTGGAATATGACTCGGACCTGCTGCGAATGGAATTGGATGTGGTTCCACTCACAGATGGCCGCCTGCAGGGGATCTGGGGCGAGCGACTCATCCGTATCAATCTGCGGGTGGTGTCCAATGAGGCCCGCGGGGAGATCACCGTTCGCTTCGTGCCTGCGGAGTAGGGACACACACTTTGGCGCCCGTGTTTCGGGCACATTACGAGAAGAGGGCGGATCATGGGCATCATCACTCCTCCCGGGCCGTTCAAGCCCACCTGGGACTCCCTTACCGGTTACCGCGTTCCCGACTGGTACATGGATGCCAAGTTCGGCATCTTCATCCACTGGGGCGTCTACGCGGTCCCAGCTTTCGGCAATGAATGGTATCCGCGAAACATGTACTGCCGAGGCTCGCGGGAGTTCGAGCACCACATCGCGACCTACGGCCCGCAGACCGAGTTCGGCTACAAGGACTTCATCCCGAAGTTCACCGCCGCCAGGTTTGACCCGAAAGAGTGGGCCAGGCTCTTCAGAGACGCTGGCGCGCGCTACGTGGTGCCGGTGGCCGAACATCATGACGGTTACCAGCTCTATGAGTCCGCGCTCTCTGACTGGAACTCCATGAAGATGGGCCCGAAGCGCGACATAATCGGCGAGTTGGCCCAGGCGACGCGCGACGAGGGCATGGTCTTCGGGGTGTCCTCACACCGGGCCGAACACTGGTGGTTCATGAACGGCGGCAAGGAGTTCGACTCAGACGTCCAGGACCCGCAATTCGCCTCTCTGTACGGGCCTGCGCAGCCCAAGGAGACCCAGCCCGACCAGGAGTACCTCGAGGACTGGCTCGCTCGATGCTGCGAATTGGTTGACAAGTACCGGCCCCAGGTCTTCTGGTTCGACTGGTGGATTGAGGAGCCTGCTTTCCGGCCCTATCTCAAGCGTTTCGCGGCCTACTACTACAACCGCGCGGCGGAGTGGGGCACAGGTGTGGTGATCAACTACAAGAATGACGCCTACCCCCCATCGGCCGCTGTTTTCGACATCGAGCGCGGAAAGCTGGAGAACAAGCGAGACTATTTCTGGCAGACGGATACCTCATTGAGCTTCCGCTCCTGGGGATACATCGAGAATGACGAGTTCCGCACCGTTGCCTCGGTCGTGCACGATCTGGCGGACATCGTGAGCAAGAACGGATGCCTGCTCCTCAACGTGGGGCCGCGCGCGGACGGCACGATTCCGGACGAAGCCGCCAACTGCCTGCGCGGGGTGGGCAAGTGGCTGGCAGTCAACGGTGAGGCCATATACGGCACTCGCCCGTGGGTAGTGTATGGTGAGGGCGAGACTCCCGTTCCGGCTGGTTTCCGGGAGCACGAGCAGCAGCCTTACACCGTTCGGGATGTGCGCTTCACCACCAGCGCCTCGAAGCTGTACGCAATCGTCCTCGGAGTACCTGACGACCGCAAGCTCACTATCCAGTCGTTGAGCTCCAGCCTGAAGCTGTATACGAGTGGGATCGCCGACGTGTCTCTGCTGGGTTACAGCGGCACAGTGGAATGGAGCCGCGATGCCGCTGGTCTGCATGTGACGCTGCCCGGCGACGCTGCCCTGGAACACGCGGTGACGCTGGCGATCACGCCGGATATGGCATGACCTGGATGATGCGGCAGAAAGCCGGTGAAAGCAGACGAGGGATGCAGTGGTTGCTGCTTGGGCTTGTGTTCGCGCTCTGCGTTGCAGTCCCTGCACCGGCACAGGAAGGAGCCGTAATGCCTGACCGCCCCGACATTTCCGACGCCGCGCTCACTCCGCCGCCGGTGATCTTGAATCCGGGGCCGGAGTATGGGCCGGAGACCCGCTCTTTCCAGGGCATCCCGGGCATCGAGAGGGCCGCGAACGGTCGTCTGTGGGCCACGTGGTACGGCGGAGGCCCAACGGAGGGTCCGTGGAACTACGTGATGCTCAATACCAGTGCTGACGACGGGCAGACTTGGTCCGATCTGGTGCTGGTCGTAAACCCGCCTGACCCGGTTCGTGCTTTCGACCCCTGCCTGTGGATCGACCCGCTGGGTCGCATGTGGCTCTTCTGGGCGCAGGCCTGGGATCTGTGGGACGGACGGGGCGGCGTTTGGGCGATTGTCAGTGAGAACCCGGGAGATGAGTCCCCGAACTGGAGCACGCCGCGCCGCCTGTGCGATGGGGTCATGATGAACAAGCCCGTGGTGCTGAGCAGCGGCGAATGGGTGCTGCCGGCGGCGGTCTGGGCCAATGCGCCTTCCGTCCAGCCGGGGCATCTGCGCAAGGCCGAAGACCCTACCGGCTCGAACATGGTGGTCTCTACAGACCAGGGCGAGACCTGGGCGTATCGGGGCGGGGCGGATATTCCGGGGCGCTCCTGCGACGAGCATCATATCATCGAGCGCCTCGATGGATCTCTGTGGCTACTGGCCAGGGCATCCTACGGGATCGGCGAGAGCTTCTCCACCGACAAAGGCCGCACATGGGCGCCCGGAAGACCTTCGTGGATACCCCACGTGCCCACGGCTCGATTTTTCCTGCGCCGACTGGATTCCGGGAACCTGCTTCTGGTGAAACACTCGCCTCCAGACGGCCGCACGCGCTCCCACTTGACCGCGTATCTGTCCGAGGACGACGGGAGGACCTGGCAGGGCGAGCTGCACATTGACGACCGAGTGGGCGTTTCGTATCCGGATGCCACGCAGGCGGAAGACGGCACCATCTACCTTATCTATGACTACTCCCGTTACGCCGAGAAGCTGGTGCTTATGGCGACCTTCACCGAGGCGGATGTGCTCGCTGGGGAAAATGCTTCGGGCAAGCTGCGACTGAGGGTGGAAGTCAACCGCGCCACCGGCACGCTGGAGCACAAGCCGCTGCAACTGTCGGACAATGCAGACGGCGCGCCGCTCATGAAGGGTTCGGCGGCGACTTTCGCTGAGCAGGAAGGCGAGTGGGCGCCGCTGGAGATCGGCGCGCAACTCTTTCTGAACCGCACCACCCACAAGGTCGAGGCGATCCCCGATCCGCTCAAGGGCGCGCGGTTCCTGCGGGGCAACATCGACCGCATCCGGGCCACGGTGGACAAGCCCGGCGTCGTCTGGGTGCTGACGCCCACACCGGAACGCAACAAAGACAGTGTGGAGCTTGCCCTCTACCGCGCCGGGTTCGCGAAGTCCAACTTGCCGGAGTTTGTCTTCTTCGGCGGTTCGCCGGCCAATGCGGTGACGTTGTTCCAGAAGGAGTGCGACGCGGGTGAGAAGATCGAGCTGGGCAAGTGGGGAGTTGTGGTTCTGCCGGCGAAGTGAGACTAATGCGGGTGGGACACTGGAGGGACCCAAAGCATGCGCGTCTGGGATTGTCATTGCCACCTGAAGGGTACGGAGACCGGGCAGTATGTCATCGACCAGATGAATGCCGCGGGGATTGAGCGCATCAACCTGTTCTCCGCCTACCCAGGGCGGGGGCTCGCGCCCCATGAGACGGCCACCCACGCCGAAGTGCGCCGGGTCATCGACCACGTCGCCGAAGTCCAGAGCGCCGACCCGGGCCGCATCTACGGGCTGATCTGGGCGAACCCGCGAGCTGAAGGCATGGTAGAGGAGATCGAACGCGGCATTGTGGACCTGGGCCTGCGGGGGGTGAAGATGATCCCGGACCATTGGTCGCCCTGTGACGATCTGCCTGTCCCCGTGTTCGAGAAAGTGCAGGAGCTGGGCAAGCCGATCCAGTTCCATTCCGGCATCCTGTACGGTTTTGGCGACAGTTCCCGCTTCTGCCGGCCGGTGCTGTACGAGGCGCTGCTGAACTTCCCCGGTCTGCGGTTCTCGCTCGCGCACATCAGCTGGCCCTGGGTGGACGAGTGCATCGCGGTGTTCGGGCGATTTCGGGCGGCCTCGGGCTACAAGCTCGAGAACTGCCAGATGTGGATCGATACCTGCCGGGGGACGCCTGATGCCTGGCGCGAGGAGGCTCTGCGCAAAGCGGTGCCCTTCTGTGGCGTGGAGCGGCTCATGTTCGGGGTGGATTCCAGCCCCGATGGCCTGGCGCAGAATGCCCCGGTGCATGCGCGCAAGGATCACGACATTCTGCGCAATGTGCTGGGGCTGTCACAGGAGCAGATGGACATGTTCTTTTTCGGCGCCTGCGAGGCGTTCTGGGGCGAGTAGGCGGACACCCCGATTGCTCTTTACTGCCCGCCTTCGACGTGTTTCCAGGCGCGCACGTACTCGATGCTGAAAGTCGAGGGCAGGTCCTCATCCTTCGGCAGGCCGAACCAGTCGGGCATGGTCTCGCTGTCGAAGTTGAGGGTTAGTGGCTGGTGCCAGTGGGTATTCGGCCCTCTGCGCACCAGCGCGCCGTCCACGAAGAATTTGATCTCCTTCTCGTCCCACTCCAGCCCGTAGACATGGTAATCGTCGGCGAGGTCAAAGGGCGCTTCGTAGATACCCGCCCGGCACCAGTGTTCTTTGTCCTCCGGGGTGAAGAACACGTGTACGTTCATGTGCACCTTGCGTTTGTGCTCGGGCGCGCCGGCACCCATTTCGAACATGTCGATCTCCGTCCAGCGCTCGCTGTCATGGTTATAGAACCAGAACGCGCTGGAACCGTGGGACTTCATGGGCTTCGCGCAGACCTCGAAGTACCCGTACAATACGGTCCCCTTGCTCTTCACTGCCGCCGAAGCCCACGTGTGGTAACCCTTCGCCCTCAGTTCATCCGGCGGCTCCTGCCTCGACATAGTCAGTTGCAGCTTTCCATCGCTAACGCGCACGTTGTCCCGCGAGAAGAACGCCGGCTGCCGACCAAGCCATTCGGGATTGGTCGGCCACCACTTCTCCGGGTCCAGGGTATTGCCCTCGAATTCGTCGGTCATGGGCAGGTAGGGCACCCAGTTGCCGGCGTTCTGTTGGTCGGACAGCGGGAGGGCGTCGGTCACTCGTTGAGGCGCCGCCGCCGGCAGGTCCGGTCGGTAGTTGGTGAATTCCGACGGATCGGGACGCTCCGGAGCGCCCGATGCGCAGACCGCCAGCAGCGAACAGAACGCTGCTGCGGCCGGAATAGCGAGGGCGAAAGACATGGTTGGGCCTCCTGCCAGGGAATGGGATCCGCAGCGACTACTCTTCCCTCAACACCTCGTGCTCCGTGCTGACCACGAGGTCGCGTTCGTCGAACAGGTTCAGGTAGTAGACCGTCGCGCCGTCGGGAAGTTCGGCGGTCACGAGACCGCCCTCGCCGATCTCGGCAGGGACTGCTTCCCAATGACGGTCCGGCCAGTTGCCCAGGTCCCTTGTGAAGTTCAGTTCGGCTTTGATGATCGGCACGGGGCTTCGGAACGTGGCCCAGACCTTGTTCCCGTTACGTCCCCAGCCGGTGACCTTCGCCAGACCCGGGCCGCCTTTGAGGAAGTAGTCAGCGAACGCGTGGATTTCCGCCGGGGCCTCGCCTGCCGGGCCGTGACCGTGGGGCATGCGCAGGCGGATGCACAGGTCCCGGGTTCCCTGGGTCTCTCGGTACGATTTCTGCAGCGCCGGGAACCAGTACGCAAAGTCATTGCTGCCGGTGACCCAGAGCATGGGCGTAGCGCTGAACTTCAGGTAGTTCGACGGGTCCCACCAGCGCATCCATCGTTCGGTACGCTCTCCACCGAGGCTTCGGACAGCGGAGCCGAAGCTGGTCTCCAGGTAGTACCCGCAACCGTAGACGGGCACCGCGAATCTGAACCGGTTGTCTATGCCTGCGATGATGCAAGTGAGGTAGCCGCCCCACGAGATGCCCGTCAGGCCGATGCGGTCGGGGTCAACCTGGGGCAGTGAGCGCAGCAGAGAGTGACCAAGGATCGCGGCTGATACCGCGTGGTAGGTCCATTGATCCTCGCGGGGCCAGTCGATCTGGCCGAAGCCTCCCCAGCCCGGCGGGCCGCCGTCGGGATGTCGAGGGCGGGCACCGTGCTCGCCGCCGGAGGTGCAGCCGCAGGTGTCCATGGAAATCGCCGCATAGCCCCGATCATTCCACATCCTCACCCAGCCGGCGAATGCGGTGCCTCCGCCGCCATGAACCAGGACCATCGCCGGGACCTTCTCGCCTTCGGGAACATTGGGAATACCCAACCACGCGAAGACTTTCGTGGGTCTGCCGCGGAAGGGCTCGCCCTCATAGAAGATAGCTTGCAGTCCTGGTTCGTCATAGCCTTCGGCGAGTTCGTAAGCGGGCGGCTTTGAGAGCCTGTTGAGGTCCCACATGGGGCCCTCGGGGTCGGTGGGGGGCTCAATGACCCGTGCCGCTTCTTTCGCCGCCCGCTCCATTTCATCTTCAGTTGCGGTGCCGGCAGTCAGCGTCACTTCGCGGGTGGACTTCGCCGGGATGTCCACCTGCCAGACCTGATGATTGGTCGCGAATGGTCCCCAGACCCGGGTGCCGCCCTTGATCTCGAGCTTCGCGGGCCCGATGAACCACGTGGAATCCGTCCAGTTCGCTTCAAGGGGCGCTTTCCAGTACTCTCCCGCGTTGTCCCGCGCCGCCTGCACCGCCGGGGTGAAGACGATCACGTAGACCATGTTTCTCTCAGTTCTGTTGGTGAGCTTCCAGGTGATGGTATCCGGCCCGAACACGGACACTTGTTCGGCCTTCTCGCCGCGCGCCGATATGGTGTTTGCGTCGGGGCGGGTGATCTCAGGCAGCGGCAAGACGCCGTCCTGGTAGAAGTAGGCTCCCTGCGGGCCGCGAAAGAACTCCTTGTCGGCGATGGTGAGCTTCGAGACGTAGCCTTCTTTCGTAACGGCGGCCCGATAGGTGGTTGCTGACACTTCCTGCCCGTTTTCGGCGGATTGAATCACAACTGACGCCTCCTGGGCGTGGGCGGTGTTGAGGAGCGCAAAGGTGACGGCCAGTGCGGCGCGGACGCCGTGACTGCAGAGCATTGGGTGGGCCTCTGGCGGATCCCCCAGATGCGGGGGGAAGTAGGTCCGAGGGCGCTGCTTTGTATGGTCTGTGAACCATAAACTTCGCCGCCGGTTCGTCCGCGCCCTCCTGCAGTGCGGGCCTGCAGGATGTTTTGCCGCGCATCGCGGGGTTGATTGAGAAAAGATGCACAAACAGCTTGACACCTTCAGGAATCACCGTAGAATGTTGATTCATTGACTAGGCACTGCACGCAGTAGATTCGCGGCACAGCCAGGAGCGATCCCTCTGAAGCTCGCCGATGCTACTCATGCACTGCAAGCCGACCCCATCGTACCCGCGGTTGACCCGGATGTCCCTGTAACCGGGTGCTTCGCCGCGGACCTGATGAGTGACGTCCTTGCGTTCGCCAGACAGGGGTCACTCCTTCTCACGGGACTCACAACCGATCAGACTATCCGAACGGCCGCGATCAGGCACTTGGTCGCGGTCGTTGTCGTTGAGGGCAAGCAGATCGGGAGCGATATGATCGACGCCGCAACCGAAGAGAACATCCCTGTATACCGCACGCCTCTGTCCAAGTACGAGGCGTGCGGACTGCTTATGCAGGCCGGTCTGCGGCCATATCGCGCGAATTCGGGGGCCCAGGAATGAGGCAGGGCAGGCGCACCGCGAACCATGGATGATCAGCCCCTGTGCCATCATGAGTTCCCGATCCTGGGCAGCGCCTACTTTCTCGGCGGCCGTGCATCCACGTCAGTCAAGCGGGTCCTGTCGGAAGCCGGCGTGGACGGGGAGACGATCCAGCGGGTGAGTGTGGCCTGCTACGAGGCGGAGATGAACGTGGTCCTGCACGCCATCTCCGGCTACATCGCCCTCGATGTGTTCGCGGACAGAGTGGAGGTCAGCGTGAAGGACCGCGGGCCGGGCATCGAGGATATTGAGCTCGCCATGACCCCCGGCTGGTCTTCGGCGACAGAGGAGGCGCGGGCCCTGGGCTTTGGCGCCGGGATGGGTCTGCCCAACATCAAGGGCCAGGCGGACGAGATGGAGATTGAGAGCCCACCCGGGGAGGGCGTGCGCATGAAGCTGGTGTTCAGGCGAGGTGACCGGGGCGATGACTGAAGCCAATACCCTCACCGTGGCCCAGGTTGCCGAGAGCCTCGGGCTGAAAGTCTGCGCAGGCGGGCACAAGCTGGACAGCGAGGTGGTCGGCGCGCTCGTCAGCGACCTGCTGAGTTACGTGATGGCAAACGGCAAGCCCGGGCAGCTGTGGGTGACGATTCAGACCCACTCCAATATCGTGGCAGTAGCGGTGCTCGGGGGATTGGCGGGCATCGTCATCGCCAGCGGCTTCCACCCGGACGAAGACACCACCGGCCGTGCTGAGGAAGAGGACATCCCGATTCTCACCTGCGACGCGCCGGCCTATGAGATTGCCGGGATGCTGTACCAGTTGGGAGTGCGGTAGTGGCAGAGCAAGCATGCCCTGCAGATCCCACTGCAGATCGGAAGCAAGATCAGGTCGCCAAAGCCGGACTTGTCGCAGTGGACCTGCATATTCACTCAGCGCTGTCCCCGTGCGGCGATGGATCGATGCGGCCCGGGGAGGTGCTTCTGAGCGCCGAGCGCCGGCGCATTGCAGTGGTGGGCATCGTCGATCACTGCACCGCGGGCAATGCGAAAGCGTTCCTGGATGCTTCAGCAGCCTTTGATGTACGAGTGCTCGTTGGGCTGGAGGTTGAAAGCGCGGAGGGTGTGCACATCCTTGCGCTCTTTGACAGTCTTGATGCGGCCATGGATATGGACCGCCTTGTCGCGGACCATCTGCCCGACCTTCGTAACCGCCCCGACGTGTTGGGAGAACAGCTGCTTCTGGACGCGTGGGGTCACGTGATCGGGACCGACGATCGCCTCCTGGTGACCGCCACGGACCTGACCATCGAGCAGATCGCCCGTCACACCACAGACCGCCGTGGACTGAGCATCCCGGCCCACGTGGACCGTTCTTTGAACGGTTTGTTCCGCGTGCTTGGCATGGTGCCACCTGACCTGCGCGTGCCGGCGTTCGAGGTCTCGGCGAGCATGGCTCCGGACAGGGCTCGGGCGCGGTGGCCGCAGCTGGCTGAGGTCTGCCTGCTGACAAGCTCGGATGCCCACGTGCCCGAGGATATAGGCCGGGCAATGACCTTCATCAGCCCGGACCTCGCCAGGGCGGAACTGGATGCCTGCGACTGGGGCGAGGAACTGAAGAAAGAGTTGTGCCCCGGGGGTGGTGGAGGTGCGTGAGCTGTCGCTGCATATTCTGGATATCGCCCGCAACAGCGTGGAGGCAGGGGCGCGGAACGTGGCGCTGACGGTGGTCGAAGACCCGGAGCGGGACCGGTTGGAGATCACGCTGCAGGATGACGGGCGGGGGATGGATGCGGAAACCCTGGCGCGGGTCACTGACCCGTTCTACACGACTCGCACCACCCGTCATGTAGGCTTGGGGCTGTCACTGCTCAAGGCCACATGCGAGCAGGCGGGTGGCGTGATGGAACTGACTTCCACGCCGGGCAAGGGGACGCTGGTGCGATGTGTCATGGGGTTATCGAACTTTGACCGACCGCCGCTGGGGGATCTGGCCGCGGTGATACAGTCTCTGGCGTGCGAAACGGAACACACGGAGCTTGTCTATCGCCACATTGTGGGGGATAGCGAGTTCCGGCTCGATACGATGGAGGTGAAACGAGAACTCGAGGCAGACTGCCTTTGTGCCCCGCCGATCCTGCAATGGCTGGGGCGCCATGTGCGCGAAGGATTGCACGACCTGGGGAGCAGAGCCTGACCTGGAACAGGAACTGGCTGTGACCAAGGAGACGCAATGGACCGACGACGTAACCGACGGGACCCGCGCGGCGCCAATGAACCTGAACGAAGCCGGAAGGCCGCCGGCGTAAGTGACAGGCAGCGTGCTTGAGACACGCCCAGACAGTAACAGGAAGGGAGCAGTACGAACTTGAAGAGCGTACAGGAACTGCGAGAGCTGCGAGAACGCACGAAAGCTGCTCTGGCTGTACGGGACAGGGAGGGCGGGCCACGCATTGTGGTCTGCATGGGAACCTGCGGCATTGCCGCCGGCGCCCGCGATGTGCTCCGATCCCTGCTGGAGGAGCTGGAACGGCAGGGCCGTGATGACGTCACCATTACCCAGACCGGATGCAAGGGTCTTTGCGAACGGGAGCCGATGATCGAGGTGCTGATTCCCGGCAGCGCCCCGGTCACCTATGGTTCAGTGACGCCCGACGTGGTCAAGCAGATCGTGGATGACCACATCATCAAGGGCCAGGTCGTCTCCGAGTACGCCATCGCCATCGGATCGGAGGGCAACTGAACATGCTCACGGCTGCACCTATCGCCGAAGACGTTTTCCCCAAGATCGATGCCATCGTGGAAAAGCACGGCGCTGATCCCGATGCCCTCATAGAAATACTCCATGAGGTTCAGGAAGAGGTCGGATACCTGCCCCAGCAGGTGCAGGAGTACATTGCGGACCGCTTGTCCATGCCTCCAGGACAGGTCGAGAGTGTCATCAGCTTCTACAGCTTCTTCACCACCGTTCCGCGTGGGCGCCATATCATCAAGGTCTGCCAGGGAACCGCGTGCTACGTGCGCGGCGGCAAGCGCGTGCTGGATGAAGTTATAAAGCGCGCCGGCTGTGGAGTGGGCGAGACCAGCGAAGACATGCGTTTCAGCGTGGACGTTGTGCGCTGCGTGGGTGCCTGTGGCCTATCGCCAGTCATGACCATCGACGAGGACATCTACGAGCGGGTGAAGCCATCGCAGGTTGCCGACCTGCTCGCACGCTATGAGTAGCGTTCGCAGTGTCTTGCCAGGATGCGCCCAGACCGGGTGCAACTGTTCGACTTCTTCCCTGAAGGGAGCGTAACAACTCGATGCCAACCTACCGGTCACACGTGCTGGTCTGCGCCGGGGCAAGCTGCGTCTCCTCGGGTAGCCATAGCGTATCCGAAGCCCTGGAAGACGCCATCAGCCGGCACGGACTGAGCAATGAAGTGAAGGTCGTACGAACCGGATGCATGGGCTCGTGCGATCTCGGACCCGTTGCCGTGGTGTACCCCGAGGGCGTCTTCTACCAGAAGCTCACGCCCGAGGATGCCGAGATAATCGCCTCTGAGCATCTGCTGAAGGGGCGGCCTGTGGCGCGCCTCATGTATGTCTCAGCGGATGGCGAGACCCCAGCGCTGGACATGGACAGCATCCCCTTCTTCGCGCTGCAGCAGAAGATTGTTCTGCGCAACTGCGGTGAGATAGATCCCACAAATATCGACGAATACATCGCTCGCGACGGATATGAGGCGCTGGCCAAGGTTCTCACGGAAATGACTCCGGAGCAAGTCATCCAGATCATCAAGGACTCCGGCCTGCGCGGACGTGGCGGCGGGGGCTTCCCCACCGGCCTGAAGTGGGAGTTCACCGCCAAAGCCGAGGGCGACATCAAGTATGTGGTGTGCAATGCGGACGAGGGCGACCCCGGCGCGTTCATGGACCGCAGCGTGCTCGAGGGTGACCCGCACAGTGTCATCGAAGCCATGGCCATCGCGGGATACGCCATCGGTGCTAAGAAGGGCTATATCTACGTGCGAGCCGAGTACCCGCTGGCCATCGAGCGCCTGTCTATCGCGCTCACCCAGGCCAGGGAATACGGTCTGCTCGGAGAGAATATCTTCGGCTCTGACCACTCCTTCGACATCGAACTGCGCATGGGAGCAGGCGCATTCGTCTGCGGCGAAGAGACCGCGCTCATGGCGTCCATCGAGGGCAAGCGCGGCGAACCCCGCCCGCGACCGCCCTTCCCCGCACAGAAAGGCCTTTGGCAGCGCCCGACGGTGCTGAACAACGTAGAGACCTTCGCGAACATCGCCCCGATCATTCTGAACGGGCCGGAGTGGTTCGCTTCCATCGGCACCGAGACCAGCAAAGGCACCAAGGTCTTTGCATTGGCCGGGCATGTCAACAACACCGGTCTCGTTGAAGTCCCGATGGGCACCCCGCTGGGCACAATTATCTACGAAATCGGTGGCGGCGTACGCAACAAGCGCAAGTTCAAGGCAGCCCAAAGTGGCGGTCCCTCCGGCGGCTGCATTCCGCCCCAGTTCCTGAATACTCCGGTGGACTATGAGAGTCTCAAGGAACTTGGCTCCATCATGGGTTCCGGTGGTCTCATCGTGATGGACGACACCACCTGCATGGTGGACCTTGCGCGGTTCTTCATCGACTTCGTGCAGGACGAGTCCTGCGGGAAGTGCCCGCCGTGCCGCATCGGGACCCGGCGTATGCTGGAAATCCTGGAGCGCATCTGCCGTGGCGAGGGTCGGCCCGGCGACATCGACCTGCTCCTGGACCTGGGCGAGCAGATCAAGGTCACCAGTCTGTGCGGCCTGGGACAGACTGCTCCCAACCCGGTCCTGAGCACCATTGCGTACTTCCGGGATGAGTACGAGGAGCACATTCGTGACAAACACTGTCGTGCTGGAACCTGCCAGGAAATGATGAAGGCGCCGTGCGAGCATGCCTGCCCTGCTGGGATCGACGTGCCCGCCTACGTCAGCTTCATGGCCGAAGGGCAGATCGACGAAGCGTACGCGGTCATCCGCGACGCCAATCCGTTCCCGTCTGTCTGCGGACGGGTCTGCACCGCCTACTGCGAGGCCCACTGCCGCCGCAGCCAGCTGGACGGCCCTGTCTCAATCCGGCTCCTGAAACGGACGGCCTCGGATTATCGCACCAAGGCGTGGAAGCCTGAGCTTGCTCCGCGCCGCCACAAGAAGGTTGCGGTCATCGGTTCCGGGCCCGCCGGTCTCACCGCCGCGGACGATCTGAACCGCATGGGTTACGATGTGACGGTTTTCGAGAAGGAGCAATTGCCGGGCGGCATGATGGCACTCGGCATTCCTGACTACCGCCTTCCCCAGGATGTTCTGCAGAAGGAAATCCAGGACATCGTGGACCTTGGGGTGGAACTGAAGACCGGCGTGACCTTCGGCAAAGACGTCACCATTACGGATCTGGAAGCCCAGGGCTATGAGGCGATTTTCCTGGCCATCGGCTGCCAACAGGGCATTCCGCTGGACTGCCCGGGCTCCGATGCTGACGGCGTCCTGGACGCCATCAAGTTCCTGAAGGAGCTGGCGCTGGGCCACCAGCCCGAGATCGGCAAGCGCGTGGCAGTCATTGGCGGCGGTGACACCGCGATTGACTCGGCTCGTTCCGCCCTGCGTCTGGGTGCGGACGAGGTGCACCTCGTCTACCGCCGCACTCGAGACGAGATGCCCGCCCATGCTGAGGAGATCGAGGCCGCGGCCCATGAGGGCGTGCAGCTTCACTTCCTCATGGCCCCGAGCGAGATCAAAGTCGAGAACGGCAAGGTGGCCGGGATGGTCTGCCAGCAGATGGAGCTTGGCGACTTCGACAGCTCCGGTCGTCGACGGCCGGTCCCGGTTGAAGGCAGCGAGGTCAAATTCGACGTGGATACGATCATCGCAGCTATCGGCCAGCGGATCGACCCGGAGTGCGCGTGCCTGGAGACCAGCCGCGGCAAGCTGTGCGCCGATCCGGTGACCCTTGCCACCGCGAAAGAGAACGTGTTCGCAGGTGGAGACGCCACCGAGGGGCCGATGACGGTCGTCGACGCCATTGCCGATGGCCACAGAGTCGCCCGGTCGATCCACAGCTATCTGTCGGGCGAGCCAATACCCGAGCCGAAGATCCGCTCGCGCACCCGGGTGTCACAGCAGGTCCTCGCAGCCTTGGAGACCGGCGAGGAGGAGCGCCCGCCCACACCCGTTCCCTGCATTCCGGACAGCTACCGGCGGACTGGTTTCGCCGAGGTCGAAACGGGTTACTCAGTACCCGTGGCCTGCCGGGAAGCGGCGCGTTGTCTGCACTGCGATTACATCGCGATCGAGGAAGACTAGGCGCGGACAGCACGCCTAAACCTGTACTGCCCCAACTCACCAGGAGGACAGTAACCAATGTCGGAGTTCATGGTAACAATCAACGGCCGCGAGGTTCCGGCAAGGCCCGGCATGACGGTGCTCAATGTAGCCCAGCAGGCGGGAATCCATATCCCGACGCTATGCTACCACCCTGATCTGCCCCCCCTCGGCGCCTGCCGTGTCTGCCTCGTGGAGATCGAGGGCGAAAGGGGCCTGCAGCCCTCTTGCTCCTTCCCTGTACGCGAGGGCATGAACATCAAGACCCATTCGCCCAAGGTTCGCAAGGCGCGCCGCACGGTGGTTGAGCTGCTGCTGTCCGATCATCCTTCGGACTGCACCAGTTGCGCTCGGAATGGCTCGTGCGAATTGCAGCAGCTGGCCGAGGAGCTAGGCATCCGCGAGGTGCGCGTGCGTGCGGACTGCCCTGGCCACCCCATCGACGACGTCAGTCTCGCGGTGGTCCGCGACCCGGACAAGTGCATCCTGTGCCGCCGGTGCCTTCAGACCTGTGACATTATCCAGGGGGTATCCGGGCTGCGAGTTCTGGGGCGCGGATATGAGAGCATCATCGGCGCGCCATTCGGGCAGCCACTCGGGCACGCGCTCTGCGTCAACTGCGGCCAATGCATCAACCGCTGCCCCACCGGCGCCCTCACTGAAAAGAGCTACATCAACGAAGTCTGGGAAGCACTCTCGGATCCAGACAAGTTCGTGGTGGTCCAGACCGCACCCGCCGTCCGTGTGGCCCTGGGCGAGAGTCTCGGACTGGCTGCGGGCCAGGTGGTGACCGGCAAGCTCACCAGCGCACTGCGCGAGCTGGGCTTCGATCGAGTCTTCGACACCGACTTCACCGCCGACCTGACCATCATGGAAGAGGGCTACGAGCTGATCAAACGCATTACCGAGGGCGGCGTTCTGCCCCAGATCACCTCATGCAGCCCGGGTTGGATCAAGTTCGTTGAGCATTTCTACCCGCAATTGCTCCCGAACGTCTCCTCCTGCAAGTCGCCGCAGCAGATGTTCGGCGCTGTGGCGAAGACGTATTATGCAGAGGAGGCGGGCATCGATCCGGCGAAGATGGTCGTGGTATCGATCATGCCCTGCACCGCCAAGAAGTATGAGGCGGCCCGCCCCGAGATGTGCGACTCGGGTTACAGGGACGTTGACTACGTGCTGACGACTCGCGAGCTTGCCCAGATGATCAAAGAACAGGGCATCGACTTCGCCAATCTGCCGGACAGCGACTATGACGATCCGCTGGGTGAATCCACAGGAGCCGCAGTGATCTTCGGCGCTACCGGTGGGGTCATGGAAGCTGCGTTGCGCACGGCGTACGAGGTCATCACCGGCGAGAAGCTGGAAAACGTGGACATCCAGGCCGTGCGCGGGATGGCCGGCGTTCGCGAAGCGGTGGTGAAGGTGGGTGACATCGAGTTCAAGGCCGCTGTCGCCCACGGCCTGAGCAACGCCGCGAAGCTGCTGGACAAGGTGGCGGCGGGTGAGGCTGACTACCACTTCATCGAGATTATGGCCTGCCCCGGCGGCTGTCTCGGCGGTGGTGGCCAGCCGATTCCGACGTCGCCTGAGATCCGCCAGAAGCGTATGGACGCTATCTATACCGCTGACGCAGACCTGCCCATCCGCAGGTCACACGAGAACCCGTCTATCGCCCGCATTTACGAGAAGTTCCTGGGTGAACCTTTGAGCCACAAGTCACACCATCTGTTGCACACTGAATATACGCCGCGCACCAAGTCGGCGATTCAGGGCCCCCAGTAGGGGCAGTTGCGATGACTGTGCGGAGAGGGGCTCCTGGTGAGAGCCCCTCTCCCACATGGCGCCCAGTTCGGCTCGCTGCGCTCGAAAGGTGGGCCACGATGACGTCAGTTCAGGCTGTCCCGGCAGACTGGACGCCGGAGAGGGTGGCCGAGGTCGCCGCCCGTATCTGCCCGCGTGAGCAGATCCAGTCGATCCTCGAGGCTGGACAGGAGGCTGATTCCGAGACCGTCCGGGATGTGCTCCACCGCGCGCAGGCGCTGGAAGGCCTGACACCTGAAGACGTGGGCATTCTCATTCAGGTGCGCGAAGGAAATCTCCGCGAGGAGGTCTTGGCAACTGCCCGGCGCGTGCACGAGGAGACTTTCAACCGCCGCGTTGCACTGTCCACCCCGATCTGTCCCACCAACCGCTGCATCAATGACTGCCTGTACTGCCCCCTGCGACGTTCGGATGTGCGCCTGCGCCGGACCTCTTCCACGATTCGCGATCTGCAGCGCGAGATCACCGGTCTGCTGCGCGAGGGGCATCGGCACTTCAACCTGGTCTTCGCAGAGGACCGCAGCGGTGCGCACCATATCCACGACATGCTGGTTGCCGCCTACGGGACACGCTCAGGCGTTGAGGAGGCCTGTCGGGTAGATCTGAACGTGAACCCCATGCAGCCCGTTGATTTCCGGCTGCTTACCCAGGAAGGCTACCTGGGGACGTACCATTGTCACCAGGAGACCTACCATCGCGAAACGTACGAGCGCCTGCATGTGGACGGTCCGAAAGCGGACTATGACTGGAGAATAACAGGCCACGACCGAGCCATCGAAGGCAACGCGAGGAAGCTTGGGTTAGGGGTTCTCCTGGGCGCGTATGACTTCCGCTACGACGTGGTGGCCCTCATCGCGCACTCCGCCTACCTGGAGCAAGAATGCGGCAGCGGGCCTGCGTCCATCACACTCCCCCGGATGGTCCCGGCGAAGGAAGCGCCTGCCTCGCAGGACACGACTTACCAGGTGACCGACGAGGATCTCAAGCTGATCGTGGCGGTGGCTCGACTTGCGATGCCTCACGTGGCCATCGTCATGTGTACTCCGGCGGAGCGTGAGACCCGGCGCCATCTGTATGCGCTGGGAATCTCTGAAGTGAGTGTCGGCTCCCTCAGTTATCCCGGTGCGTACACTGCGGATGGTGACCCGGATGCAGCAGGCAGGCTGACCATCGGCAGGCCGAGAGCGCTCGAAGTGCTGATCTACCGTCTGTGCGACGCCGGGTTCGTGCCCTACATAGGCGCTGCGGACTCTCAGAAGCGATACCGAGTGACGCTCCCGCGCCCGCCCGGCGAGGAGCTGACAACGCCGGAGCGCCGATCCGCCAACTCTCTGCTGGCCCTGCGCGAGTACTTGATGGACTACGCATCGCCGGACACCGTACGCATCGGGGAGGCAATCATCCAGCGCGAACTCGTCCGGCTGCCGGCGGACCTGCGCGATATGACTCTGAAGCTCATGGAGGAAGCGGAAGCCGGCCTGCGCGGACAGATGTTCTGACAAGATCGGGGCCTCTACCCCCAGCGTTGATCTGACCGGGAGAGTGAATTGGACTCATCAGCCGGCCACATCGACAGCGTCGTCACCACCATCGCGGACAAGTGCCGCCGGTGCTATAACTGTGTGCGCAGTTGTCCGGCGAAGGCGATCCGGGTGCAGGACGGACAGGCAACCGTCATTGCCGAACGCTGCATCGGCTGCGGCAATTGCGTGCGTGTCTGCGCTCAGAACGCCAAGCAGGTACAGCCCGGGGGGCCGACGGTGGAACAGCTCCTCAACGAGGAGCGGCCGACCGTGGCCATACTCGCGCCCTCCTATGCCGCGGCCTACAGTGAGCTCTCGGCTGACCAGGTTGTGGGCGCCGTGCGCGCGCTGGGCTTCGACCGCGTGCTGGAGGTGGGCTTCGGCGCCGACATGGTCGCCGCCGAGTATGCGAAGCTTATTGCCGATCCCCCCGATCATCCCGTCATCACCACCCCGTGCCCGGCGCTGGTCAGTTATATCTCCAAGCACATGCCAGACCTGGTGCCCTGGATGGCGCCCATTGTCTCGCCCATGATCGCGCTTGGACGGGCGGTGCGCGAAGAGTTCTACCCGGACGCATCCGTGGTCTTCATCGGGCCGTGCATCGCGAAGAAGGAAGAGGTGCGCGATCCCGACGTGGCCGGCTCCGTGGATGCGGTGTTGACTTTCCGCGAGCTCCAGGACCTGTTCCAAGCGCGCGGGGTGGATCCGTCGGCCGTGGAACCGTCACGAGCGGACCCGCCGCTGCCCGGTTTTGGGGCTCTGTTCCCGGTGGCCGGCGGGCTGTTGAGGGCCGCCAGCGTCGATGCCGACCTCATGGACGATCGCATCGAAATCATCGAGGGCCCCGATAGCTGCCGGTCGGCCCTGCAGGCTTTGGCGCGGGGCGAGTTCCCTGCTCAATTCCTGGACATGCTCTTCTGCGAGGGCTGTATTGCGGGACCAGGGTTCGCCGACAATGTATCGCCCCTGTCGCGTAAGTCCCGGGTCACCGAGCACGTGCGCTCCCTGGTATCCGGGGAGGAAGCGCCGGAGTGCGTATTGGAGAAGCTCGCGGCCATCGACCTCAGCCGGGGATTCTCGCCGCGGGCGATTGAGCTGAATGTGCCCAACGAGACGGAGATCCGGGACATTCTCGCGCGCACCAACAAGCATGGCCGGCAGGACGAGCTGAACTGCGGCGCATGCGGATACCCAACTTGCCGCGAAAAAGCGATCGCGGTGTACCAGGGAATTGCAGAGCCGGAGATGTGCCTGCCCTATCTCATCGACCAGCTTGAGGTGAACATTCAGAAGCTCAGCTCCAGCAAGGGCGAGATCGAGCGTGCCCGCGATCTGGCCACCCGCTCCCAGCAACTGGCATCCATGGGCGAGCTTGCCGCGGATGTGGCCCAGGAGATAAGCAGCCCACTTGCAAAGATCGTGGCCTTCGCCCAGCTCCTGCGGAACAGTCTGCCCGAGGACGACGTGCGGCGGGACGATCTGGAGACCGTAATCGCCGAGGCCCGCCAGGTACGTCACGTTGTGTCTGGCCTGCAGGGCTTTGCGCGCCAGCGCGAGCCGGTGTGGGAGGACACCCGGGTCGCCGACTTCGTCCAGTCGGCCCTGAAGGAGCTCGAGCCCGAACTTGCCGCCGCCAATGTTCAGCTTTCGGTGCACATCCCCGAGAATATCCCGACCATCACAGCTGATGGGTCTCAGCTTACCCAGGTCGTGAGCAACATTCTGGCCAACGCCATCGAAGCCGTGGAGCCAGGCGGGCACGTGAGCGTAACTGCTGAACTGCACGATCAGGGCCGGAATGTGGACATCATCATCGAAGACGACGGGCACGGGATCGATCCGGCGCTCATGCCCCGGCTGTTTCAGCCCTTCGTCACCACGAAGACCGACCGTCCCGGCTCCGGACTGGGCCTTGCCGTGGCACACGGGGTGGTGCTGGCCCACGGTGGAGATATTCATATCAAGAGTGAACCGGGAGAAGGCACCCGCGTCACCATTCGCCTGCCCATTGACACCCCGCCACGAGCCGCGCGTGAATCCATGAAAGTGCTGGTTGTGGACGACGACCCGGACTTCATCGAGCAGCACCGCATCGTCCTGGAAAGCAAGGGGTTCGACGTTGTCACGGCGGAGCGCAGCGATGAGGCCATCGAGGTAGCCAACCGCGAAATCCCCGACGCATTCCTGCTGGACATGATGATGGAACGCACCGACTCGGGCGCGCGTCTGGCCAGAGCCCTGCGCCGGGACCCACGCTTCCGCACCGCACCCATCATCATGCTCACGTCGGTCGTACAGGTGACCGGGTTCGACTACCACCGCAACCCCGAGGAAGTGCTGGACTGGATGAAGGCGGACGCGTGGTTCGACAAGCCCGCCCCCTTCAGCGAACTAACGAACACTCTCCAGAGACTGCTGGCCGAGCGCGACCAGTCAGCCGGGCCCGCCGGGGAGGGCCCGCCCTAAGCAATCGGCGCCGGAGCGAGGGGAACTTGTCCGGCGCCGAAAACGTATTCCTCAATGAGTATCCGCAGTACGTGCACGCTGGCAGCCCGCATTCCCTGCTGGGGGGAGTGGAGCCTTGCGCCTGCTTTGTCTCGCCGTCCTATGTGGGGCCGTCCTTGCCGCGCCCCCGGTGTGGGCGCAGGTGCCCCAGTGTGCTGCTGTGGTGGGTATCGGTGGCGCCGCACGTCCGGGGGATTGGACGCCCATCTGCTTCCAATTCGCCACCAACAAGGGCCCATCCACAACCGCCGAGATCACCCTCGTCGCGAACGCGCCCAGTAGCTCCGGCTCGCAGGGACCCGGGCGCGTGGTCTACAGCGCCGAAGTCGAGATTCCCCGTGATTCTGCCAAGTCCGAGACCATCTTCGCCCGTTTCGGGGCCTTCGAAAAGGCCCTCGTGCGTTACTCGGGGGGCCACCCCATCGAAGTCCCGACGCTTGCGAAGGAAGTCGGCTCTAATGACCTGCTGATTGCCGTCCTGGGCGGCGAACCGGGGCTGCTGCGGTTCCTGCACGGGCAGCCGGTTCTCACCAGCAACCGCGCCCGGTTCGGCCAGCTTGTCATTTCGGGCCACGCGAGACACCCCTCGGCCGCCGGCACGATCCACGTTGCGCAGGTCCTGTCCCGAAGTGCGCCCCGGCACTGGCTGGGGTGGGAGAGCGCGGATGTGGTGGTCTTGGCGGACGACGGCAGATCGCCGGCCGACCCCGCTACCATCAGCGCCCTTCTGCAGTGGGTGCGATCCGGCGGCGTGCTGTTCGTCCCCGGAGGAATGAAGGCGCTGGTCCACGCATCTGGCGCCGTTGGGCCCTACCTGCCTTACGCAGTGAGCGGAACCACGGACGCGGGCAGCATCGAGACTCTTGCGCGGTGGGTGGACAAGCGACCGCCGGAATCCGTGGGGCTGTTGACACAGGGAGCTTTGGCGCCCGGCGCTGTCGGCATGCCTGCGACTTCCGGCGACCCGATGATCGCCGCGCGTCCACTGGGCGCGGGACGCATCGTGATGACCCGCTTCGACCCCTTCGCCGATCCGGTCAAGGGTTGGTCCGGCACAGGCGATCTGCTCACGCGGGTGTTTGCCGAGAGCGCCGCTGCCTGCTGCCGGCCCGGCGCACCGGCACTGCACCCCGAATACATGTCCCGGAGCTCATTGGAGCTTGCTCCGGCCGAATTGGCCAAGCACACGCCAGAGGCCCGGCTGCCCTCGATCTGGCTGGTGGTGGGGTTCCTGGTGGTCTACGTGCTGTGCTTGTCGCCTGTGAACTATCTGTTCCTGAAGCGAATCGATCGACGGGAACTGGCCTGGCTCACCACCCCGGTGATCGTAGCGGTTTTCACCGTGGGGGCGTATGGGATCGGCTACGGAATCCGCGGTGGCTCGATCATCCTCAACCGGGTCAGCATCGTGGATTGTGCCGCCGGGCAGGGACTTGCCCGGGCAAGGGCATATATCGGCCTGTTCTCGCCCACCCGCAGGTCCTATGACATCAGCATTCCCGAACGCGCCGCCGATGACGTGAGCGACCCCTCAGTGCCCTCGCGTCTCGAGGTCCTCTGCCAGGACCCGCCACTGCTGTCGGACGTGTCCATGAACATGTGGTCCACCCGTGCTTTCAGCGTGGAGACGCTGGCGGACCTCGGCAAAGGGCTGGACGGGGTCATCGAGTATGACGGCCGGGAGTTGTCGGCGACAGTGCGGAACAACACCGGGAAGGCGCTGCGCCGAGTCACGCTTCTGGGCGCGGGCGGCCAAAGCGCCCAGGTTGATCTGGCGCCGGGCGCGGAGAAGGAGCTGACCTGCACCCCGGCCACTGCCCCCGTGAGTTCGCCCGGGTACAGCCCTCCGAGACCTGACGTGAAGCTCGACGAACTGCTCTTCGACGGCCTGCTCCTGGGCCAACCCCGGTTCACATCGCGGTTCGGCTACTACGGGCCGACAGGAATGAGTGGTGCTCCGGAAATGCGCTGGCCTTGCGTTGCGGCGATCTGTGAAGCGCCGCTCGTCGATGCGGAGCTCCGGAGGGCCTCGCCGCGCACACAGGACTGCAATCTGCTCCTGGCGAATCTTCCTGTGAGGCTCAAAGGAAACGCGTCGGTGGACGTGCCCTACTGGCTGGTCAGGCAGGAGTGCATCCAGGCCCAGGGCGATGTGGAAACCGGGCAGCCGAGGGTGGGCGGGATCATGCCCCACCCCAACGGTTCCGGACAGGCGATCACCTTGATCGGCGGGCAGGCGACGCTCCAGTTTCGGGTGCCCGTGGGACCGAGGGGCCAGCGCGTCGATTTCCTGCGTTTCGCCCACCACACGATCTTCAACGAATCGCAGGTCGGGCTGCCGCCTGCCACAGCGCGGGGTGAGTGGTGCCGTGCCTGGAACCATGTAAAGGGTACCTGGGAAGCGGGCACCGTCTGTGCTGACGTGAGCATGGACACGATGAACCGCACCAACTTCGTCTTCCGCAGGCCCGAGGAGTTCATCTCACCCGACGGCCGTGTAGTCGTGGAGCTTTCCACCCCTCATGGGGAGCAGATGCAGTTCGAGAACCTGCGGCTTGCCGCGAAGTTGAGCACACGATAGGAGCGCACCTCCGTACAGGGGGCGTCACCACGATGATCCAGGTCAACGGGCTCACCAAGCGCTTCGGCGGGCTGACCGCAGTGAACGGCCTGACGTTTTCGGTGGAACGCGGCGACGCCCTGGGGTTCATCGGGCCCAACGGGGCGGGGAAGACCACCACGATCCGCATGCTGGCCACGCTCCTGAGGCCGGACAGCGGCACGGCGATCATCAACGGCCACGACGTGCTCAAGGAACCGGAGAAGGTGCGGGCCTGCGTGGGTTACATGCCCGACTTTTTCGGCGTGTACGACGATATGAAGGTCACCGAGTACCTGGACTTCTTCGCCGCTGCATACCGCGTACCGCCCAGCGACCGTCCGGGGCTTATCGACGATGTGCTGCAACTCACCGACCTTACCGCCAAGCGAAACGACTACGTGGACACACTCTCCCGCGGCATGAAGCAGCGCTTGTGTCTGGCGAAGACTCTCGTGCATGACCCCGAAGTGCTGCTACTGGACGAGCCCGCGTCCGGTCTCGACCCCCGGGCGCGCATTGAGATCAGGGAGCTTCTCAAGGAGCTCTGCGCCATGGAGAAGACGATCCTGATCTCCTCCCATATCCTTACCGAGCTTGCCGACCTGTGCAATAAGGTGGTCATCATTGAGCAGGGCAGGCTTGTGTACGCGGGGTCGCCGAAGGAAGTTGCTGCCCAACTCGAGGGTGGCCGGAGAATCGTGGTGAAAGTCCGGGAGCGCTCCGAAGATGCGTGCAGGATCCTGGCGCAGTGCGAGAACGTAGTGAGTTCGGAGATCGTGGATGACGCGATCCATGCCGTATATACGGGTGACCAGTCGGCGCAGCATGAGCTTCTTCTGGCGCTGGTGAACGGCGGGTTCGTGGTCCAGTCATTCAGCGAGCAGGAAGTGAACCTGGAGGAAGTCTACATGCGGCTGACCCGGGGAATCGTGTCGTGAGAAAGAGGGCGAACACCGCCTGATGTTCACGAATCTCGGCTGGGCAATCCTGCAGCGGATGGGGTTCAACATCTGCGTGGGCACCCACGAACTGCGCACTCGGATGCGGGGTGCGCGCCCTTTCTGGCTACTCCTGGGGTACGCGCTGGTGGCGTCGGCGTCGGTGTTGATCACCTACCTAATCATGAGCGAGGCCGGGCAATACAGTTACGGAGCGCCCGCGGACAGCGCCGAGATCGGCCGCATGAGCTTTTCGGTTCTGGCCTATGTGCAGCTTGTGTTCATGGCCCTGCTCCTGCCCGGTCTGTCGGCGGGGGCGGTGACCCTAGAGCGCGAGAAGCGCACCCTGGAGATGCTGCGCGCTACGCTGCTGACCTCCTTCGACATCATCACCGGCAAGATGATCGTCACCCTGGGTTTCGTAATTCTGCTGCTGATCTCGTCCTTGCCGGTAGCAGCCTGGAGCCTGATGCTGGGCGGCATCCAGCCGATGGACCTGTTCTATGTCTACACCTATCTCTTTTCCGCCGGGGCTCTGCTCTCAGCCATCGGGTACTTCACTTCGGCCAGTGTGAAGCGCATGGTGGGAGCGGTGATGTCGGCGTACGGCGTGATCTTCCTCGTCCTTGCGGCGCTGCCGGTCCTGTGGTTCATCGTTATAGAGAGTACTCGGTACAGCACGTACTCGTCGGGCGGCACCCCCCATGTGAGCGCTCCTGTGGCCTTCACCCTGACCTTGGTCCCGCTCTTCATCCTGGGCGCCCTCGCGGGGCTGATCGTGCGCTGGCTGCTCTCGCTAAAACAGTCCTGGCGTGGCAGTTCAACGGTTACCCTGTTCTCGATTCTTGTGGGTCTTGCCGTGTGCGCTGTGGGGGCGATCTACGTGCTGGAGCCGGTGGCCGGGTTCCTGATCACTATGGCGCCGGAGACGCCCATGGTCCTCCACCCGGCGATGCTCCTTGCGGCGCTGATCTTCTCCGACATTGCCCGCGATGCCCTGAGCGCCTTGACCACCGCCCATCCGGGGCTCGACCCGCAGCCGTACCTTTGGGGCGTCGGTTCATCCGCGGCCTTGCTCCTGACCCTGGGGCTTTGGGCACTGACCATACGTATTTTCGATCGCCAGACGAATTAGCCTGCACATCCGAGGCGCACATATGCTGCTCGGATTGCTCATCAAACACGAGGACTGGCTGACGAAACACGGGTTCAACCCGTGCGTGGCCGTGCGCGAACTGCGGTCGCGGCAGCGCGTCACCTGGACCCGCTGGCTCATCGGCATCGGCGCGGTTGCGGCCGGGATTGGTCCCGTCCCCATGTTGGTGAGCGTTACCGCGGAACTGGTCGCGGGCAATGCGCAGGATCATCTCCGTCCTGTGAGCTGCATGCTGCTGACCTCGGGCGCGGCGTCGCTGCTCACGCTCTTGCTGGTGATCCCTTCGGCGCTGGGCCTCGTGATTGAGCACGAAAAACGCACGCTGGAGCATGTTCGCGCCACACCGCTGACCTCGGGCGACGTGGTCACCGGGAAGATCATCGCCACCGTGGATGCGGGCCTGGTGCTGCTGTGTATCCTGGTCCCGCTCCAGTTCTGGGCGATGCTCCTTGGTGGGCCCACTCCCGGGGAGTGGCTGGGGGGCGTGGTGCTGCTGGTCGGCCTGGTGGTGTGGGCGTCGTGCCTGGGCACGGCGATCTCGGCGATCTCGCTGAACACCGTGTCGGCCGTCATCCGCGCCTTCGTGATCCTCGGCCTGCTGCGCGTGGTCCCGTTTCTGGGGATGGCACTGAGCACTTGGGTGGTGGGCAGCGAGGACGCCCTTGGAGTGCGCGGCGCGGTCTTCGTGGCCGTTGTGGCCGCCCTGCTGGCTCTTCCGGTGGCATACCGGGCCCTGGCGCGGATCGCCCGGTACGCGGCGGATTGCACGGCGCGTCTCGTCGGGGCACTGGTGGTCTCGTGTCTCTTCGCCGGACTGTTGCTGGCGTTTCTGCTGGCATCACAGACTGACACGAGAGCCACCATCATACAGTTCCTGTATCCACCTTCCGGAATGCTCCTCGGGAGCCGATACGTTATGGGCGTGTTCTCCGCGCCCGACGAGCAATCAGCGGCTCCCCTGGTCTGGCTGGCTGCGCTGGTGTTCAGCCTGCTGGGGTCCGCGTTCTTCCAGTCCCTGGCCGCTATGGGGTACGAGGGCCAGGCGCGCAGCCGCATCTGGCGCATCCTGATGTTCGGGGCTGACACCCAATGAGCACTCTCGCACGGGACAACCCACTGACGCCTGCCGACGTCGTCCGCGAGGGACTGCGGCGCATGAGCCTGCGCGCCCGGTTCCTGCTGGGGGCGCGCGGGGTGCAGATTGCTTGCGCTTTCATTGCCGCGCCGCTGGCGGCGTGGGTCCTTTGGCTGCGACTGCATGATGTCCAGCCCGCTCCCGGGGGACTGTGGCCCGCGCTGGTTCCGGTGGCCGCTGCGGGGCTGATTGCACTCCTTTGGCCCCTCCCCGAGAAGCGCGTGGCGCGGACCCTCGACCATCGCCTGGGCCTGCGGGACCGCATCTCCACCGCCGCCGACCTGCTGGCGCGCCCTGAAGTCTCGGGCATGGAGCGGGCGGCGATTGCCGACGCATCCCAGGCGATCTCGCGCCTTGAGCCCGCCGAGGCGCTGCCATTGCGGCTCTCGCGCGCGGGAAAGGTGGGCGCGTGGAGCCTCGTTGCCCTGGCCCTGGCGCTCTACCTGCCGATCCCGCCGCTGCTCACGGCCGCGGGCGAGCGCGAGGATAAGACTGCCCTGCGCGAGCACGCGAAGCTTATGAAGCCCCGGGCGAAGGAATTGGAGAAGGCGGCCCGCGAGGCGAAAGATGAGGACGCGTTCGAGCTTGCCCGGCGGCTGAAGAAGCTGGCGAAGGAGCTGGACCGGGGGTCGCTGCCCCGCAAGCAGGCGCTGCTGAAGATGCGCGACCTGGAGAAGGACCTCGAGAAGTACGCAAGACAGATCCAGCCGCCCGCCATGAAGCCCGCGAGCAAGGCAGGCGAGGAACTGACTGGGAAGACCGCCGAGGACATGGCGCGGCAGGCTGAGAAGCTGGCGGCGCAGGCGCGCGGGGCCGGAAAGCTGGACCAGGCGAAGGAACTCGAGCGCCTGGCTGACGAAGCGCGCGAGGCCGACAGTCCCGAGAAGCTGGCGAAGGCGGCGAAGGCCCTGCGTCAGGCAGCCCAGCGCATGGGCCAGCAGATCCCGGTATCGCCCGAAACTGCAGCCGCGCTGGCGAAGGCCATGACCAATGAGGACATGCAGGAGGCCATGGAGAAGCTCTCGGAGCTTGCGAAGCAGTCGGGACAGAAAATGCAGAAGATGTCGAAGAAGGACCTTGAGGAGATGGCGAAGCAGCTCGAGAAGCTCGCGGAAGCCCTCAAGGACACCAACCTGGACGAGCTGGGCAAGGCACTCTCTGAGGCCGTCGAGAAGATGAAGGCGGGGGACAGGGAAGGGGCGCAGAAGGCCCTTGAGAAGGCCGAGAAAGCCTGTTCAAGCGGCAGGCTGAAGCTGCGGATGGCCCAGATGGCGAAGGACGGCGCAGGGTGACTGGGTGGTGGGGCCGCCGGTTTCGGCGGTCAGGGCTGCGGTGCGGCAGGCTCCGGCGGACCGGGGCAGGGAATGGCGACAGGCACGATGCCCGGAAAGGGCGCCGGGTATGACTCACACGGGCAGGATGGCAGTCCGATCCCGTCGTCGCCGGTGAACCTGTACACGCCGCGAGAGACGCCCTCCGAGGGCGAGATGCTGCGGGTCCCGGTGGATGTAGACCCCGAGGGTGAGATGCTGTCCATTGAGGAGCGCGGCGCGCCCGGGGCAACCCCGGCCAGCAAGGTCCCGTATTACGAAGTGATCGGCGAGTATTCGAAGACCGCCGAGGAAGCCGTGGAGCGCGAGGAAGTCCCGCCCGGGTACCGCGAGCCCGTGAAGGACTATTTCCGGGCGCTGCAGGACGGTGCGAAACAGCCCCGCGCAGCAAGCGAACGGGACAAAACGGAGGACTGAGTTGCTCCCACACAGTGCGGATTCACACGAGCAGGCGGTCCAGCAGGCGGAGCAGTTCCGGCGCCTGGTGCAGACCCTTCGGGGCGAGGTCGGCAAGGTCATCGTGGGCATGGATGATGTGGTCACAGACACTCTCATCGCCCTCCTCTGCGGCGGTCATGTGCTGCTCGAGGGCGTGCCGGGACTGGGCAAGACGCTGCTGGTGAACTCTCTCGCCAGTGCCTTGGACCTGCGGTTCGCGCGCATCCAGTTCACCCCGGACCTCATGCCGGCGGACATCACCGGGACGACAGTTCTGTGGGAGCGGCCTGACGGTGGCCGGGAGTTCCAGTTCCAGCCCGGCCCGGTGTTCGCGAACGTGGTGCTCGCCGATGAGATCAACCGTGCCACGCCGAAAACCCAGTCGGCGCTGCTGGAGGCAATGCAGGAGCACTCGGTGACAGTTGCGGGCGAGCAGAGGCGTCTCGAGGAACCCTTCCTGGTTCTCGCAACTCAAAATCCCATCGAGATGGAGGGCACGTACCCTCTGCCCGAAGCCCAGTTGGACCGATTCCTGTTCAAGCTGCTGGTGAAGTTTCCCAGTCTGGATGAGCTGCACGAAATCGTGGACCGCACCACCGGTGCGATGATGCCCACGGTGGAGCGCGTCGCCACCAGGCCCGAGGTGCTGGCGCTGTCGAAGACGGTGAGGGCGGTTCCGGTGGCCCACCATGTGCGGGATTTCGCTCTGCGGTTGGTCCTGTCCAGCCACCCCGAGAGCGACCTTGCGACCGACCGCGTGAAGCAGTTCGTGCGTTACGGCTCGAGCCCGCGCGGGGCCCAGGCATTGTTGCTCGCGGGGAAGGTGCGGGCGCTCATGGACCAGCGCTACAATGTGTCAGTGGAGGACATCGAAACCGCTGCCCTGCCCGCCCTGCGCCACCGCCTGGTGCTCAATTTCGAGGGACAGGCCGAAGGCGTTTCGCCGGATGATCTCATCCAGGACATGATCGAGGCTGTGAAAGCCGGCGCCGGCCGCGACCTGCCGATCTGAATGCCCGGGCGACTGCCCGAGCCCGGTGTGACCACGCATGCCTCAAGAATCCGCCCGAGTCGCCGCTGCCAATCTCCTCGAGCCCGAGTTTCTCCGCCGGCTGGAGCGCGCGGCCGTGGTCTCGCGTCGGGTGAAGGCCGGGAAGACCCGGGGTGAGCGCCGGTCTCCGCGCCGCGGGGCGTCCGTTGAGTTCGCCGATTTCCGCTCATACACCCAGGGTGATGACCTGCGCTATGTGGACTGGAACGCCTACGCGCGCCTGAGCCGGATGTTCGTGAAGCTGTTCGTCGAGGAAGAGGACTTGACCGTCAGCCTCCTCCTGGACGGGTCGCAGTCCATGAACTTCGGCAATCCGAACAAGTTCCGCTGGGGCCGCCGTATCTGCGCAGCCCTGGGATATCTGGCGCTCTCGTCCACCGACCGCATGCAAGCCTTCTGCCGAGCGGGCGAGGAAACCCGGCGCACTCGCCTCCTGCGCGGGAGCCCTGCGGCTACGGAGGCTTTCGCGTGGCTGGCCTCGCTGGAGCCCTCCGGGGAGACGAACCTGCCGGCTCTGGTGAACGGGCTTCTGGCGACCACGCCTTCCCCCGGTGTGGTGTTTCTGGTCTCAGACCTGCTCACCGATGGCTGGGAGCCGGCACTTGCGAAACTGGCGGCGGCGCGCTGCGAGACCTGCGTGCTGCAGGTGATGAGTCCTGATGAGTACTCGCCGGGATTCCAGGGGGACCTGCGGCTGGTGGATTCTGAGACCCACTCGGCCCGGGAACTGACCATGGGCGCCGGGGTGATGCGCCGGTATGTCCAGGAGCGCGATGCCTTCCTCGAGTCGGTGCGGCGCGCGTGCTTCCGTTACGGTTTTCCCTACCTTCTGCGGCTCACCACTGCCCCGGAGCAGGACGTGGTCCTGCGTGACCTGCGCCGCCTGCAGGTGATCCGGTGACCGGGTTCCATTTTCTGTCTCCGATGCTGCTCCTGGCTGCCATCCCCCTTGCCGGCCTGATTGTCCTCCTGTACCTGCTGAAGCTCAAGCGCCGCGACGTGGTTGTGCCCTCAGTGTTCCTGTGGCGCAAGGCGATTGAGGATGTGACCGCGAACGCACCTTTCCAGCGCCTGCGCAAGAACCTCCTGTTGATCCTGCAACTCCTGGCACTCCTCCTGGTGATCGTGTCGCTGGCGAACCCGGTGGTCACCGCAAAACGCGCCGGGGGAAAGAGCACGGTTATCGTGCTGGACGCCTCCGCCAGTATGCTCGCGGAGGATGAGCCCGGCTCTCGGTTCGCGAAGGCCCGGGGCATGGCTGCGCGGATCGTCGATGGCATGGAGCGCGGCGATTCCTGTGCCATCGTGGTTGCAGGCACCCGTGCCTGGGTCGCACTGCCCTTCTCCAGCGACCGCCGCGCCGCCAACCGGGTACTGCAGGCCCTTGGATGCACCCACGCCGAAGCGGCGATTCGAGACGCCCTTCTGCTGGCTCAGAGCCTGTGCGTCAATCGCCCCGAGCCGGAGGTCCACGTGATCAGCGACGGCGCTTTCCCGCCGCTGGATGATGTGCCCGGGACGGCCCGGGTACGGTTCTCACGGGTCGGGCAGCGCAACGAGAACGCGGCGATCGTCGCCTTTGAGGCCTCTCGTTCCGCGCGCGGGCAGGACGAGGCGTTCCTGCGCATTGCCAATCACGGCGCGGCGCGCGAGGGTATCGTCTCAATCACTCTCGAAGACCGGCTGGTGCTGGCCGAACGCGTCTCCCTCGCGCCCTCGTCGGATCGAGTCTTCACTTTCGGCATGAGGCTGCCGTCGCCCGGGCTGCTGCGGGCCGAACTGGATGTGACGGATGACCTGGCGGTGGACAATGTTGCTCATGCCTTCGGGGGGCCTTCCGCGGGGCTCAAAGTGCTGCTGGTGACGCCGGGGAACCTGTTCCTCGAGCAGGGGCTGCTGGTACTGCCCGAGGTCGAAGTCCACCGCGCCGCGACCTTGACAGCGGAAGAGCAGGCGGCCGCTGCGTCCGCGTTTGACCTCGTGGTCTTCGACCGCGTGGACCCTCCGGCGGCGCTTTCGCGAGGCGCGTACCTGATGATCTCAGCGGACGCCCCGGGCGCTCCGGCCACCCTCGCGAGCGCGTACAAGGCCGCGAAGATCACCTCGTGGGAACGCGAACATCCGGTGTGCCGGCACGTGAACCTGTCGCTGCCCACCATCAGCGTGGGTCGGGAACTGGTGCCCTGCGCCGAAGCGGACGTTCTGGCACGTTGCGGGATGCGGCCGGTGCTGGTTACTTTGGATGAAGCAGGCTTGCGAGCGCTTTCGGTCGGCTTCAGTCTGCTGGATTCAGACCTGCCCCTGCGTGTGAGTTTCCCGGTGTTCCTCGGCAACGCGGTCAACTGGCTCACCGCCCCTGGTGCACGCCAGAAGGCGCGGGTGGTTCGCCCCGGGACCCTGTTGCGCTTCGCGGTTGCGGGGGACACGGCCACCGCGATGCTCACTGCTCCCGGCAACAGGTCCCGGAAGCTGGAAGTGCGCGAGGGGCAGGTGACTGTTGCTGACACCGCTCTCGTGGGCGCCTATCGGCTGCAGGTGGGTGAAGATATCCGTCGTTGGGCGGTGGATCTTCGGTCACCCACGGAGTCCGATCTGGAGCCTGCGAGGGCGCTGGAGTTGTCGGGCCAACAGGTGCCCGCCAGCCTCATCTCGCCTGTGGGAGAGAGGCGAGTGTGGCCGTGGCTGGCGCTGGTGGGGTTGGTCGTGCTGCTGCTCGAGTGGCGAATCTATCACCGAGGGACTTGAGGCCTCAGGGTCTGAACATGTCGATTACCGCGACTCGTCCCGAGTACCTGCTCCTGTTGCCGGTCTGTGCGGCCCTCCTGTGGTGGGCTGCGCGCGGGTCATTCGCGGCGCTTTCCGGGCTGCGCGCCTGGACTGCGTGGGTGCTGCGGTGCCTGCTGGTGCTCGCGCTGATCCTGGCGCTGGCCGGCCTTCAGCTGGTACGCGTGAACCGGGACCTCGTGGTCGTCTTTGCGCTGGACAGTTCGCACAGCGTCGCCGCGGAGTCGCGCGATCGGGCCCTCGAGTTCATCCGCAAGGCCACGCTCTCATCGCGCCCGCAGGATCGCGCTGCATTGGTGATGTTCGGGCGCGATGCGCAGGTCGAGTCTGAGGCGCTGCGGCGCGGAGCCACACTGAGGCCTGCATCCAATCCTGACCCCGGGCACACCGATATCGCGAGAGTACTGAGGCTCGCGGTGGGGCTCATCCCGCCGGACCGTGCAGGGCGCATTGTCTTGCTGAGTGACGGCAATGAGAACGTTGGGGCAGCCGAACAGGAAGCGCTGCTTGCCAGATCGCGGCGGGTGCCTGTGGATGTGGTCCCTCTGAAGACCAGGGCGACCCGCGACGCTCTGGTGCGTGGGGTACGTACACCCTCGGATGCCAGGCAGGGCGAGCCCTTCGATGTGACCATTGATCTGGACAGCCGCTCACCTGTTTCGGGTCGCGTCACGGTGCTTGTGGACGGTAAGCCTGTTTCCCGCAACAAGGCGCCCCTCGCGGCCGGTCGCAGTGGGGTACGGGTCCCCCTCAAGCTGGATGAACCAGGCTTCCACCGGGTGGATGTCCTTCTGGAGAGCCCGGAGGACGGTCTGCAGGAGAACAATTCGGGCACCAGTTTCGTGCGCGTCTCCGGGCGCCCAAGGGTACTCCTGGCCGGTTCGGTGGACGAGGACCTGGAGTACCTCGCCCGCGCGCTGGAGGTCCAGGGCATCGACGTGCGCACCGGAAACGCCTCCGCTCTGCCCACCAGCCCAGCCGAGATCGAGAGCTATGATGCAGTGATCCTGGCCAACATCCCGGCGTACCAGATGGAATCCCGACAGATGATGCTTCTGCGCAATTCGGTTCGGGACATGGGTGCGGGGCTGTGTATGATCGGCGGAGACTACTCTTTCGGGCCCGGCGGCTACTTCCAGACCCCCATCGAGGAAGCATTGCCGGTGACCATGGACATCTCGCGCCGCCGGGTCTTCCCGGCATCGGCGGTTGTGATCGTCGTCGATACATCTGGCAGCATGGGGATGATCGAGGGCGGGGTCGAGAAGATCCAGCTTGCCGCCGAAGCCGCGGTAGCCGTGGTGCAGTTGCTGCAGCCCTATGACTCAATTGGGGTCATCGCAGTGGATACCGAACCCACGCAAGTCTGCCCCCTGCGGAGAATCGAGTCGGGCAGCGGGGTGAAGGCAGACATCCGCTCGCTGCGGGCGGGTGGCGGCGGAATCTACGTGCGCACCGGGCTGGAGGCCGCGTACGGTGTGCTGAAGGACTACCCGGCGGCGATCCGCCATGTCATCCTGCTGGCCGACGGAAACGACTCCGAGCAGCAGGAGGGCGCGATGGACGTGGTCAAGGCGCTTCGGGCGAAGCGCATCACAACCACCGCGGTCTCAATCGGTGAGGGAGTGGACGTCCCCTTCCTCAAAGGCGTCGCGGCGTCGGGGAAAGGGCAGTTCTATTTGGCCCGCTCGGCTCACGACCTGAAGCGCATCTTCACCCGCGAGACGCTGACCGTCGCGAAGTCGGCAATCGTCGAGGAGCCGTTCCAGGCCAGACTGGGGGATGCAAGCCCGGTCACGTCGGGCCTTCCGTGGAAGAGCGCTCCGCCACTGCTGGGTTATGTGATGACAAGCTCGCGGGACTTGGCCTCCGTTCCGCTGGTTACCCATAAGGATGACCCGCTTCTTGCGCATTGGCAGTACGGGCTTGGGCGCAGCGTGGCCTTCACATCAGACGCCTCGAACAGATGGAGCGCGGCGTGGCTGGACTGGCCCCAGTTCCCGCGCTTCTGGAGCCAGACGGTTCGCTGGTGCTTGCGGCGCGAACCCGACGCATCCCTGCGGCCGTCGGTGGAAATCGAGGGAAACCGCGCGCGGCTGGTGGTGGACGCGCTGGACCCGTCGGAGCGGGCGATCAACGGCCTGGAACTGCGGGCGGCGGTGAGCCGACCGGATGGGTCTGAAGCGGAGATGCTGCTGGAACAGACCGGGCCGGGGCGTTATGAGGTTGACGTGCCAACGCCAGCCACCGGCGCCTACGTTGCGGGAGTTTCGGCTCAGGGCCCGGGAGGGTTCGCGGCCCGCACCACAGTGGGTTTCGCGGTGGCGTATCCCCCAGACCTTGCGGACACGGAGCCGGACGAAGCACTCCTGCGACGTCTTGCGAGGGAGACCGGCGGGCGCGTACTGGAAAACCCGGATGGGGTGTTCGAGCCGCCCTCGCGCCTGCCCACGACGAGTCATGACATCTGGGCGGCGCTGCTGTGGGCGGTCGCGCTGTTGCTGCCGCTTGACGTTGCGGTGCGCCGGCTGATCATCACCCGTGAAGACCTGGCGCCCTTCCTGGCTCTCGTTGGTGCTATCGGTCGTTCCACCCACCGGGGTGCGAAGCGCCAGCATACCGCCACCATGGACCGGCTTCTTGCGCGCAAATCGCAAGCCGAGGAAGCGCCGAAGCCGGAGACCATCCCCGGCCTGGTCCCGCCTGAGACGCCGATGCCACCCACTTCGCCGCCATCTGCCTTACCCGAAGAGCCCCGGTCAGCCGCTCAGCCGGGCCCACGCCCATCCGGCGAGCCGAAACGCACCACCTCGCGCCTTCTTGAGCGCAAGAGAAGCCTACGACAAGGCGACAAACGGCCGGAAGATTGAGGATCACCAGGCGCGCGACCCGGCCTGGGTTTCCCCGTCGTGTCTGTGCGCCGGTGTTCTGCAGCGAAGTTGGTGCAGAATATCACGCCTTGGGCGCGCCTCACCGTAGGAAAGCGCGGATGACGTTGGCATCGGGCCGGTAGACCAACTTCTCGCAGCGGAGGTTTCTCCCACTGACAAAGGGAACATCAGTGTGGCTCAGACCACCCCCTGAGAGGTGACTCCCACCCCATGAACGACCGCGAACGGTTCCTCAACTGCATGCTGGGCAAGCCCGTGGACAGGCCGCCGTACTGGCTCTTCTGGTCACCCTGGGGACGCACCTGGGCTCGGTGGGAGCAGGAGGGCAAGCCCGCCTACGTCACTGATCACCGCTCCTTCATGCAGCCAGACCACCCGCCGGCCGCGATCCCGGTGAACTTCGGCCCAAGCCCGGCTTTCGAGCGCGAGGTGATCTCGGAGGACGAGGATTACATCGTCACCAGAGACAGTTGGGGCATCATCCGCCGGGACTACAAGCATGGCGAGTCCATGTCGGAGTTCATCAAGTTCCCGGTGTCTGGATGGGACGACTGGCGCAAGTTCAAATCTGAGCGCCTCGACCCCAATGACCCTGCGCGCGTCGCGGGGCCCTGGCTGGAGGATGCGCGCAAGTGGCAGGAGATGGGCATCCCGATCCAGCTTGGCCACTATCCGCACGTGACGGTTTTCGGCGGCGTGCGCTGGCTTCTGGGCGACGAGGAGTGCCTGGTTGCCTTCTACGACGCCCCCGACCTGGTGCATGACATCATGAATCACCTCACCGACATTTTCATAACCGTTGCGCGGCAGGTGGTCCGGCAGGTGCGGGTGGATGTGGTGCATATCTGGGAGGATATGTGCGGCCGGCAGGGCCCGCTCATCTCGCCGGCGCACTGGCGCGAGTTCATGGGTCCGTGCTACCGCCGGGTCGGCGAGTTCATGGCCGAGAACAATATCCCGCTGCTGTCCGTGGATACTGATGGCAAGCCCGACGATATCGTCCCGCCGATGATGGAGGCCGGGGTGAACTACCTGTACCCAATGGAAGTCGCGGCGGGGTGCGATGTGAACGATTATCGCGAGCGTTTCCCGGGACTGGCGCTGATGGGCGGGATCGACAAGCGCGTGCTTGCGGTGGACCCGGCGGCCATCGATGCGGAACTGGACAGGATCTGGCCCGCGGTGGAGAAGGGCCGGTACATCCCCGACCTGGACCATCTCGTGCCGGATGATGTGTCGTGGAGCAACTACGAGTACTACTGCCGGGCATTGAAGGAGCGGGTCATGGCGATGGCGTGAGGCAGCGCCTTCCCATGGGTGCCGGGTGGCCGCGCGGAGCGGGGGCGGACCCCGGCGCATGGGGTAACGAGGGCGGCAGACCAACGCAACCCTCGCGGGCGATGGGTGTCCATTATAGCGAAGCCAACCCACCGGGCACGGCCGCATTCATTGTGCCTGGGCTGCCCGAGGAGGATGTTTCTCGTGACTGCTCGATCCGTCCTGATCGCCGCTGGCGTGCTGGCCGTTTTCGTTCTGGGTGCGCTCTGGGGACAATATGGGTGGATGCCCTCCGCGCAGGCCCAGAACGACACCCCGCCTGCTCCGCCGACCCTCACGGAACTCGCCGGAGTGTCGAAGCCGACGAACAACCCGGCTGTGGCCGTCACTCCCCAGTCCTACATCACGGACAATGAAGAAGATCCTTTCAACCCCGACCGGATCCGCCGCACGCGCACCAAGGTGCAGACCGTTGTTGTCCTGTATGCCGACGGTACTGTGAAGACCGAGAGAGTGCCTGGGGGGTAGTTACGGCAGGAAGTTGTACATGGGGCGCTTCATAAGGATTCCCAGCACGCCCCAGGCGCCGCCTGCCAGGAATTCGCCCAGAATCATGCCCAGGAAGAAGCGGGATGCCGGCCGGAAGGCGCTCATCCCGCCATATCTGAGCACGATGGATTTGATGAGCCAGGCGGCGAGGATCGAGGGCGCGAACAGAGCCATGGACCACCCGCCTGCAACCGCGAAGCCTGCCGGGTGGAAGGGCCACCAGGCGAACTGGGAGCGCATCACAGCCAGGAACCAGGTAAAGGCACCGCCTCCCAGAAGCGCAACGACCACGTACCAGTTGGTGTCGCCGGGACTCGTGAGCCACCCCTGGAGGCGCCCGAAGGCCTCCTGCCCTTTCCAGGACCGCCCGCCGTAGCGGAAGTTGGCATCCAGCATGATCCCCCAGCCCAGGGCGATTCCCAGTGCACCGGCCAGCGTGAGCGCCCACGACAGCCCGCGCTGGCTGGTTTTCGTTTCATCCGCGAGTTTCATGGCCTCGATCTGGTGGGGCATCGGGTGGCTGCGGTGGGCCCGGTTGAAGGACCAGAAAAACGAGAACATGATGAGATTCTGGACGCCAAGGGGGCGCGGCCCCAGCACATCTGTCAGCACCGCTTCCGGGCCGATCTTGTGCAGATCATGCACCGGCGAGCCAAGTTCCGCCCGGATTCTTGCGATGGCGATAGACAGGCCGAAGTAGATGAGCATGAAGGCCCCCGCCGCCCAGAGGGTCATCCCCGCCCGCAGGCAGAAGATCATAAGCAGCGCGAAGCCCCCGATGGCTCCCCACAGCGCCCACGTGTAGGGCATCGGTTCATTGCGGTCGTCGAAGTGGTGGCGGCCGAAGACCCCGCGCACTGCCTCAAGCAGGTGCTTGCGGGTGGACCATACGGAGAACGCTGCCAGCACCAGATAGCCTGCATGGATCTGCTCGTCGATCCACGGCGCTTTCGGCAGGTTTCCCCATCCCAGTGCCGCGGAGCCCACTCGCATGAGCTTGAACAGGATGTAAAAGAACCACTGGCTGAAGGACAGGTCCAAGGGGATGAAAAACGACAGGCCGATGCCGAAGGGGAAGACTCGCATGGGCGTCCAGCCGATGGCTCGCCACGGCATGGTGCGGATCTGGGTCCCCAGGTCCCATGCCGAGCTGGACTCGCCCAGAATGTGGGGCACCTTCGGGTAAAGGAAGTGCAGCCCATTGAGTGCGTCGATGGCGAACGCGACGCCGAAGCCGATCCAGAACAGGCCGCTGGTCCACAATGCCGACCGGGGCCGGGTCATCTCCAGGGGGAGTTGCACGATGGGGAAACTCAGTTTCGCCTCGTCGGTCCACTGCTTGCGGAACAGGGTGTTCAGGCAGAGCATCACGAACAACAGCGTGAAACTGAAACCCGCCCAGACCAGGGCCACGGGCACCCACGGCCGCCAGTACGGGGTCGCGAAAAGAGGCAGGCGGCTGTCGAAGTAGGCCTCCAGGGCGCGCTCATCGGTGACGGTTACCCACGTGGGCATCTGCTCCAGGAACAGCTCTTCCCACTTGTTCTCCGGTGTTGCGCCCCAGATCGGGTGTGCCACCACCTCCATCATGGTCTGGACCTGGTCCAGCCCCGCGGTTGCCGAAGCGACGCTGAGCATCCCGTAAATGACCAGCAGTTCGCCTTGACTCAGTGCCCAGCGCGGGTTTGCCCGACGGATCAGGTGATTGGCGAGGGTGACCAACAGCAGGGAGATGACGACGTTGAAGATCAGGCTGACGGTTGTGGGGCGGCTTTGCCCCCAGAAGAGCCCGTGGATGATGAAGAGTACGTTCGGGGGGATGAGCAATGCGCCCAGCACAATCGCCCTTGCGGTGACGGGGCGAGGGGCGTCGGCTTCCCGTAAGTGTTTGGCGTTCGGCTCTTGCATTGGCGCCCCGGCAGGAGTTGGCCTGCCCGCTACGGCAGGAAATTGAACATCGCCCGGTGCGTGATGATCCCGTAAGTTCCCCAGAATGCACCCACCACGAACTCACCCAGTATGAGCCCCATGAAGAAGAACGAGGCCGGGCGGTACGAGGACATGCCCCCATACCGCAGGATCACCGACTTCACCAGCCAGCTCACCAGAATCGACGGCGCAAACAGCGCCATGGACCATGTTCCGGACACCGCGAAGCCCGCGGGATGGAAGGGGAACCATGCATAGTGGCTGCGCAGGACCTGCAGGCCGAGAGTTGCCAGGCCGCCGATGATCATTGCGGCCACGGCGTACCAGTTAGTGCCCGCCGGAGCTTCGAGCCATCCCTGCAGACGGCTCCATGCGCCTACTCCAGGGTACGAGGGCTGGCCGCCGTAGCGGAAGTAGGCGTCGAGCATTACGTACCAGCCGAGAACCAACCCGAGACCGGCGGCCAGCATGAGCGCGGCGGACACTCCCGGCTGACTGATCCTGGCCTCGGACGCCATTTTCATGGTCTCGATCTGGGTTGGCATGGGGTGGCTTCGGTGGGCCCGGGTGAAGGCGAAGAAAAAACTGTACATCACCAGGTTCTTCTTACCCCAGACATCGACGCCGGCAGACTCGATGAGCGCCACCTCCGGTCCCATGAAGTGCAGGTCATGAACCGGCGAGCCCAGTTCGGCCCGGATACGCGCGATCCCCACGGAAATAAGCAGATACGCCGCCAGCCAGGTACAGATTCCCCAGAAGCTCATCCCCGCGTACATGCAGAAGACGATGATGCCCACGACCCCGGCGATGGCGCCCCACAGCGCCCATCGATAGGGGAGGGGTTCACCCTGGTCATCGATGCGCACCCCACCCAGAGCGCTGCGCAGGGCCGCCACGAGATGCTTGCGGGTGGTCCAGACCGAGGCCAGCGCAAGGATCACATACCCGGCGAAATTCTGCTCATCTACCCAGGGCGCCCGGGGCAACTGCTGGATGCCCACGCCGGCCGTGAAGATGCGCACAAACTTCCAGAAGATATAGAAGAACCACATGCTGAAGGACAGGTCCAGCGGAATGAAGAACCCCAGGCCGATGGCGAAGGGGAATGCGCCCAGGGGCGTCCAGCCGATGGCCCGCCAGGGCATGGTGCGAAGTTGAACGCCGAGATCGTATTTCCCGGAGTATTCCCCGAGAATGCTAGGGATCGTGGGGTACAAGACGTGCAGGCCGTTGACCACGTCAATGAAGAACGCGACACCAAATCCGATCCAGAAGAGTCTGTTGCGGAAAAGGGTGCAACGCGGCGAGACGATCTCCAGCGGCAACTGGACAATGGGGAAGGAGAGCTTGGATTCCTCCGTCCACTGGCGCCTGAAGAGGGTGTTCAGGCACAGGAAGATCCAGGTCATGAGCAGCATAAAGCCAGACCAGGCGAGGGCGGGGATAACCCAGGGCCGCCAGTGGGGCGACGCGAAGAAAGGCTCGCGGCCGTCGAAATACGCGTACAGGGCCTGCGGATCCTTGACAGTCAGCCATTCGGGGATCTCGTTGACGAAAAGCTCTTCCCAGTCGTTCTCCGGCGTGGCGTGCCACACGGGGTGGGCCACAACCGGAACCATGTTGTGCAGTTGGTCGTGACCGTAGAGGGCGGTCACCAACGCCAGCATCCCGTATACGACCACGAGTTCCCCTCGCCCGAGTTCCAGGCGGGGTGCGAACCTGCGCAGTAACATGTTCACCAGTGCCAGCAGGAAGAGGGTAACCACGACGTTGAAGTACAGTGAAACCGTTGCGGGGTGACTCTGCCCCCAGGTAAACCCGTGCAGGCTGAAATAGGCCTGGGGGACGATGAGGAGCAGGCCGAGAATGACGGCCCGCCAGGTGGCGCCGGGTTGGAGCGGCAGAGCGGCTCCTTGCTTCATGCGATCGCCCGTGGTGCTCTGTGGTGTGGCGGAGCGGTTTCGGCAGCAGCGGGTCAGTGCGGCAGACCTGTTCTTGCTCCGGTCTTGGCCGGCGCCTCAGGTGCGCCGGTCGGTACAGGGTCAATCAACATCTCCTTGGACACGGCGGGATCAGCTGCCTCAGCCGCGGCTTCCTCGGCCAGCCGCTCTCCGTTGGTCCAGGCGTAGAGTGTGGCGACTATACCCAGGATTAGTGCGAACAATGCGACAACGGCGCCGGGCCGAAAGGCCCGGACGCCCGGCGCGATGTGGGGTGCCCAGTCATACGCGGTCATGTCTTGTGCGTCCTTCATCGGCTTGCGCTCCCGAGAACTCACTCGTCCGCTTGTAATGCTCTATCGAGCTCCTTTACGTCGAACCGGTCGCCGGGGCACTGTGTCTGCCCGAGGTCCCTGTGCAGGTGGATCGCCTCGGGACCGAAGTCATAGCGCTTCATCAGTTTCCTCAGGAGATCCGCCAGCGCCTGCATTTGCTCTTTCGTGGGCCTCGCGGGTTGCATTGCCCCGCCGGGATTGTCTTGGGAACTGAAATTGCCCACCAGGCAGATGCCCAGCATGTCGTTGTGACCCTTGCAGTGGGCTCCCCGCATCCATTCGGGCCTGCCGGGCTGGACCGTTCCCCCGGGCAGAATCACGTAGTGGTAGCCAATGTGGTACTTCGGCCCCAGCGTCTCTTCGCCCCAGCCCCGGCTTTCATGCCAGCGATCTATGTCTTGCGCACTGATGGACGTTTCACCCCTGGTCCCCGGCGAGGCGGAATGGTGGATGACCACCCCGGGCGGACGCGGCCAATATAGCCTGCGTGGCCAGCCCGGACCGTATCGCGCTGCGAGGCTCCCGGCCAGGACCGCGGTCAACGACAGGGACAGGAGCAGGACGGCAGCCGCGCGCCCTGTACGGCCCACGGGGAGCATTGCCCATGCTTCTCCGAAACCACCATTGCGAGGCGCCATGAGTACTCACCATATCACAAAATCCGGGCGATTGGAATGCAACGGTCTCCGCTACACCAGGAGCATCGGTTCCGGGGGATGCATGCCGGCCTGAGGTGCGCCCTGCGTCCGTTGCCCGCGCCGTGCCGTGTCGTGTCAGGCTCCGGACGGAGCCGGCCGTCTGTTGCCCCGTCCGGGGGCTCAAGGCGCATCCCGGGGCGGCAATCCGGGGGCTTCCGCCCCCCGACCAAAAGCAATCGCCTGCCCGGCGGGCTGGTGGGGCAGCGGCTCAGGGCCAGGGGCACGCTGAACGCCGATTCGGCATCAGCAGGCACTCTTCTCACAGAACCGACGGTCCTGTCCGTTACATGCCTTGCGGGCTTGTCCCCCTAGGGCCCTCTGGTCCGCGGACCGTTTGACACCCACTCCGGGGCGGCCATATAATCTTGCACAGATCGCGTCACGTGCGGGACGAGAATCTCCGCGGTCACCCAGGGCCGCGGCTGACGGAGCGCACTACAGCCACGCACGGAGTCGGGGCGAAGGTGGTGGCTGTCCGCGTCGCACTGCGTGCCTGGAGACATATCGCGAATGAAGACTAAGGCCAGGGGTAGGAAACAGGCAGCCCGGTCGAAGCTCCTCGTCTCCCTCCCTCGTGGAGCCGGGCGCCGCATCCTGCTCGGGTTCGTTACGGCGGGATGCGTCTTCATCGCTGCCTGGGCACGTATACTCCCCCAGAAACTGGATTACGTCGAGGGCGATAGAGCTGACCGCACTATCCGGGCACCCCGCAGCGGCGTCTATGTGGATCCGGAAGAGATGGAACGGCTGAGGGCAGATGCCGCCGAGGACGTGCCCGAGATCTATGACCCGATCCCGGGGGCTACGGAGAAAGCCCTTACAGCACTGAGTGACATCTTCAGCCGTTTTCGGGATGTGCGTGCGAACCCGGCTCTTGCAGACCCTCTCGCAAAGGTCACTGAACTCCGCAACTCGCTGGACATCAGTCTCAGCGATGAGACCCTTGCGCTTGCCGTCCGCGAGACGACGTCCGACGCGGCGCTTGCCAGGGTCCACGACGGTCTGGCGAACCTGGTCCGCCGTGAGATGGCCGGCGAGATACGGGACAATGCCACGGACCTCGAGCAGGCGCGGCAGCGAATCGCTGAAGCTGTAGGCGGCTTGCGCCTCACCAGCCCGTTTACGGCGATGGCCCGAGAGATTGGGCAGGCCGTTATCGTCCCCAACCGCATACTTGACCGTGACGCCACGGAAGAGGCTCGCAAGCAGAAGCGAGACAGCGTGGCCGATGTCGTCCACCCCATCCAGCCCCGGGATATCATTATCCTGGCGGGCGAGGAAGTTCGGCCGCGGCACATCGCGGCGTTCCAGGCCGTGGGGCTCATGCAGGAGACCATCGACTACACGCGAGCCCTCGGTGTACTCGCGGTGGCGACGATCATGGTCTTCCTTCTGGGCCTGTTTATCAGACGGTTCAATACACGTGTCTGGGGCAATTTCGACCAGCTGGTCACCGTGGCCGCGCTGCTAGTGGCCACGACATTCGCCTTCCGCGCGCTGGGCACCACCACCTGGTTCGAGGCGGGAAGCCTGACGGTCGCCATCATCTTCTCGATGATCGTGGCCCTGCTGATGGGTGTCTCGATCGGCATGGCTGTGGGTATCTTTAGCGGATTGCTTCTGCCGATCCTCGCCAGCGGCGGCGACACCCGGATGGTCATGGTGCTGATCCTGTGCACCACGGTGGGCGTTTTCCTGGTGTCGCGCACGGGGCGCAAGAGCGGAGTGATCGCCCTGGCGGCCCCGGCAATGGCGGCATGGGCGGCCCTGGTGATGCTCATCTGCTCCGAAGTGTTCAGCATCACCGTCACCCCGCGGCTTCTGGGCATCGCGGCGGTCGGGGGCCTGGTGTCGCCACTGCTTGCCATGGGCGCTTCAGTGGCCCTGGAACGCCTCCTGGGCGTGACCACTGAGTTCCGCCTGATCGAGCTCGCCAACCCCCACGAGCCCCTGCTGCAGAGGTTGATCCGCGAGGCTCCCGGCAGCTACCAGTCCAGTCTGATGGCGGCAAATCTCGCGGAACCTGCCGCCGAAGCAATCGGGGCTAATGCGCTCCTGGTTCGGGTTGCCGCGATGTACCACGACATCGGCAAGCTCAAGCGCCCATATATGTTTGTGGAGAACCAGCTTGGGACAGACAACCCTCATGACAGGCTGTCGCCACACCTGAGTGCACTCATCATCACCAACCATGTGCGTGAGGGCGTGGAGCTGGCCCACGAGTACGGGCTGCCGCCGGAGATCACGGCTTTCATCACAGAGCATCACGGCACCACGCTGGTGGAGTACTTCTATCGCAGAGCCCAGGAACAGGCAGACGACCCCGACGCAATCCCAGAGATCAGTTTCCGGTATCCCGGCCCGAAACCACAGTCGCGCGAGACGGCGCTGTTCATGTTGGCTGATACGATTGAGGCCGCGGCGCGCACCCTCGAGAACCCGTCACGCTATGAGATTGAGGAAATGGTGGAGCGCCTGGTGAAGCACAAGATCGAGGATGGCCAGCTCGACGAGGCCCCCCTGTCCTTCCGCGATCTATCCACCATCAAGCGCAGTTTCGTGAACACTATCGCCAGCATGTACCATCACCGGGTAAAATATCCGGAACAGGTCCTGCGTGAGCACGAGAGCGCCCACTCATCCGGAAGGCACAACGGGCGCCCCCGGGAGAGTGCGGTCAGTGGCGGGCGCCAGCCTTAGGGCAAGTGGGAGGCCCGTAGCCGGTGGAGATCGAGATCCGCAATCTGCAGTTTGAGCCCTTCGACGCCGATGTGATGATCCGCGCCGCGCGGGAGACCGCTGCACTCATCGGGTTCGACCTGGACCTTCTCAGCCTGGTGATCGTGGACGACGAGCGCATGCACGAACTCAACCTGCGTTTCAGAAACAGCGACCGCACAACAGACGTTATCTCATTTGAGGCGGACCGAGACGAAGACGAAACCGGCGGCGAGATCATCATCTCCCTGCCCACGGCGCGGCGGCAGGCGCAGGCGGCGGGGCACGACACGGCCACGGAGTTAGCCTGGCTGGTCTCCCACGGTCTGCTGCACGTGGCAGGGATGGACGATGCCACCGAGGACGAGCTTGGCAGGATGATTGACTTGCAGCTGGAAACCATGAAAAGGATGGGTCTGCAGATTCACCCATGAGAAAAAAGCCGGAGAATCTGGAGCGCACGACGCCTTCGCCCCGTGAATATAAGTCGGTCTGGAGGAGCTTCCGCTACGCGTGGGATGGTCTGTCGTACGTCCTGCGTACCGAAAAGCACATGCAGTTCCACGTCACCATCATGAGCCTCGTGCTCATGGCGGCGGCGGGATTTGGCGTCACTCCCTACGAACTGCTCCACCTGATGACCGCCTTCGCTCTGGTGCTCATTACCGAAATGATCAATACCGCACTGGAGCGAACCATTGACCTGACCGTGAAGACCTACGACCCGAGCGCGAAGATCGCCAAGGACGTCGCAGCCGGCGCGGTCCTCCTTGCAGCTGCCTATGCGGTCGCGGTCGGTATCATCGGGATCACTACAAGCGAGACCTTCTGGCGGGTCATACGCTCGCTCCCCGAGAGCATGGCCACCCCGCACCTCGGAGTGGTGCAAGGGGTCCTGATCGGCAGTATCCTGTTGGGCGTCATCATCGCCTGGCTCAAGGCGAAGACCCAGTCAGGCACCTTCTGGAGGGGTGGCGTGGTCTCCGGTCACACCGCGCTGGCTTTCCTGATCGGCACCAGCCTGGTCATCATGACCCGCAACCTGTCGGTCGCCTGCCTCGTGCTCGCGATGGCTCTGCTGGTGTCGCAAAGCCGGGTTCAGGCGAAAATCCACTCTATGCAAGAAGTGGTCATTGGCGCGGCGCTTGGCACAATCATGGCGGTCATCATTTTCTTCCCGTTCCCGGGCAATGGCTAACTCAGAGTTTGACACCGAGCAGACCACCGAAGAGCGCATGGATGCCCTGCGCAGGCGGCTGTCGGCATGCGGTAGCCTCCTCGTCGCATTTTCGGGAGGCGTTGACAGTTCGTTCCTGCTGGCAGTTGCCGCTCAAGAGCTGCCTGGGAAAGTGCTCGCAGTCACCGTTCGCTCACCTCTCAACCCCGAATCGGAGATGGCGATTGCCCGCGAGCAGGCGGCCCACATCGGCGCCCCACACCTGTTTGTCGATCTTGACCCATTGGCCGATGAAGGTGTCGTCAATAACCTTCCTGACCGCTGCTACCACTGCAAACGCGCCATCTTCAGTCGCCTGCGACAGATCGCGGCCGACCGGGGCATCGCGCACATCGCCCACGGTGAGAACGCCGACGACGCGGGGGATTTCCGGCCGGGCAAGCGCGCGGCTGCGGAGATGGGGATAGCGGCTCCGCTAGCGGAAGTCGGGCTCACGCGCCGGGAGATCCGCCAATTGTCCAGGGAAATCGGGCTGCCAAACTGGGACAGGCCCTCTATGGCCTGCCTGGCATCTCGCGTGCCTTACGGCACACCGTTGACGCTCGAAGTGCTGCAGCAGATAGCGCGGGCGGAGGAAGCCCTGCGCGAGGTGCAACCGGGCCAACTGCGAGTGCGGCATCACGGCCCGGCAGCGCGCATTGAGGTCCCTGCAGACCAGATTGCGCGGCTGGCAGATCCACACTTGCGCGGCGAGATCGTTCGCCGCGTGAAACTGGCAGGCTACAATTACGTTACCCTCGACCTTGAGGGTTTTCGGTCGGGGAGCGCCAATGAGGTCCTCTGAAGCTGGTCCGGGCAGGACTACGATTCGCAGCCGGTTCATTGTGGTCGGTTCAGGCATCGCGGGCCTTTGGACAGCCTGGCACCTGAGTGCCCACGGCGATGTCACTCTCGTCACGAAGAGCCTCCTGCACGAAAGCAACACCGAATACGCTCAGGGCGGCATTGCCGTGGCCCTGCTGCCCGCGGATTCCCCCGAGCTGCACAAACAGGACACCCTGGCGGCGGGCGATGGGCTGTGTGATAGGCCTGCGGTGGAGATTCTCACTCGCGAAGGCCCCGATGCGGTCCGTGCGCTCATCGGGATCGGAGCGCAGTTCGACAGCCGCGACGGGAAGCTGATCGTGGGCCGCGAGGCCGCTCACCGCCGCCACCGGATCATCCACGCACAGGGAGACGCAACCGGCGCGGAAGTGGAGCGCGCGGCGGCAGAGGCGGTCATCAACTCCCCCAACATTCGGGTGTTGGAGCACACCTTTGTCACCGAGATTCTCCTTCTCCACGGCAAGTGCGTAGGCATCGAGACACTGGACTCGGTATCGGGCGAGCGCGTGCGCATCCTCGGCGGCAGCACTCTCATGGCTACCGGAGGGGCGGGGAACTTGTACAGGGTAACCACGAACCCTCCTGTGACCCTGGGTGACGGCTGGGCCGTTGCCTGGGCAGCAGGTGCAAGCCTGCAGGACCTGGAGTTCGTCCAGTTCCACCCTACCGCGCTGGCGGCGCCCGGATACCCCAAGTTCCTCATTTCCGAAGCCGTGCGGGGTGAGGGGGCGGTGCTGCGCAATCGTGCCGGCGAGGCATTCATGGTCCGGTATTCCAAGGAGTTCAAGGACCTGGCTCCCCGGGACGAAGTTTCCCGCGCGGTCCTTTCAGAAATGAACCGTGACGGTGCCGACCATGTCTACCTGGACTTGACCCCCATCGGCGACGCCGCGGCGATTCAGGCCCGGTTCCCGGGCATCACCGCGGAGCTCAAGGAGCGCGGGATCTGGGATGAGACCACATTCCGCATTCCGGTGACCCCGGCCGCGCATTACTGCATGGGCGGCATCCGATCGGACGTGAACGGCCAGACCTCCCTGCCCGGCCTTTATTCCTGCGGAGAGGCAGCCAGCTGCGGTGTGCACGGCGCTAACCGGCTGGCCTCCAACTCCCTGCTGGATGGTCTGGTCTTCGGCGCACGTTCGGCGAAAGCCATGGCCGGCGCGCCGGATCTGACCGACGCCGAGGTCTCCTCGGCCGCATCCATGCCTGCCCATGATCTCCTGGTTGCCGACCCTGCGTGGCGAGACCGCGTCCGCGACCTCATGTGGGATTACGTGGGTATTCTGCGTGACGGTGATGGGCTCGCCCATGCAGGGCGCGAGTTGGAGGATTTGCATCGCCAGATTGGTCACTCAGCGGCTGGGAAGCCGGAGGAAGTCGAGACGGCCATGATGATCCGCGCGGCCCGGCTCATCACTCAGGCGGCCCTTCTGCGCACCGAAAGTCGCGGCGGCCATTTCCGCACCGATTACCCTGAGCAGAGCGATGAATGGCGCAAGCACATCGTGGTCCAGCGCGGCCCCGACGACACCCTCAGTATCAGCTGCGCCCCGGTGCTCGACTAACGCCCCCGTGGTTTGAGCAGGAATAGAGTCCTTTCAGGGCGAACCGGCAGAGATACACCAACCGCGCCGGAGGTCACGCGCATGGCTCACCGTGTCCGCCTGCTCCTGGCACTCAGCGTCGTTCTTGCCCTGCCGGCGCCGGCCCAGACTGGGCAGCGCCGACAGATCCTCGACAATGGTGGTTTTGAACAGGGCCTCGTCAACTGGGAACCTCACCCCGAACACGTGCTTATCGAGGATGTCGAACAGGCACATTCCGGCGAACGCTGCCTGTTCGGGGAAGTGACCAAGCCAAGCGAAGCTCGAGTGCTCAAGCGCCAGGTGGAGATGAGTCCCGATCGTCTCTATGAGTTCAGTATCTGGGCCCGCGCTACCAACCAGACGAAACTGGTTCTGTGGCGCACCACTGCGGGCAAGAGAATCATGGTGGATGCCTGGCAGCGCGTCCCCGGGAAGTGGACCCAGTACACCGTCCCGGTGAGCGTCGAGGAGCCGGGGTTGACTACCCTTGAGATTGTGGCCCCCTCATCGTACGGCGAGCCCGTCGGGAAGATGTGGATCGACGACGTGCGATTGTTCGAGTATGACACGCCGCCGGCGGTCGAAATATCCGGCGGCACCGGTTTCAACGACGCACCTGTGCTTGCCGTGACCAGTGACGGGCGGGTCTGGATGGCGTGGATATCCTTCCGGGACGGAAGAGACACGCTCCAGGCTGCGGTGGGCGATCTGGTGGCAGGCACGCTGACTGTGGCGCGGAGGTGGCCGGTGGAGGGAGCGCAGGGGTACCTCCTTGGGCCCACACTGGCCACGGACGGCTTGCGGGTCTGGTTGGCGTATGCGCAGGAAATCGATGGGAACTGGGATGTTTTTGCGGCCCCGCTCAACGAGAGTGGCCCGGGGAAGCCTGTGCGCGTCACCGCGGATCCGGCTGTTGATGTAAAGCCCGCCTGTGGGGTGACTGCTGATGGCGTCTGGGTCGCCTGGGAGTCCAACCGCGACCAGTCCCGGCGGCAGGTCTATCTGGCGCGGGTGCGGGGCGACAGTGTGACCGAGCCTGTCCGGCTGTCCACACCCGGCACTAACAACTACTCACCGACCCTCGCACTTCAGGCCGATGGGAATCCATACGTGGTCTGGCACGGTTTCCGGGACGGCAATGCCGACTTGTTTGCGTGGGACGGCAGCAATCCGCGCGCGGGCGAGCAGCGTCTCACGACGTGTTCCCTTGTGGACCGCGAACCCCGGCTGGTTAGTGGCCCGCAGGGGCTCTGGCTGACCTGGGATGTAGCCGGCTCCGCACAGTACCATGTGGGTTCCGCGAACCTGAAGCGTTCGCAGATTGGGCTGATTACCCCTGATGGTCTGCGGTGTCCCATTGGACTGCGCGAGACCCCGCTGTGGGCCCGAGCGGAGTTCGTGACCCCGTGTATCGACCCCTCCGGTCGCCTCTGGGTCACTTGCCGGGAGCCCCGGGGACGGGCTGGCTGGGACGTGACCGTGCTCTGCTACAGCGGACAGACATGGACGCAGCGCCTGCGTGTGTCGGCACAAAAGGGGCTGTGCAGGCGAGCAGAGCTGGCAGTCGTGGAGGACAGGGCGGTGGTACTGTTCCAGGCTGATGATATCCCCAGTGCCTGGGACTCTCCGGAGGAGTCGGCGTCAGCGACCAGCCGCATTCTTGCTGCCGCCCTGGATACCTCGTCGGCTCCCCAGCCGGCCCAGCTGGCACTTGAGCCTTATTCGCCGCCACAGGAGCCGTATCAGGCGGCAGAGATTCGCAGGGAGCGCGGAGAAGACCGGTCAGGCTGGAGCATCGACTACAATGGGCAGAGGCTGAACCTGTACTTCGGTGACCTGCATGAACACAGTGACACCTCGGTGTGCAATCGGACCGGAGACCAGACCCAGGACCAGAGTTACCAGAGCATGCGGGACGTTGCCTGCTACGATTTCGCAGCGATCACCGATCACGGGTACAACCTCAATGCGTACCTCTGGTCTCATGCCGGCAAGATGGCGCGCTCAAACACCGATGTCGGACGATTCCTCGGTTTTCTGGCCGAGGAGTGGACGTCCTCCTTCGAAGAGTACGATGAGAAGTATCCCTATGGTTTCTACGGACACAGGAACCTGATCCTGGAGGACCCCTACTTCCCACTGTGGTTCAATGCCCGCGACCGCAAGAAGCCCATCGAAGTGTGGGACGCTCTGGCGCGTGAGAACGCCAGCTATGTACACATCCCTCACCAGCTTGCGGACACCGGGAACGTCCCCACCGATTGGGAATTCATTGACGAACGGAACCAGCCGGTGGCCGAGATTTTCCAGACGCGGGGCTCGTACGAGTACAAAGGCGCACCCAGGATGGCAGGATCCACCACTCCCGAAGGCTGGTTTCTTCAAGATGCCTGGGCGCGTGGCATTGTAATCGGCGTCATTGCGGCACCGGACCACGGTGGCGGCTACGGCAAAGCCGCGGTCTACGCACCGGAACTGACGCGGGGCGCTATTCTTGATGCCATGCGCGCCCGGCATACCTACGGAACCACGGCGGCCAAGATACTCCTTGATGTCCGGGTCAACGGGCACCTGATGGGGGAGAAGGCCCCCGCCCACGAAGGGCGGCCGGTCACGGTGGATGTGCGAGTGGACTGTCCGGCGGAAATTGACAAGGTCGAGATCTGCCGCAACAATGTTTTCATTCATTCCCGTGACGTCGACGGGCGAGCAACCGAGATGCGGTTCGTGGACAACACCCCACCTGCCGGGCCATGTTATTACTACGTCCGGGTGATGCAGGAAGACGGGGAGATCGCCTGGTCTTCGCCGGTCTGGCTGGGCGAGCCGGGCCCCATCAACTAACGGCAGGAGAGCGCAGAGAGGGGATTCGCGACCCGGACGCGAATTCAATCGAGTTCATTTACGAAGGGAGCCGATGCTTTGAACCTCGTCATCATTGTCAGCGACACGTTCCGCTGGGATTACCTCGGCGCGTACGGTAACGAATGGATCAAGACGCCGAACCTCGATCGTCTCGCCTCACAAAGCGCAGTGTTCACGGACGCCTACGCCGAAGGTCTGCCGACAATCCCTGTCCGCCGGGTGATCAAGACCGGACGCCCGATCTTCCCCTTCACCTACCGCGCCCAGGCCAGCGACATGGTGCAGCTCCCCGGTTGGCACCCTCTGTTCGACGAGGACGTCACCCTGTCCGAACACCTGCGGCAATACGATTACTACTCGTGCTTCGTCACCGACGTGTATCACATGATGAAGCCCGGGAAGAACTTCCACCGTGGCTATGACAACTGGTTCTGGATCCGCGGCCAGGAGGGAGACCCGTATGCCCTCACTGACCCAAATCGAGTCCGTGCACTGTTGGACCAGTGCAGATACGGCGAGGGGCCGATGCGCGACCGCCCCTGGATCGTCCAGCATTTGAATAACCGCAAAGACTGGCAAACAGACGCCGACACCTCCGTGGCCAAGGTGATGCTCCAGGCCGCAAAGTATGTGGACGACTACAGCCTGGATAACCCCTTCTTCATGTACGTGGACTGCTTCGACCCCCACGAGCCGTGGGACCCGCCCCTTGATTTCGCGCGGCTGTATGACCCGCAATACGCGGGCATGGACGGGTGTATCCCGCCGCTGTCCACCGAACACATGACACAGCAGCAGGTGCGCAATGTAAAGACTGCCTACGCCGCCGAAGTCACCCTGGTGGACAAGTGGGTCGGATACCTGCTGGATCGCATCGAAGCCAAAGGCATTCTTGAAGAGACGGTGATCGTGTTCACGTCGGACCACGGTTGCATGATGGGAGAGCAGGGGGAGATCCACAAAGGCGTCAACCGCCTGCGCAACCAGTGTACGCGACTGCCGCTGCTTATTCGGCATCCAAAGGGCGAGGCGGCCGGTCAGCGGGTGGCCGGGTTCTGCCAGCACCAGGACATCATGCCGACCTGTCTCAAGATCATGGGGCTCGACGTGCCGGAGCGCTGCCTGGGCCGGGACATCTGGCCGCAGACGAAGGGAGAAGGCGATGCTCCCGACTATGTGGTCAGCGCCTTCGGGAGCCACGCATGCATCCGCACCGCGAAGTGGAACTATGTGCAGCCCTGGACGGAAACACCGCAGAATGCCGGTGCGCGGTTCGAACTGTACGATCTCGAGAATGATCCACAAGAGTTGACCAATGTCTTGGCGGACAACCGCGAAGTTGCAGCCGAGCTGAAGCAGCGACTGGAGGAGCACATCAAACGCATGGCGCCGCTGACCACCGGGTCCTTCCAGAGCTGCGCCACGACTGATGAAGCGCAGAGCTTCGCCGCCCTGCCGACGCTCGAGTAAGAAGCCGCCCGGAATCGGGCCTAGCGCATTGAGACACAGGAGCTTGCCCATGTCGAAGACTTACGGCGTCGGACTCATCGGCTGCGGGGTCATCAGCCCCACCCATTTCCAGGCGCTTGAGCGTGTACCCAATGTGCGCCTGGTTGCTACGTGTGACGTGATTGAGGATCGGGCGCGTGCGGCGGCCGAAAAGCACGGAGCCGAGGCCTGGTACACCGACCTAAACGATCTGCTGGCGCGAGATGACATCGATTATGTGCATATCACAACGCCCAGCAGCCACCACCACGTGGCGAGCATCGCGGCCTCAAAGGCCGGCAAGCACAGTTTCGTGACCAAGCCCATCGATGTGACCCTCGCAAACATCGATGCGATGATCAAAGCTGCCGACGAGAACGGAACCAAGCTTGCGGCAGTGCACCAGTTCCGCGCGTATGCGAGCTATCAGGCCCTGCACCAGGCTATCGAGGAGGGCAGGCTGGGAGAGATCTATTACGGTAACGCCTTCGTACCGTGGTGGCGCGAGCAGAGCTACTATACGGGCCGCTGGCAAGGCACCTGGGAATTCGACGGTGGCGGAGCGCTCATGAACCAGTCGGTGCACTGGGTGGATCTGCTTCTGTGGATGATGGGTGAAGTGGAGAGCCTCAGCGGTTATGCCGCAACCATGGCTCACGAAATGGAGACCGAGGACATTGGTTCGGCGGTCATCCGGTTCCGCAGCGGCGCCCAAGGTTTGCTTCAGGGCACAACGCTCACTTACAAAGGTATGGCCACGCGGCTGGAAGTCCACGGCTCGCGAGGGAACGTGGTGATTGAGGCGGACAAGATTACGCACTGGGATGTGGAGGGTGAACCAAGTCTAGCTCAGCAGGCTGCGCCCACCGAGACATCCGCCGCCGACCCGACGGCGGGATTGGCTGACGGCGTCGGCGCGCATGCCGTCCAGATCGAGGCTTTCCTGAGGTGGATCGAAGGGACCGGGCTCCCGCTGGTGGATGGGCCGGAAGCCCGCCGAGCCGTGGAGTTCAACCTTGCAGTGTATGAATCCCAGCGGACCGGGCAGAGGATTACATTCCCGTTAGGAGACACCCCCTGCCGGTTCTGACGGCTGTCTTGCACACCGACCAGCCTGGGGCAGCTCGGCCGGGGCGAGCCCGTTCCAGAGGTGATAGGCACCATGACGCTTCAACCGGTGCGCATTCTCCTGGTGGAGGACGAGAAAGCCCACGTCGCGCTGATGTGCGACGCCTTCGAGAGGGCAGCGGAGCCCTTCGGAGTGACCGTCGCCAGCAATCTCTCGGAGGCCCGCGAAGCGCTTGCGCGAGAGACGCCGGACCTGATCATCGCCGACTGGCGCTTGCCGGACGGGGACGGCGACGCGCTTCTGCAGGATACTGATCCCCGGTATGGCCCCCCCTTGGTGGTCATCAGCAGTCAGGGCAGTGAGGAAGTGGCCGTCGACGCTCTGAAGCGCGGCGCCGTAGACTATTGGGTCAAAGGCAGCGAACTGCTCACGGAGACCCCCCGCTTCGCTAAGGCCGCGCTACGGCAGTGGGAGCAGATCCTGGCGCGCCGCGACGCGGAGGACGCGCTGGTCGAATCTGAGCGCCTGTACCGCGAGGCGATCCGGGCCGGTAGGGGCGTACCATACCGCCTCCCGCTGAATAGTGACGTCTATGATTTCGTGGGCGATGGCGTCGTTGACCTCTTTGGCGTCCCGGCGGACGAGTTCACTCCGCGCCACTTCCGCGCAATGATCCAGGAAACCCGCACTGAAGGTGCACCCTACGAGGAGACACTGGCGGCATTCCGCAGGGGCGAATTGGATACTCTGCGCGTCGACCACCGGATTGTCACCCCCACAGGCGAGGAGAAATGGATCAGCGACTGCGCCACCCCGGTGAGGGATCCGAGCACGGGCGCGGTGGTGGCATCCCTGGGCATCATCCAGGACATCACAGAGCGCATGCGTGCAAGTCAGGCGCTGGAGGAGAGTGAGCGCCTCTTCCGGAGCATCTTCGAGGAGACCTCAGACGGTATCGCTTATTCCGACGTTCATGGGAACATCGTGATGTGGAATCCGGCTGCGGAGCGGACGTTGGGATTCCGGCCTGACGAGGTCATCGGACGCCCGGTGTGGGAGGTTCAGGCGCGCCTGATGCACCCCGAACAGCGGACCGAAGGCTATGAGGAGCGGCTCAGGCGTTCCGTCGAGCGCTACCTGCAGACCGGCGAACTGCAGCAGCGACCCAACGGACGCCGGGAGCGAGTCGTCGAGGTCAAGGGGAAGCGCCGAGTCATCCATGAGACGCCTTTTCGTCTGGAGACCGCCGCAGGCCCCATAGTCGGCGGGGTCTTCCGTGACGTCACGGCCCAGCACGACGCCCAGGAGATGGTTGCTCAGTCCGAGCGACTGCATCGTCTGGCGATCGAGGCGGCCCACGGTGTACCCTACCGCAGGAGCTTTTCCGACAAACGCTACGACTTCATCGGCGAAGGCATCGCGGCACTTATCGGGATCCCTGCCAACAAGCTAAGTCCCGGGCAGTTCGAGAGCATGATCATCGAGTCCCGCGTCGCCGATCCAGACGCGCCGCAGGACCTGCGTCAGTACACGGAACAGTTCAAGGAGGGCGCGATCCCGCGATACCGTGTGGACCATCTGGTCCGCACGGCGTGGGGTGAGCTCCGGTGGCTCAGCGACAGTGCAACGCGGTTGGCTGATCCGGTCACGGGCAAACATATCGGGTCTCTGGGCATCCTCACAGACATCACCGACCGCAAGCGCACTGAAGAGGCGCTTCGGGCGAGTGAGGTTCGATACCGCAATTTGGTTGAGAGCATGGCGGACGGCCTCCTGGCCATGGATGACGCAGGCATCATCCAGTATGCGAACCCAGCTTTGGGGAGGATGCTGGAAGTTGAACCAGATGACCTGCGCGGCGCCGATGCCCTGAGCTACTGCGAGGAGTTCAGCCGCGAATGCCTGGCTGAGTGGATCCGCTCGAGCTGCTCCGCCGATGAGCACCGGGAGTTCGAGCTTGCGCTGGTGTCTCGCTCAGGGCGACAGATCCCGGTGGTCTTTCACGCCGGGCGAACCACGGATGCTGAAGGCCGGTGCACCGGCAGCTTTGCTGTTGTGAAAGATATCACCGAGCGCAAGCGCGCTGAAGCCGCTCAGCGCCTCTCTGCCGTGGGTCAGCTTGCGGCGGGGGTCGCTCACGAGTTCAACAATTTGCTGGCGATCATCAGCGGCAGGGCGCAACTGGCAATCGGGACGGGGGACCCTCTTGCGTACGAGAAGCTGGCCGATGTGGCCCTCAAAGCGACGGAACGTGGCGCAGATATCTGCACGAACCTCACCAGTTTCGCACGACCGCAAGTGCCCAAGAAGTCCGCGGTAGCGGTTGAGGACGCGCTGGATGCGGCGTTGAACATGGCCTCTCGCGAGCTGCAGAATGCCGGGCTTGAGGTGCGTCGGATATACACCACAGGGCGCGAACGACTGGCGGGGGACATCGGCCAGCTTGAGCAAGTCTTTCTCAATCTCATCATCAACGCCTGCCATGCCACTCCAGCGGGCGGCTCTCTCGAGTTACGCACATTCTGCGAACAGAACACAGCGGGTGAGAGTGAGATCGTGGTGAGGATCACCGATACGGGCATCGGCATCCCACCCGAACATCTGCCCCGGATCTTCGAGCCGTTCTTCACCACCAAGGGCAGTCTTGGGGGCGGTGATTTGCCAGGGAGTGGCCTTGGACTGTCTGTCTCACACGGGATCGTTGAGGCACACGGCGGTACGATCGCTGTGGACAGCGAGGTCGGAGTCGGAACCACATTCGAACTTCGGTTCAGGGCGCTAGCAGATGGAACGGAGGGAGAGTCCTCTCCAGCGCCGCAGGCAGCGGTCGCTGAGCCGGAAAACCAGCAAATCCGCGTCCTGCTGGCGGATGATGAGCCTGACCTGTGCGAGCTGCTGTCTGATGCGCTGTCTGAACGCGGATGTACGGTAGTGTCCGTTGGTGGTACTCAGGAAGCTCTGCAAGCGCTGGCCCGAGATCAGTTTGACGTGGTTCTGTGTGATCTGCTCATGCCGGACGGCGGGGGCAGAGCGGTACTGGAGGCCGCCCGGGAACTGGACAGTCCACCGCCCGTGGTGATAATCACCGGGCGTGCGGAAAACGAGATTGCCGCCAGCCTGCTCGCAGAAGGGGCTTCTGCGTGTCTGAGAAAACCTTTCAGCATTTCCGAGCTCGTGGCAACCCTCTCATCCTGCGGGCTGGGTGCCTGACGAGCCACTCAGCCGGATGAAGAGGCGCCTGGAAGACGCCGCCGTCTGCCCGTATCCGCGCCGCGGCTACCACTGTCTCGATGTCACCTTGAACTCAATGTGGCTCAGGGCCGGCCAGACCCGTCCACACACCGGGCAGACAACCACGTCGCGCGGGAAATTCTCGCTGTGGACAACGACGCCGTGGCACAGCGGGTTGGGGCAGTGACCTTTGCACAGCTCCCGGTAGCGGAACCGCGCCTTGGTCAAAAGGGAAATGGCTGCGCCCACGCCGATGCCCCCAAACAGCACGAGAACGGTCCATCGCCCTGCCGGGGAGTGGATGACGGCGGCGAGCACTATCGCCAGTGCCACGCAGATCACTGCCGTCCACAGCGTAGTACGCATGTCCTTCAAGCCCATCAGTCGCAGAATGTCCTTTTGCATCCCTGTAGCCCCCAATCCTCGGACCTTCGCGGACAGATGACCGCGGCAAAACGGGATGGACCCGCTCGGCACAGTTGTGAAAGACCGCTCGACAAGACGTACCGTCAATTTTATAGTCTACCCACCATCGGCTTTTCTCAATCCCAGTGATCGAGCTCCGCGCCCTGCGTTTGACCGCCGTTCAGCGGGCGTTGACGCTCTGTGCCCATTCATCTATAGTCCATTTATACAAACTTGGTGCTTCAACTGCCCCGGCGGTGGGTGCGAGGTTCATGTAATGACACGTGTCGAACTGCTGGAATGGCTTACGATGATCGCAATCATCCTCCTGTGGTGGCCTGTGGTCTTCGCGGGTTGGGCGCCCCCGTTCTATCGATACCCGCTCTATGTGGTGTCCGCCGTCTCGCTCATCGTGATTTTCCGGAACCGTTTGTCTCGGCTCAATGACGGCTTCCGCGAGAGCGAGATGATGATGGATGCGAGGCGCAAGGCGGAGGACGAAGCCCGTGGCGGGAAGCCCTCACTGGATGAGAAGCAGCCGCCGGATGTGTCAGGCAAGTTTCCCCCTGCGAATGGCAGCTCGTGAGCCGTTCTGAACGACGACAACGCCCGAAAACAGCCCGCCCGGCGCGGCAGGGCAAGGAGAATCGCAGCACTTGGACGTCGAACGCTTCCTGTCCGAAATACGCAGCAGTCGGCATTACGGCAACCAGATCGTGTGGGTGCAGCAGTTGCCCGCCCGGGAGGCGCGGTTCGCCGACCTTGCCCCGCCTCTTCCCGAGCCAGTCGCAACAGCTCTCGCGACCGAGGGTATCCAGCGTCTTTACACCCATCAGGCCGCCGCGGTGACTGCTGCCCGACAGGGCGAGAGCTTCGTCGTCGTAACATCCACGGCCAGCGGAAAGACGCTCTGCTACAACGTCCCGGTGCTCGAGGCGCTTATTGAGGACCCGACCGCGAGAGCGCTCTACCTGTTCCCCACGAAAGCCCTTGCACAGGATCAACTGAAGACCCTGAAGCGCTACCGCGAGGCCCAACCGGATCTGCCCATCCACGCCGGAACCTACGACGGGGACACCCCGCGGGACCTGCGAAAACAGTTGCGCGATGAGGGCAATGTCATTCTCACCAATCCGGACATGCTCCACAGTGGCGTCCTGCCGAACCATGCCCGCTGGGCCCATTTCCTGCAGGCGCTGCGTTTTGTGGTTATCGACGAAGTCCATGCGTACCGGGGCATCTTCGGCAGTAACGTGGCCAACGTGATCCGCAGGCTCAGGCGAATCTGCCGGCACTATGGCGCTGACCCCGTATTCATCTGCTGCAGCGCCACGATCGGCAATCCCGCGGATCACGCCCAGGCTATCGTGGGCAGGCCGATGCGCCTTGTGGACGACGACGGATCTCCCCGGGGACGAAAGCGTTTCGTGCTGTGGAACCCGCCGTATGTGGATGCTGCCCGGCTCTCGCGCCGCAGCGCCAACAGTGAAGCTCAATGGCTCATGTGCGAGCTCATCGAGCGTTACCGGGTACAGACCATCGCTTTCGTGCGGGCCAGGACGACCGCGGAGATCCTCTACCGATACGTGCAAGATGAACTGGAGCACCGCAGTCGCCGGCTGGCCAATGTGGTACGCGCGTACCGGGGCGGTTATCTGCCTTCGGAGCGCCGGGAGATCGAGCGCCGGCTGTTCGAAGGCGAATTGATGGGCGTGACGACGACCAATGCTTTGGAGCTGGGAATCGATATTGGCTCTCTGGACGCCTGCCTCATGGTGGGCTATCCCGGTTCCATCGCGAGCACTTGGCAGCAAGCAGGGCGCGCCGGGCGTACGCAGGAAGATTCCATCGCGATTCTCATCGCTCGCGAGGACCCCATCGATCAGTACCTCATGCAGCATCCCGAGTACTTTTTCGACCAGCCCCACGAAGAGGCGATTATCGACCAGGAGAACCCCTACATCCTCTACGGCCATGCACGTTGCGCGACCCAGGAGCTGCCGGTTACGGGCGATGATGTAGAGTTCTTCGGAGAGTACCTCGGTGGAATCATGCAGATTCTCAAGGACAGGCGAGAGGTACAGGAGATCAAGGGGCGCTGGTTCTGGCGCGGTCCGGCGTACCCGGCTGGGGATGTCAGCCTGCGGTCGGCCGACGAGCACAACTATGTGATCCAGGAGCTGGACAGCGGCAAGGTCATTGGCGAGATGGACGAATGGGGAGCCTTCACGCAGCTTCATACCGAAGCCATCTACATGCACGATGGCGAGACTTACTTCGTCGAAGAGCTGAACCTTACCCAGCGCATCGCCTATGTGCGCAAGCGGGATATCGACTACTTTACGATGTCCGTGGACAAGACCTCGATCAAGCTGGTGGATGACCCGGACGAGCCGCCGGTCACCTCGCGGTGGCGCATCAGCGAGATCGGCAACGGTCCGGCCGAGGTCACCGATCTCGTCTACATGTTCCGCAAGGTGAAGTTCTACGAGAACGATTCCATCGGTTTCGGCAATCTTGACCTGCCTCCGATCGACCTGGACACTGTGGCCTTCTGGCTCATGCCGCCGCGCCACGTACTACAGAAAGTGCGCGAGTATGGGCGCATCCCGGACGAGGGGCTTCTGGGCATCTCCAACGCCATGGCGGGCGTGCTCCCGGCTTACGTGATGTGCGACCCGGCGGACATCGGCTCAGTGGTGGACTCGAGCAACCTGTCCTCGCCTGCAATCTTCATCTATGACCGCTTCCCGGGCGGGGTCGGTTACTCGGAGCGCCTCTTCGAGATCGTCGAGCAGGTGGTGACCGCGGCGCTCGACCTCATCACCCGCTGCGGTTGCGAAGAAGGGTGCCCATCCTGTGTGGGATCGCCGCTGCCACCCTACGAGCCCGGTGGTGGTGAGATCGACACCCGGGGGAAAATCCCGGACAAGGAAGCCGCGCTGTGTATCTTGCATGATCTGCTGCAGCTGGAGCCGTACGAGCCCAAGCCGCCGGGGCGCATGTACCAGTTGCGCCAGACCGCAACGGGCCCTATTCCCGAAAGGGCGCCCGCACACAACCCTCAGCCCCTGGAGATCCGCCCGTTGCCTGAAAAGATTGAGGCACGACTCCGACGCCGCCTGCGCGACCAAAGCAAAGACGGCAAGTAGCCTGCACCGGGCCATCACATCATGCCCGAACTCCCTGAAGTCGAGACTGTACGCCGCGACCTCTCCGAGAGCATCCTCGGATGCCGGGTAGTGTCCGTTCGCGTGCTCAAGCCGGAAATGCTGGTGGGCGCAACGCCCGGCGCTTTTCGCGACGCCCTTACCGGGGCGCAGCTTCTGGAGGTCGACCGGCACGGGAAGGCCCTTATCCTGCGCTTCACCGGAGGCTGGTCGTTGGTCGTGCACTTTCGCATGACCGGCAAACTGTATCCGATAGCTGCTGGCGAGGACATTCCACCGCATACGCGCACGGTATTCGCGCTGGATGACGGGCGCCTGCTCCTGCACGTGGACCCGAGGCGGCTTGGCACGCTGGAATTGATCCCTACCCGTGGTGAGACCACTGCGCGCACGCTGGTTGGGCTGGGCTCGGATGCGCTCAAGTCGCCCCCGACTGCGCGAAGTCTTGCATCCCTTGTCTCGCGGCGCACCGTCAGCGTGAAGCAGTTCCTCCTGGACCAGACCGCCATCGCAGGTATTGGGAATATCTACGCCTGCGAAATCCTGTCTCGGGCCCGTATCGACCCGCGGACGCCGTGCAATCGCCTGGCGGAGGCGGATCTGCGGCGGCTGGCGCGGTCAATTCGGTGGGTGATCCGGGAGGCGATCCGGTCTCGGGGCACCACCATCAGTGATTATCGCACCGGAACCGGGGAACCGGGAGGCTTCCAGCGCAGTCTCCAGGTATATGGGCGCGAAGGCGACAGGTGCCTGCGACGCGGATGCCGGGGTGTGGTCCGGCGACTGGTTCAGGCCCAGCGCAGCACCTACTACTGCCCATGCTGCCAGGCAAAGCACGGGACCGTGGAGCCGCAAGACTGACTGGTCACACTGACGGAGTCGGCCCGGTTGCCTCGGGTTCGTGTTACAATACTCCCGATGAGACTCCGCTACTCGGGGACGTGAGGCGGTGTCTGCCGCGAATCGGAGATGAGAGCATGAGGAGACTGCCGCTGACCGCCATCGCCGGGCTGGCCGTGGTGGTGCTGTCTGCCGGCTTCGGACAGGCCGCTCCGGAGCCCGTCACAGGCGCTGTTGTCTGCCATGGGGTCACCCCGAAGGGCCAGCCAATCTCGCCGACCTCCTGGTTCCCCAAAGGCGCCCGGGCGATTTACGTATGGTTTCGGGCAGGTGACGTCCCGCCGGGAACTAGGGCTCAGATTCGCTGGAGCCTGAACGGTGGAACACTCAAGACGGACGAAGTGGTGCTGAACGCGGGTCGCCCCGCGTGGAGTCGCTACGAGATCGCTCTGGGCGAACCGCTGCCTGTTGGCCGCTATGAGGCGCAGGTCACAGTGGGCGACAGCGCCCCCGTCCGCGTCTCAGCCCGGGTGGGTGGCGACGAGCCACTTGCCGATGAGACGCGAGCGGTGCAGCCGACTGAACCTGCTTCGCCCACTGGCGTCTCCGCGCTGAGCCGGTCCGACCGCGCTTCTGCTCAGCCTGCGGGTGGCGCGCGCCTGGCACGGGCAGCATCGCCCGAACCAGTGGCCCCGGTCATCGGACCGTCAGCGCCGGCTCCCAGCTCGCCCTCAGTGGGCATGCCAGTACCCGCAGTGGTCACACCGGCTGTGGACGCCATTGCTCCTGAGGAAGCCGCGCCCTCGCCGGTGGTGGTCACCGGCCCAAGTCTCGCGGATGCGCCTCCCGCCGGCCCGCCGCCCCCTTCCGGCATTCTGGCGAGGCCGACCGTCGGGGCCCCCGAGTTGGCGGTCCGGATCGCTCCCGAAACCCCTGCCGTGGTCGATGATTCCCTGGTTCTGCGCGTCACAGACCCAGCCCCCGCCATTTCGGCGACCACGTGGACCGCAGGGGCCGGTATTGTGCCAAGGGGGGAGCCGACGCAGGCAACTACTCCGGCGCCGGTCGCAGCAGCCCCTGTGGGTCCCGCGATCACCATTCCCGAAGCTGGGCCCGGTGTTGTCACCTTCTTCCCGCCCGTCCTGGCTCCTGCGGGAACGGTTCCCGAAGCGACGGGCACGGTGCCGCCGGCTTCTCCGCAGCCTGCGGGGCCGGCGCCCGACGCGGCCGCGCCCACGGCAGCTTCGGTTTTGAGCGCGCCACTGGGCCCGCGCACGCAGCCGTCAGGCGGTGCACAACCCGTGGTCATGCCACGTCCGGCCGATGAGGTCGCATCTACCCCTGCCGGTCCCTCCGTGGTTCCCTCAACTGTGTCGGGGGCGTCCATCCCGAGACCAATTACCCCGGTACGTGTGGATGAGCCCGAGGCAGCCGCGGACGACGCTGGTTCGCGTCCCCTGATTTCCCGCAGTGCCTCAGGCCGCGAGCCTACGGCCCGCAGTGCGCGGCGACCAGAATCGGACGCCGGTGATTCGCAGCGAAGTGGGTCGACGCTTCTCCTGCCCACGCGCCCCAAGGCGAGGCCGATCCCGGGTGGTCCGGCACCCGATGAACCCATAGTGGAAGCCCCGCCGGCGGAGGTAAAGCCGCTCCTGGCCTCATGCGGCTCAAGCGGTTCTGCAGAGCCCACGGCTGCAGTGGGGGACTACGTGCCGATCACGGTGCCTCCGGCGGCCCCGGGCGAGAGCGTGCCGTCGGTGGAACGACCGGCACCGGTTACCGCGCCGCCTGCCCCGGAAGTGCCGGTGCCCGTTGTTCCACAGGCCGGCGCGGACGCCCATGAGGAGAGCACTGAACCCGGCGCGGCGGCGACAGCTCCACCCAAAGCTCCAACGCCTGACGGCGACGGTGCCCGCGAACCAGCAGGGGCACTGGCTGAGACGCCCACCACGCCGCCGGCGACGGCCCCGCGGGATCTTGTCCTGCAGGCGCCGCTGATCGCCGGCATCGCCGCCGAGGACCTTCCGCCGGTGGAGTTGTCTGACACCGCTGTGAAGCTGCACTACGTGGAACTGACCGCGACTCCTGAACCGGCCGGTCTGCAGCCAATGTGGATCGTCCGAGCGCCGGACGGGCGTCTCTGGCCGCCTGGAATGCCCACCCAGCTTGGCTTGTTCGCGGGAGACAGCCCCGATCCTGATCCGTCCACATTGCTGCTCTATTCCGACCATGTGGACGGGATCACACCGTTGTACGAGGTCACGAGGGGTGAGGCGATGCTGCACGCGGTGCGGGAGAACGACGCCGCGCTGCTCTATGTAAGCCGCGATATGTTTGATCAACGACGGCAGGCATGGCTCGAGACCGCCCGGGACTGGCGGTGGATGTGGTATGTCCGCCAGGTGGACCTCTCCATTGGGCAGAGCGTCACTGCCTGCCTTTGTGATCTCACCCGCTCGCGGCGCGTGCCCGAGTTCTACCAAGCCACGGGCCGACCCGAGTGCGTGCTGATTGGGCCCAATGGGCAGCGCATCTCGCCCTCCACCGTTACCCCTCAGCTCTGCGCGGCGCTGTCGCCATCCATTGAAGGTGCCCAGGCCCTCCCCGTCGACGACCCAGGCGCTTTTGTTGCGGGTCTCGAGGCACGCGGGGTCTCCGCACTGACCACCTGGACCGCCCCCTCGGCCGGGCGCTATCAGGTTTGGGCCGCGCTGCCGATCGACCGGGCCGCAGCGAGCTGCAAGGTATGGCTGGAGAAGTAGCGGAAGGCCAATCGGCGCAGACGAAACTCGCCGGAACTACGCCCGGATGCTTCGGGCGGTGTTCCGGCGAGTGTGTTTGTCAGACCTGTTTGGTCTCGCTCCGGCTCAGAAGATGGGCGGGGGCGGCGGACCGTCGCCGGTGGCGGTCAGGAGAATGTCGCCCAGATTGTTAGCGCCGGCTTTGACCGATATCTGCACCGTGTTGGTCTGGTATCCGCTGGCGCTTGCCTCGAGCTGGTAGTTTCCGGTGGGTATGTTGGCGATGGTGTACGTCCCATCCGCCAGCGTCGTGGTGGTGAAAGCGCCACCGATGCTCACGCGGGCACCGGATATGGGCACAGCGCCCAGGAGGCTTGCCACGCGCCCTGTAACCGTCCCCGTGCCGCCGGTATTGCCGGGGACACCAACGACCGTCGCGGAGTAGGCCGAGTTCCCGCTGGCTCCAAGAGCGCGGACCTGATACTCATAGGCGGTGCCCGAACTCAGGCCCGTATCGGTGTAGGTTGTCACATTGGCGCTCAAGGTGGCGATGGTGGAGAAGCTGCCACCGCTTCGCCTCTGGAGCTCAAAACCCGTCTCGATGCTGGAGTTGTCCGTCCAGGCCAGGGACACTGATGTGCTCGTGGTCGCAGTCACGCGCAGGCCCGACGGGGCGTTGGGAACGCCCGTCTCGCCCGAAGTGGTGGATGCTGTAATAGCGGCCGTGTAGTCGGAGTTTCCCGAAGTGCCCAGTGCGCGCACGCGGTATTCATAGGTGGTATTGGCCGTCAGCCCGGCGTCTACGAACTGTGTGGCACCCGCGGCTGTCTGTCCCACGGTGATCCAGGTTCCCCCGACTGTGCGTCGCTGGATCTCATAGCCCGTCTCGTTGGTGGCGCGATCGGTCCAACTGAGGGTGATGGTGCTTGATGTGGCCGCCTGAGACTGCAGGTTGGTGGGAGCAACCGGTGTCTGGGTCGTGCTGCCGCCTCCGCCTCCGCCCCCACACCCGGCCAGGCAGACCATGAGCCCGATAATGATTGCCGCATTCGTCCAGAGAATCCGATCTCGCATGGGGGTCCCTCTCACAAGGTGGTCTTCCAGCAATCCCGCGCCGGACCCATGGAAGTGCCGTCCTTGGGCCGGGACGGTGCCACGGGTGTCCTGGGGGGCGCGGAATGCCCAGATTGTATCCGTTCCGGCAATCCCTGGCAAACATCTTTGGCACGCGCCGACCTGTTTGACGCATCCGGGTGTCACCGGGTTCCACAATCCAGACGGAATCCCGCGATTCAGGGCTGATAGCCCGCGCCCAAGCTGCTATAATGGGCGCTGTTGGGCTTACCGTCGCACCAGGAGGTACACTCTTATCAAACGTAAGATCGGTGTCGTTGGATCAGCCGGGGGGGAACTCCCCGAACACGCACTTAGCAAGAGTAGGGAACTGGGTCGAGAGATCGCAAGGCGGGGCTGCATCATCGTTACCGGTGCATGTCCCGGGCTGCCTCACGCGGCAGTGCAGGGCGCGACCGAACAGGGCACGATTGCCATCGGCATCTCTCCGGCATTGTGCCTGGACGAGCACCGAGAGCGCTACCGGTCGCCCTATGAGGAGTATGACGCTCTGATATTCACCGGCAGCGGGCTGATGGGACGCGAAGTCGAGGTGGTGCGCACGGCTGATATCGTGATCACCGTTGGCGGACGCTCGGGCACCCTCGGAGAGTTCGCGATCGCATACGATGACGGCAATGTGATCGGTGTGCTGAGGGGCACTGGTGGGATATCCGACCGGCTGCATGAGATCGTGAAATACATTCACAAGGACACGGGCGCCGAGATCTTCTACTCGGAGGACCCGCGCGAACTGCTGGACCTGACACTGGAGTGCCACGACAGGCGCATCCGGCAGGGCACGGCCTACCGCATCAACGAAAGCTGACCCCAGCGTCAGCGGGAGACGGTTACCTTGAGGCTCGAGTTCCAGGGAGCGGCGCGGACTGTCACCGGGTCGCGCTATCTGCTGTCCGTGCCTGGCGTGCGGGTTCTTGTGGACTGTGGTCTTTACCAGGGGGTGGACGAGGATCGCAACCGCGATCAGGCCAGCTTCCCGTTCGACCCGTCTGAGATCGACTTCGTCCTGCTTACCCACGCCCATATCGACCACTGCGGGCTTCTGCCGCGATTATCCAAACTCGGGTTCCGCGGCAGAGTTTTCGCGACTTCCGCGACGCGCGACCTGTGCGCAGCCCTCCTGGCCGACAGTGCCCATATCCAGGAGGAGGACGCACAGTGGGAGATGCGCAAATGGCGCCGCGGCCAACAGAATACCCCGCCACCGGCCCCCCTGTACACGATTGAGGACGTCGACCGCGTCATGGACCAGTTCGAGGCCCTCGCATACGGGGATGACGTCCAGGTGGCCCCGGGCCTGTCGGCACGCTGGCAGGATGCCGGGCACATTCTCGGGGCAGCTTCCATCGAAGTGTGGGCGACCGAGAGCGGCGTGAGCCGCAAGATTGTCTTCTCGGGCGATGTCGGGAGTCCCGGCCGGCCGATCCTCCGCGACCCGACCCTCCTGGATTCCGCGGATTTCGTGGTTCTTGAGTCCACCTACGGCGACCGGCTGCATCCGAGCGAACAGGACATATTCGCGGACCTGGAGCGAGCTGTGAACAGAATGGTGCGCGAGAAGGGCCAGATGATCGTACCTGCCTTTGCTGTGGGGCGCACCCAGGAGCTGCTCTATCGTCTGGACCGCCTGATGGCTCTGGAGCGGATTCCGCGGGTTCCCGTATTCGTGGACAGCCCACTGGCCCGTAAGGCGACAGAGGTTTTCTCTGAGCACGAGGAATGTTACGACACGGAGACCCTGGGATTACTGGCCCGCGGTGACGACCCGATCAGTTTCCCGACGCTCAAGTTCACCGGCTCGGTGGATGAGTCCAGGAAGCTGAACGATCTTCGGGAGCCGGCGATTATCATCGCGGCCAGCGGCATGTGTACCGCGGGGCGCATCCGCCACCATCTCCACCAGCGCCTGGAGCGAGGGAACAACACGATCCTCTTCGTGGGGTACCAGGCCGAAGGCACCCTGGGGCGCATCATTCTCAGTGGGGCGCAGAAGGTCAAGCTGTTCGGCCGCTGGCACCGTGTACGGGCGCGCATCCGCCAGGTGCAGGGCTTGTCGGCTCATGCCGACCAAGAGAACCTTCTGAAGTGGGCCGGGCACATTCGTGATACGCGCGCGATCTTCGTGACCCACGGCGAGCCGCACAGCGCCTTCACCCTCGCAAGCCTGCTCTCGAAGCAAGTCGGCGTTCCCGTGAGCGTCCCCACGCTGGGGGACGTCGTAGACCTGCTCAGCCCCCGGGATATCAATGCCCTCACTGCCGCCACGAACGATGAGATGGGGGCAATGCTGCGGCGCAGCTCTCATCCCGGGGAGCAGACCGAGGACGAGGATTGACACATCTCCCCGCCCCGAGGGGCTCCGGGGAGGACGAGGATCAGGGAGTCCAGCATATGTCTGATGTGGCTGATTTCCTAGCCGCACTCGATAGATGGTCCCCGCGAGTGGACGAGCTGCTGCTCGATCCGGCGCTGATGAACCGCGTGGCGCCCGTGCATCTGAGAGAGGTCGTGCGTGCCTACCTGGCGCGGGGAGGTAAGCGGCTGCGCCCTGCGGTGCTGCTCCTGGCCTGCGGCGCTGTGGGGGGCAGGGAAGAGGACGTGCTGCCGGCCGCGGCGGCCCTTGAACTGTTCCATACCTGGACGCTGATTCACGACGACATCATCGACCATGACGACATGCGCCGCGGGGGACCGTCAGGACATGCCCTGGGCGCCCAACTGGGAGCGCGCGATCTTGGCCTGGTCGGCGCGGACTCCCTCGATTACGGCATCAGCCTCGCAATGCTGGCCGGCGATGTCCAGCACGGGCTGTGTGTCACCCTCTTCCTGCGCACCCGCAATGTGGACCCGGCCCTGCTCGCGCACCTTGTGGCTGACCTCGAACTGAACGTGGTCTGCGACTTGGTCGAGGGCGAAACCCTGGATGTGCAGCTCGAGGACATGCCACTGGACGAAGTGTCGCTGGACGACGTGCTTCGCATGCTCTACCTGAAGACCGGGGTATTGTACGAGTTCGCCGGGAAAGCCGGCGCCATGCTGGGCCTGGGCACTCTGGAAGAGGGCCACCCATACGTATCAGCATTACGAGAGTTCTGCGCGAACTGTGGCATTGCTTTCCAGTTGCAGGACGATATCCTGGGTATCGTGGGCGACCAGCAGAAGCTCGGTAAGCCGGTAGGCAGCGACATCCTCGAGGGCAAGCGCACCCCCGTTCTGCTCAAGGCCTGCGAAGCCGCCGGTCCGGCGGACCGCGCGGTGCTCGATGCGGTGGTAGGAAATCCTTCAGCGGCGCCGGAGGATGTCGCCCGGGCCACCCAAGTCATGGTTCGTCTGGGCGCGGTGGACGCAGTGGCCGCGATGGCCCGTGAGCGAATTGACGCCGCTTACTCGGCGCTCGCGCGCCTGCCACAGTCCCGGTACACCCGCTGGCTCGGTGGATGGGCCCAGTACATGATCGAGAGGGAATTCTGAAGCATGTCAGTGGTACGGATTGAGGGCGCTGCCGTATTGACCATGGTGGAGGGGCAGGACCCGGTCCCCGGCGGCGTGGTCCAATGGGATGGGCGAGAGATCACCTATGCCGGCTGCGCGGCCACTGCGCCGGAGGTCCCCGTGGACCGGGTGATCGATGGTTCCGGCTGTGTGGTTATGCCCGGGCTTATCAACGCTCATACCCATCTTGCGATGACGCTGTTCCGCGGATTCGCCGATGATATGCCGCTCAAGCCGTGGCTGGAAGAGCGCATCTGGCCGGCCGAGAAAAAGCTGGTTGCCGATGATGTCTACTGGGGTACGCGTCTGGGTGTGCTCGAACTCCTGCGCGGCGGCTGCACCTGTTTCAATGACATGTACCACTTCGACCGCACCGCGGCACAGGCGGCTGAAGATGGCCTGATCCGGGCTTGCCCATCCGGGGTGATGCTGGGCTTTCTCGATGACCCCTTCGGGATGCTGGAGAAGGCTATGGAGTTCGTGGTCAGCATTCGCGAAGAGGGCCACAGCCGGCTGCATCCCATGCTGGGCCCCCACGCGCCTTACACCTGCCCGCGCCCACTGCTTGAAAGAGCGCTGCAGGAAGCCATCGCGCACGACCTGCCTCTGCACATTCATGTTGCCGAGACCAGCCGGGAGTACGATGATTCCCAGCGCGAGCACGGGATGAGCCCCGTCCAGTATCTGGACAGCCTCGGTTTCCTGCAGGTGAAGACGGCGCTGGCCCACTGCGTCTGGCTGGATGACAGAGACATCGAGATACTCGCTGAGCGGCAGGCAGGTGTGGTGCACTGCCCAAGCAGCAATATGAAACTCGGCAGCGGATTCGCCCGCGTGCCCGATCTGTTGGCAGCGGGTGCAGTGGTCGGGCTCGGGACCGACGGCGCGGCTTCGAATAACAACCTGGACATGTTCGAGGAAATGCACCTCGCTGCTCTCATCCACAAAGGTCGCACGGGCGATCCCACGGTGGTTCCTGCCCGGCGCGCTCTGGAAATGGCCACCCGCGACGCGGCGAAAGCGCTGGGCATTGATCATCTGGTCGGCACACTGGAACCCGGAAAGCGGGCTGACCTGGCCCTGGTGAGCTTCGCCGCGCCACACCTGAATCCGGTGCACAACATATGCTCCCACCTGGTGTATTCCGCGGGTGCTTCGGATGTGCGGATGACCGTGGTGGATGGGGCTGTGGTCATGGAGGACGGGCAGTTCCCGGGGCAGGATGCGGACGAGGTCTACCGTAACGCAGACCTGCGGGCACGGGCGCTGTGCGGTGGATGATGGCCGACTGACGGCGCGCACAAAACGGCCCCCGGAGATGATCTTCGGGGGCCGCTTCGTGAATAACGTAAGATCAGGCGGTTACTGGCCGGTGCGCACGTTCTTGCCGATGGTGCGCAGCACCGCTTCGGCCGCCTGTGCGTCTTTCACCTGTTCCAGCACAGCCACATACGCGCCCTCGCGCATGACGTAGGTCTGCCCATGTTTCGGGTGGCGCAGGACGATTGCTTCCTCCCCCAGCGCGCCCACGGGCCGCGGGATCGCCGCCTGCATGAGATAGCCCCGGACAGTAGCGAAAGCCTGCGAGGCGCCGCTGGCATTGAGCGCGTCGATCAACCACAGCTGCATCTCAGCGTCGATCTTGCCTGGCAGGCGGCGGCCGTAAGTGGCGCTTAGAGCGTTGCGCAGAGCGGGCTGACCGAGCACGTCCTTGCGCACGTACTTCACCGATTCCACTACCATCCCGCGGTCAGGTGGGATGCTGAACAGGCGCGGCGAGGCCGGCATTGATGGGAGCTTACTCAGCACCGCCGGAGCAAGCCGCAAGACGGCGCTGCGTCCGGCGTCGCCCACCGAGACGGGAACGAAGCGGGCGAAGAAAGGGCCTCGCCAGACGTGCAGGACATCCTTCGCCCAGAAGGCGGCGATTACATTGGTGGGGCGATCGAGCGGGATGACCTGGCCCGGCACTCTGGGATCGCGGATCGCGCTGTGAGCCCCGAATGCGTCCAGCTCAGTGGCGAAACGGTGCAGTTCCGCACGCACCTCGTTGCCGTCGATACGGTACGTGGCCGCCACCGACCAGTTGTAGTCATACGCAAACAGCTCTTTGGCGAATGGGCCCGCAACCTTCTCCACGTCAGCGCGCGTGTACGAATCCGGGCCGCTGGTGAGAGAGACCGTTGGCAGGTCACCGGGCACCGCGCTGAGGATACGCGAAACCTCGCCGGCTGAGGGCCAGTCCTCCGGTTGCGCGGGGCAGAGGGTCGCGATGACGCACAGCGCCGCGATCAGGAGGCGCGACATGGACATCAGTCCCATGCTCATATTGGGCTGGTTTACTGGTTCTTACAGGTCACGATGCGGTGCGCCACCAGGCACACTTGCCAGCGCGGCATGGCGTCTTCGAGATGCAACTCGCCATCCGGATACCCTATAAGTATACCCATGCGCTGGAGTTCAGCCGCTGCCTTCTCGTAGGGTCGGTCGATGTCAGCCAACCGGGCAGGCGGCGTGATGCCGTCGATTGCGCGAACCAGGTTCCAGGCCATGAGTGCCAGTTCGCCGCGGGTGATGAGTTGGTCGCCCCGGAAATAGACTCCGGGTGGCGCAGGGCACAGTCGCGCTGCGGTCAGGACCCGGCAGGCATCCTCGGCCCAGTGGTCCCAGGGAACGTCCGGCGGTTTGTAACCGCGCGAGGGAAGAGGAAGGTCAAAATGCCAGACCAATCTGCTGGCCACTGCGGCCCATTCGTACCGCGTCACCGGCAGTTCGGGCTGGACGGACAGGTCCGGGTAACCAACCATCAAGTGACTCCGCAGCAGATTCTGGATGGCCGCTTCGTACTCCATTTGCCGTTGATCCAGGGTCACGCCCCTATCGGGCGCCGCAACGACCCAGGTTGCCGTAACCATTGCGAGAATACCGGGGATCCAGAGTCTCATGGCTCAACGCTCCTGCGGACAGAGTAGCGCCGCCACAGGCGCCGACCGTTGGCCGGCACTCTCCAGCAGCGCGCGACAGCGTCGCACCAACACATAATATCACACTGCAGTCGCACTTCAAACACAAATCTTGAGTGTTCCTTGAACTCCCGGCATTCAGACGCGTCTCCGGCAACTTGATCAGGGCACGAATTCGACGTCGGCAACCATGATGAGGCTCGGGCCGCCCGCGCCTTTGGGGGTGCCATGCGCGCCGATCTGGACGTTGCTTGCCAACGCCAGATCGAATTTCCCGTTGTCGTCCTTAGTCCAGGTCGCGAACTTCAGGGTGTCCAGCGGGATCGTGACCTCGCGCCATTCCGCGCTGGCCGGCGGGGGAGGATCAGCGAACCATCCGCCGCCGCCCCGCTCCTGCACCACCACGAGAAGTCCGGGTATTCCCTCGGGCAGCTCCGCCCGGTACTTGAACCGGAGGGCCGTGTAACCCTCGAGATCGGAGGCCAGAATCGGGGTCGAGGGGATCATCCAACGATGGCTGCCGGTGGGCGCTGTGAACTCATACTTCATGCACGCCTGGCCTTCCGGGCCCTCGTTGGGGGTGGTGAGGGTGCTCGTGACGGCCTCGTTCTCGCTGGCCGACCACTTGCCGGGGCCATCCCCCGTCACTCGCAGCGGCTTCGTAGGGCGGTAAGGCTCGTCCGTGAGACGCGCTTCCATGATCTCCAGCGTACCGGTAGCCGGACCATCCAGCACGAGACCGAACCAGAGGCGCTCCAGTCGGCCCAGGTCCGGCGCAGGGTCAGCACTGTCGCTGAAGGCAGTCTGGCGCAGAGCGGCCATGGACACCCGGCTCTCGGTGACTTCGTCCAGTGGCACCGGCTGGCCACTTACTTTGTACCAGCTTCCGGCGTCGTCGTCGAAGGCCACCACGGCGAGGCGTGGCGCGTTTCCTTCGGCGAGTTTCAACCGCAGCTTCACGGCGAGCGCCTTGGCGCCGGATGCGTCGCCGTCAGCCACTCCGCTGATTGCCAGGAGGCGGCGCTCTTCGGTGGTCTTGGCGAAAGCCGCTGAGAAAACCACCCCGGCGGGGCACTCGGCTGCGGCGGTGGCTTTCACGCCCGGCAGACCCACCAGCTTCATGTTCGTGATCGGCACGTTCAGATCGGCTGAGACGGCCGCCAGGCAGCCAAGACCCAGCACAACCATCAGCGCCGTGGTGCGTGACAGTCCGGACATGGGAACCAACTCCTGTCTTCGCCGCGCCTGGGCGCGGTCTGAGTGCATGAGCATACGCGCCTCTACTCGGGCATCCACGTATTCGACAGCTCGACATTGTCCACGTAGAAGACGGTGGTGGTGTCAGCGCTGCTGCTGAATCCCAGCCAGGTCAGGGTCTTCCAGCCATCACTGGGGCACTTCAGGCCCTCGAACCTCTGCGGCTCCTGACCCGGGAGTGTCACTGTCAGCGTCCAGGTACCGGTGCTGTCTTCGCCGAGCCCCGCGGATGTCTCGAAGTTCACCCACTGGTCCTTCGGGAGCTCCAGGAAGGTCTCCCCGCCCACCTGCAACCTGGTGCCGCGGATCCAGAATGTGGGCCCGACGCGGTACGGTGCGCTGTTGTCGCGCCACTCGACATACATGGTCACGTCTGTCTCGAGCCGCAGGTCGAACTTGAAGGTTGCCACGCCCCGCGTGTGGTTTGGCGAGTAGTAGAAATGGGGGTTGAAGCCGAACTGCAGGCCGGGCGCGTCCTGAACCATCAGGCTTTGCTTGCCGCTGCAGGCCACTTTGTCCGTCACAGCAACCGCATCGCCTTTGCCCTCGGTGTGGACTTTCGCGATGCCCGGCTGCGCACCCACCGGTGTGAACTCGAAGCCGTCCTTGAAGGCCATCGGGGGCGGCAGTGGGGGGGGCGGTGCGAACTCCACTTCCGGGTATTCGAAACTCGCTGCCAGCGCCTTCCATTCCGGATCGCCGTAAACGCCGGCCTGGCTGTAGTCGAAAGGCTTGAAGCCCACCTGGAACGCGGGGGAGTCCGGCTGCAGGCGGAAGTCAAAGTTCTGCGGGTCCACGAACTTCGGGTCAGCGACAATCGACCCTTTCTCCTTGCCCTTCTCCTGCCACTGCTCGAAGGTAAACTCGTGGAATTTCACGGGTGCGCCGGAGGCATTCCAGTAAAGGTTGTACTCACTGACCACATTCTCGTCGCGCCAGTTACCGGCGGTGTACAACTCGCCCTCGTCCCAGTAGACGATGTTGTGGCGGAAGATGAAGGAGATGTGGTCCTCTACCCGCGACCGCTGGAGCTGTCCGTCCATGGAGTAGGCGAGGATATTGTTCTCGATGCGGTTGTTCTCGCCGTAATGCTGGTGATAGGTCCCGGTCTTCACCTTGTAGACCAGGTTGTTCATCATGGTGATGTTGCTGGTGCCCTCGTCATTGTACAGGCCCCAGCCGCCGCGGCCATACTTGTCGTAAGAGTAGACGTGGTGGATGACGTTGTTATTCACCGTGGTACCGTCAGATATCCCCAGGGTGTAGACTCCTCCCATATCGCTGAGAACGCCCTGGCCTATGTGGTGGATATGGTTGAAGTCGATGTGATTGTTGTGGGACAACGTGGGGCGATATCCCCAGCTCCAGCCCACGGAAACTCCCGTGTAGAACAAGTCGGAGATGTCATTATGGGTGACCTGGTTGTTCCCGCTGTGACCGATCCAGACCCCGACGCAGCCGGGGAAAATGCGCCCACCCTTGTGGATGATGTTGTTGTCGGCCACGCAGAAGCCGGTGTGCGTGGTCGGGTCATCCAGCGGCACGTTCCAGCCCACACCAATGCGGATGCCGCCCGCGCCAAGATCATGCAGATATGAGCGTACTATGGCGCAGTTCTGACATGCCTGCCGGAACCACACGCCGTAGATGCCGATATGACCAATCTCGCAGTCTTCGATGCGGAAATTGCGGGCACCATCAGCGGTGATCGCTCCAGGGATGCTCTGAGCCGCTTGCCCGTCACCGTGACCGCGCTCAGGCAGGATGTACTGCCCGTGTAGAAAGCGCAGGCCGCGGAGAGTGATGTTCTCCACGAACAGCCCCAGGTTCGGATCGCCCTTGACGAGGACGAATTGCTCGGCCACGGGTGCCCAGACTTCGGCGGTCTCCGGGGTCTCGCCGGGCAGAGGCATGTAGTAAAGGGTGCCGTTGCGGTCCAGGAACCACTCGCCGGGCTCATCCAGGGCTGCAAGGAAGTTCTCAAGGTGGTACCGCAGCGGGCCACCCCACCAACCCATCTCCCACGGCGCGTTCCCGGTGGCCACGAGCATATTGGTCTGCGGGTCCACGCCGGCGATGCGGTGGCGCGAGGCTTCCCAGGAGTGGTAACACATCATGGTCACGTCGGTGATCCGGTCCTTTGGGATATCCAGCAGGGGCGCGATGTCGGCCTTGCGGGCGATGAAAGCGCGGTTTGCAAGATGCGTCACTTCTCCGGTCTGAGGGTCCACACCGTGGGCGACCTTTCCCGCGGAGTAGTAGTAGAACCTATTGGGCGTGCGCGCACGGGTTGCGCGGTTGCCGTTGACCCACAGCTGCTCGAAGTACCAGTCGCCCGAGGCGACCTCGGGCACTTTCGCGACCCACAGTCCCTCAGCATTCGCCTGGAAACCGGTGATGCGGCGGCCTCCGGTGAATATCGGCCGGGCCCCCGGTGCGGCTTCGTAAATCACCGGCGCGACTTCAGTGCCGCTGTCGGCCGGGGTGAGTTCCAGCGCCTGCGTCATCGGGTACGTACCGTCGGCGATCACGACCCGCACGGGCTCGGTGAGGTCCCCCTGAGCCTTGAGCGCACGCACGGCGTCCCGGGCGGACTCGAGGGAGTTGATCGGCCCGTCGGGAGAGACGTTCACCGTCACCGCCAGTGACAGGCCGGCGCACGCCAGCAGCATCAATGTAGCTAGAAAGCTTACAGGGCAACCGTTCATTGCATCAGACCTCCAGAAACGGCCCGGCTCATGCGCCGCGGCCGCAGAGTTCCTCGCACCACAAACCGACCTCGCGCACCAGGTTCATGTCGCCGTCCGGCGGTATCTGATCGGCGCTCCCCAGCACGAAGCGCCCATGCTCCCAGTGGTGTTCGACGATACTGTCGAAATGCCGGCGCACCTGATCCCGGGGGAACTGGGGCGCAAACATGGCGCCGGGCATGCCGCCGAAGAGTACGACGTTGGGCCCGGCAAGTTCGCGCAACTCATCCACCGGGACGTCACCCACTGGAGCGGGCGTAATAGACTCGATGTAGTCCAGCCCGGTCTCGACGAGCAGTGGCAGGATGCCTCGGATGGTGCCGTCGAGGTGGGTCCCCACCAGCTTGCCGGCCGCGTGCAGGCTCTCGATGCGCTGCACGTAGTACTCGAACTGATACTTCCGGAACAGCGGGGTGATGATTTCCCCGCTGAGATTGTCAGGCAGCTCGGTGAAGGGCGCCTCCGACTGCTCTATGGCCGCGTAAGCGCCGTCGGCGGCCCTGCCCAGAGCATCGAGGGTGGCCTTGAGTTCCTCGGGAGCGTCGGCATCGAGATACACCAGCGCGGTCGCTCCCGTCCACTGGGCGAGCATCTGCGAGACCGGCGATCTGGGCGGCAGCACGGTGGGGTGCCCCTGGTCACCGCACAGGTCGCGCAGGGCCAGGAACTGGCTCTGGTCCGCTTCGGTGCGGGTGGCGTCGGCAATGTATCGCAGCACCCGCAAGTCATCGAGATCGCGCACCGGCCAGCGCACGGGTGCGCCGCTGTACGTTTCGGGCAGGTACCTGGTCTGGCCCCAGATTTCGCCCACCGGTGTGATCCACCGCGTGGTGGTGAGCCCGTCGTGGGTCTCATGCTCCACGGTGACGTTGTCAAGGGTATTGCGCCAAACCGTGGCATAGCCAAGGAAATACCCTACGTGGTAGTCCCGATGAAGGGCGATGAATCCCTCCTCGCCCTCGTATTCGGGCGGGTAATCACCATCGGCCTGCCTGGCATGGCGCCAGTAGGTGAGGTCCGCAAACCACGGGAAGGTATCGGGACGCTCACCCCTCAGCGCTGTAAGTAAGCGTTCGCGGAAGGTCATTGGCAACGCTTCAAGCCTCCCGGGTGCTGAAGATCGGTTTTACGCCCTCGATAGACGCGATAAGCCGATCGCGCTCAGGTTGTGTCAGCGGTCGGTAATCCATGGCCTTGTCCACGGCGATCTTGAACAGCCGGTCATCGGCCGGAGGCACGATGGACACGACCGGCAGGTCCAGCGTGTAGCGGATCGCCAGGCCAGACAGGTACGGGTCGTCGTTGGGCCGGTACCAGGCCTTCGGGTACTTCTTCTCTTCCCCCGGCTGGAGTGGGGTCCACGCCATGGCCTTGATCGCCAGGAGTTTCGCGCCCTTCTCCTTCGCCTTGGCCACGAGTTGCGGGCCGAAATCCCCGTTCTCCCAGCAGACCACGTTCAGGGGAAACAGGACCGTGTCGAAGTTGAATCGGTCCAGCATAAGCAGAGCGGCCTCGATGGAATGCGCCGAGAAGCCGATCAGCCCGATCTTCCCCTGCTCGCGGGCCTTCAGGAACGTCTCCATAGCCCCGCCGGGAGCCATGATCTGGTCCACTTCTTCAGTCTTCGTTACCCCGTGGAACTGGTACAGCTCGAAGTGATCGGTGCGCAGCACCTTGAGGCTGTTTTCCAGTTCTGCCAGTGCGCCTGCGGCGTCGCGGCGAACTGTCTTACAGGCGAGGAACGCCTTTTCGCGATAGGGTTCGAGAGCCGGCCCGAGGCGGTCCTGGGCGTCGTAGTAAGTGGGAGCGACGTCGTAGTAGTTGACCCCCCTGTCCCAGGCCCAGGCAACAATGTCGTTGGCCTCCTGCTGGGGCACTTTCGCGACCACAAGGCCGCCCAGCCCCACGATTGACAGGGCTTTGCCGGTATCGCCAAGTGGTCGGGTGGGCAGGCGCTTCTGGGGTTCGACATCGGCACGCGCAAGGCTGCCGGCCGCTGCCGCGCCGACCCCCGCTGCTGCGACCGTGGACAGGAACTCGCGTCGTCTCATATCACTCACCTCTCGCAGGCTGTCCTATGCCCCTCCACCATGCTCTTTCGCCGCGCGGAATACCGTAACCTTCGCCCTTGCGGGCAAGAGTGCAGGTCATCCTTCGGGCAGAAAGCCGCGTGCCGTCAGTATCCGTCGCAGATTTCCGCCGAGGATTAGCCGCTTGTCCTCTTCCGGGATCCGCGCGTACAGGATCGGCCCCAATCCCCAGGCGATGGGCAGGTCCATGAGGTCCGAGCCAAAGAGCAGACGATCCGCACCATACAGGTTGGCGAAGCGCTCGGTCTGTCCCCAGTCGAGGAACGGGCAGGTGCAGATAAACAGGTTCTGGCAATCCCTGACGACCTCGGTGAGATGCGCCATTGCATGGCCCGTGAAAAGAACCGCCTTCGGATACGTCTCGCAAAGCCGCCGGAGTTGCTGCGCCGAGCCCCAGTTATGGTGGAGCATGAGCAGGCCATGTTCGTGGGCGAACCGGCAGGCCACGTCCACCAGCGGGCCCTCGTCCGGGTATCCCTGGAAGCCGGGGGCCAGCTTGATCCCACGCATCCCCCGGGCAAGGCCGCGCTCCATCTCCGCGATCATGTCCTGCTCGCCGTGGCTGGGGTTGACCAGTGTGAAGCCCACGAACCTTCCTGGGAACTGACGAATCATGCGCGCACAGGTATCATTGCCAAACGCTTCATCGGGCTGTGATCCGGCGAAGGGGAAAAGGCAGCAGATATCCACCCCAAGCCGATCCATTTCCGCCACCACATCCGCGGGCGCATCCTGGATCACGTGCCGTCTGCTGCCCCACCCCACATGTCCGTGGCAGTCCGCGAACCCCTGCCCAGCAAGGGGCTTGCGGTTGCGTGCCATCTGGTGCAGGCTGTCAACAGGTTCTGGCCATGCGGGCGTTTCGGCGAAACTGATGTTTGGGTTCCACGAGAGCAATTGTCTCAGGTTATCGCCGGCGATTGCCCGCAGATCATCCTCGGCGATGTCGGAGTAGTCCAGCTGCGCCTTGCTCGCGGCCGGGGTGTGTGACGGGAGGCGGGAACTCCACAGGAGCCGGTCGGCGCCGAACTCCCGGCAGATGAACTCAACCCGCTTGTGGAGCCACAGAGCGCCCATGTCCACCTTGAGATTCGGGCATGCGGCCAGGGCCTGATACATGCGGCGCTGGCCACCGTAGATACGACATTCGGTTGCGATGACGGGCAGATTTGGGTGATCCAGACAGATGCGGACCATGCCCGACCAGTCCATTTGATCCGGCGAGTGGTCCAGCGCGGGGTTGGGACAGATGAACAGCGGGACCCGATGACGTTCCAGTTCCGCGGCCAGGTCGCCGATCGCCCAGTCTTCCAAGGGAATGCCGAACTGCCCGCTGAACAGGAACAAAGCACCCACGCCTTGCTCGCGCATCCGGCCCACAAGCTCACCCGGCGACGGGGTCTCGCGGCTCCGGGTCATGACCGCGCACCAGGCTGGGTGCAGGCGCGGCTGATGGCGCGTGATTTCCACGATGCGCGCGTTTCCAGCGCGCACGTCGTTGTACGCGGCCATCGGGTCGATGACAAGCGCTTCGGTGATTCCGAAATGGTCCATCGCGGCCAGCAGAGATGAGACATCGCGCGGTCGGTCGCCGGGCACGTTGATCGGCAGCCCGAGGAAGCAGTGGCAGTCGAAGTATGAGACTTCAGGCATGGGCGCAGGCCCCCTACATAGCGTGAACGGGTTGCAGTTCCCGACTCTGCGTATCCGGCCCTCCCCGCATTTGACCGCGCCGCCGCCCGGTAGTATCATCGCAACTCATGCGAGCCTCGGTTCGACCCGCCGGCTCCCCACCCGCACGGAGGCGTACCCGCTCATGTGGCTTGACAGCATTCTGCAGACCATCGGCAACACGCCGATGGTACGACTGTCGCGGATCAGCGATATCGACATCTATGCGAAGGCCGAGTTCCTCAACCCCGGCGGCAGCGTGAAAGACCGCGTGGCCCTGAACATGATCACCCGGGCTGAGGAGGAGGGGAAGCTGAAAGAGGGGTGCATCATCTGCGAGCCCACCAGTGGCAACACCGGCATCGGCATCACCCTGGTCGGCGTGCACAAAGGCTACCGCGTGGTGATTGTGATGCCCGAGAACATGAGCGAAGAGCGCAAGAAGCTCATCCGCGCGCTTGGCGGCGAGCTGGTTCTCACACCCGCGGAACTCAGTATCCAGGGCGCAGTAGACAAGGCGCGGGAGATCGCAGAATCAAACCCCTGCGTGTTCATGCCCCAGCAGTTCGAGAACCCACACAACCCGGACATCCACTACAGGCAGACCGCGCCGGAAATCTGGCAGCAAATGGACGGCCACGTCGACGCTTTCGTGGCGGGAATTGGCAGCGGCGGGACATTTCAGGGCGTGGCGCGCTACTTGAAGGAGCGCAATCCCCACGTCCTGTGCGTGGCGGTGGAACCTGCGAATGCATCGGCGCTTCTCGGGCACGAACCCGGCCTGCACCAGATCCAGGGGATCGGCGACGGGTTTATCCCGGCAGTGCTGGACGTGAAATACGTGGATCAGGTGATCGAGGTCACCGACGAGGACGCGGTGGAGACGGCCCGAATGCTTGCCCGCAAGGAGGCCTGTCTGGTGGGCACATCATCGGGGGCTAATGTCTGGGCGGCGCTGGAACTGTCCCGGCGCCTGCCACCGGGGCGCAAGATCGTCACGATCTTGCCGGATCGCGCTGAAAGGTACTTCAGCACTGCGCTGATCTAGCCCGCCTGATCGCGTCGCACCGACATCTCCCTCTGGCGCGACGCCAGTTGGGCGAGAGTGACGCCCGAGAGCTCGCGGTCGACGGAAGCCTGCACCCGAGATAGCAGTTCGTGGACTGCGCAGCGAGTAAGCCCGCGACAACCCTCGCACCCTTCGCCGCTGGCCTCGGATTCTGGACTGAAACACGGTGCGGGAGCGGTAGGCCCCTCCAGCGCTTCCACAATCGCCAGGACGCTGATCTGATCTGCCGGCGCGGTCAGGCGGCAGCCTCCGCCGGGTCCCGGCTTTCCCCGAATCAAGCCGGCAGCCGCGAGTTGGCCGATGATGCGTTCCAGGTATTTCCGGGGCAGACCATCGGAGTTGGCGAGGCTCGCGATGGTCACCGCTTCCCCCCTCTCGGCAGCGTCCGCCAACGCGCACATGGCGCGCAGTCCATACGTGGCTTTTCGCGATAGCAGCGGCATAGTCGGCTCTCCGTTTCAGTCGGCTGCCACCTTAAACAGATCGGTCGAGAGGTAGCGTTCACCAAGGTCGGGAAGGATCGCCACGATCATTTTCCCCGCGAATTCCTCCATACCTGCAAGCCGGATCGCAACAGCCGCAGCGGCGCCCGATGAGATCCCGCATAGTATCCCCTCATCGGTTGCAAGGCGGCGCGCAGTCTCGAAGGCCTCTTCGTCCACCACGTGCTCCACACGGTCGATGATGCTCAGATCGAGGACGTCAGGGACGAATCCCGCACCCATTCCCTGGATCTTATGAGCGCCGGGTACCGGCGTTTCACCCGCGAGCGTCTGGGCAATCACGGGGCTGTTCTTCGGCTCAACGGCCACCATCGTGACGGGGTGGTGGGAGATCTTCTTCAGGTGCCGGCCAATCCCTGTGATTGTGCCGCCGGTGCCCACGCACGAAACCACCACGTCCACGCGGCCTTCGGTGTCGTGCCAGATTTCTGGCCCGGTGGTGCGTTCGTGGATCGCCGGATTGGCCGGGTTCTTGAACTGTTGGGGCAGATAGTGGCGGTCGGGGTCTTCGGCCACGATTTCCTCGGCCCGCTTGATCGCCCCGCGCATGCCTTCCGCCCCGGGAGTCAGCACGATCTCAGCCCCCAGGGCCTGGAGCACTTTGCGGCGCTCGAGGCTCATGGTCTCGGGCATGGTCAGCACACAGTCATAGCCCCGGGCTGCGCAGACGAACGCCAGAGCGATCCCGGTATTGCCGCTGGTGGGCTCGACGATGCGCGTGCCGGGCTTGATAAGTCCGCGGGCCTCGCCATCCCAGATCATAGACGCGCCCACCCGGCATTTCACCGAGTAGGCCGGGTTCCGGCCTTCGGTCTTGACGAGAACCGTGGCTCCGCAGCCGCGGGTCAGCTTGTTGAGCCGCACAAGAGGAGTGTTGCCAATTGAGTACGAGTTGTCCTCATAGACACGCATGGGAAAAACCTCGCAGAGGTTAGTCGACAATTTCAGTAGATAATGGCTCAGATTGTGCGCCTTGTCAAAGGGTATGCTCACCCGTCGTCCGTGGATTGCCTGCCGGGAGGGAATGGGGGATCGGCGCGGAATGGTGTGGGTGAGACGCGCGGGAAGGCGCCATGGGCAACAGGTGGATCAACGACGGCTATGCCGCGATCCCTGTCTGGGGCGGCCTGATGCCCTTGATCGGCATGGGCATCCTGATTGTCGGCGGCGGCGCATGGTGTACCGGCCTCGGCATTCCCTTGCATCGCCGCTCAAAACGGGATGCAGAGAGGATCAGGCGGGAGCGGGGGAGAGGGCCCGCCCCGCAGGGAGGAACTGACTGGTGACCAATGATGGCCCAAAACAGACCTGGTTCGAAGTCGTACGTGATGCCCTGGTGGAGCTGGGGGGCGAAGCTCATCTATCGGAGATCAACTCACTACTGGAGGGACACCCCAAGACGGCGACCAATCCTACCTGGCGTGACACCATCCGTCGAGTGGTGCGCCAATATAGTGCATTCGCGCCCGTGCCACCTGCCAGAAGCGGCAGGTACCGATTGGTCGCGAAAGAGGAAGTTCGCCTTTCCGAACAAGAACTATCGGCGAGTCATGCCACCACGGACCACTCCGCCGCTCAGGGAATGCTCGTCGCGCTTGGTAACACCTACGGATATGAGACTTTCGTGCCCAAGTCTGACCAGACCAGCCGCACTTTCCAGGACCTGCCCCTCTCCAAGATTGTTTCCGTCCGCGACGTGAGCACGGTGTTCTCCAGCTCGAACCTTAGTCAGGTTGCCATGATAGACGTGCTGTGGCTTGAGGAGGACGAAGACGGGCTGTTCCCCGTTGCCGCCTTTGAAGTTGAGCACAGCACACGCATAGCGGACGGGCTAAACCGGCTGCTCAAGATACCGAAACGCTACTCAACTGAGTTGTTCATCGTGGGACCGACTGAGGAGGAAGCGCGTTTGTTTGAGAAGAAAGTGGGCCAAGCCCCCTTCCGTGACCACCGTGACCGTTTCACCTTCCGCCTGTATAGGCAGCTCGAGCAGTTGTTCAACGCGGCCGTGAGGCACCAGGCACTCCAGGCGGAATTCGGAGTGGTCGAACGTTGGAGACGGTACGGCGCTGTCTGGGGTGGGCGCGGGTGAACGTGTTAGGTCCGTTTCGGGATAGCGGCGCCCAGGAAAATGGACGCACTCGGGGCTCTGCAGAGCCTCGCATGGTTGGCACCTGAGATCGGGGAAGCGTGCAGTTGGGATGGGCTGGGATCGGTCATCCGTTAGCGGGGGTAGACGTTCGAACAGGCGCACGTGCCGTTACACTTGAGGAGGCGGTGGTCGCGTGAGCATGGGTGCTGACCTGGGACGACGCAGGAAACGTCACGGGAATCTGTGACCCGGACTGTGGGAAGCCATACGAAGAGAGCGGGGTGTTTTGTGCGTTAGCACCCTTTGTGTACGATGGCAGCTGCGTCCAGATCCAGCGCGACGACCTCGGCATCTGGCGATGAGTTTTCGAGGCCGGCACATGACGGTTCGTCAAAGGGCATGGGGTGTTTGACTACCCCCTCACCCCTCGTGCTTTGTGCGCTCGATGATATGGTCCTGAAGGGGCTTGTCCACCAGCCGGAACTCCTGGCTGAAGCCCGACACCCGCACGATGATGTTGCCGTAATGCTCCGGGTCCTCCTGGGCCTGACGCAGGCGTTGGGCGCTGACCACGTTGAACTGCATCTGGCCCACCCCGGCGTCGATCGCCGCCCGCAGGACCTGCATGAACTTGCCTCGGCCCTCCCCTTCGAAGAACGAGGGCGCGAGTTCGATGATCGCCGAGCTGCTCCCGGCGGCCTTCTCATGGGGAATGCGGGACAGGGAGTTGAAGAATGCGGTGACTCCCTGGCGGTCGCGGCCCGCGGTGGATGACAGGCTGTAGGCCAGTGGCTCGTGGGCTTTGCGGCCGTCCGGGAGGGCAGCGGTTTTCATCCCGCAGGGGTTCACATTCCACAGAAACGAGAACAGATGGGCGTGGAAAGTGCCGCCGAACCACGTCCTGAGCGAGCCCACGTGATCGCAATAGTGCCCGGCTACCCGCGCAGCCCATTCGTCCACTTCCGGGCAGTCATTCCCGTATTTCTCCGCGCGATTGAGCAGCATGAGCCGCAGGGGTTCGCAGCCTTCGAAGTTGGCATCCAGAGCGTCCACAAGTTCCTGCATGGTCAGCGCGCCCTCGCGAAACACCAGTTTCTCTACGGCCCAGAGTGAATCCGCGACGTTTGGGATGCCGATGGCAGAGACCGAATGGTAGTTGTAGATTGCACCCCCGGCGTTCATCTCGCGCCCGCGGGCGATGCAGTCGTCGGTGAGGATCGAGTGGTACACCTGGGGCCAGGTGTGGATCTGATCCAGTTGGCCGCAGTTGGAGATGAAGGCACCTACGCGGTTCACGTGCTCGGCCTGCAGGCGATAGGCTTCCCAGAGGTCCTCGATGCAGGTGAACTCCGCCGGATCGCCGGTGCGCGGGCCCACCTGGAGGCCTGTGAGCGCATCGACGCCATTGTGCAGGGCAAGCTCCATGCACTTGGCGAGGTTGGTGTTGTGGCTCACGGCATGAGGGCACGCCCGGCCGGGAATCGTGACCTCGACGCAGCCGATGATGGCGTAGTTCCGGGCATCTTCGAGGGTGATGCCCTTGTCCACAAGCGCGGGCACGATGGCCTCGTCATTGAAGAAGAATGGGACGCCACCGCCGCGGCTGAGCACGTCCACTGCGTCATCCAGGAGGGCGTCGGGCGTCCCCCGATGCACCCGCACAGACAGGCAGCGCACGAGGCCGAGCTCCCGTGTGGCCCGCAATGCGAGATGGCTGATCAGGTTGGTGGCGTCCGAACCGTCGGCAAGTTGCCCGCCCACCTGCATCTGCTGGACATCATAGGCCCGCCAGAGCTTGAGCCACAGGTGCTTGAGCAGGTTCAGCGCGCCGGTCTCGTCCAGCAGCCCGGACTCAATGTCCGCCTGACAGTAAGGTCCGAGAATCTGGTCGATGCGGCCAATGGAATTGGCGTTGATGTGGTCCTCGGCGCAGGTAATGATATGCGCGAACCACAGGGCCTGGATGGCCTCTCGGAGATTGCGCGCCGGCTTCGCGGGGACCTGATCACAGGCCTCTGCGATGCCCAGGAGCTCCTCGCGGCGCACCGGGCAGTCGCAGGCCGTCGCGAGCTCGCGGGCCCTCTGCGCGTACTTGCGGCCGATTCCGGCGCAGGCGCAGGCCACGGTTTTCGCAGCACGCAGGAACACCTCGCGCTCCAGGTCTTCGGGCTCTTCAATGCGCAGCCCGGCCAGTTGCTCGTCGATTTCGCGCTCAATCCCCTCGAACCCGACGCGCAGGACCTTGGCAAAGTCCCGCACGCTGTGGTTCAGAGATTTGCCCCAGCCGAAGATGCAGCCCGCCTCTTCCGCAAGGCGCACTTCTTCGGGTTTTGGGGGGATCGGTCCGGGCATTGAGAAGAGGTCAGCGCGGCCGCGCAGGGCGAGGATCTCCGCCTTCGCCCGATCGCACAGGGTGGTCTTCGCCAGTTCGGTTTCCAGCTTGTCGAAGGCCGACGCGAAATGGTGCGGGTACATGTCCGGAAAGTCAATGCACCCGTCAATGCCGGGCTCCTCACCGAAATGGTGAGTGCCCACGATGATCTCGTCATCCTCGATCAGGGCGGGGTACAGTTCCAGGGTTTTCGCGAGGCCGGCTGCTCGGCGCTGGATGAGTGGTCGCGATTCGTTCTCCAGTGCGCCTCTACAGAAACCGAGCAGCCGCCATCCCGTGGGCGTGCGCGGGCCTTCGAGCATCCGGGCCTTGAGGCGCTCGAGGAGTTGGGTGTTGCGTTCGTGGGTGAGATGTGCCGGGTCGTGGGCGACTTGGGTCATCTAATTGTGGCTCCCGTGTCTGCGCCGCGGGCTGAGTGCCTGCGGGCGATGAGGGCAAGGGCTGCAAGACCCGCACCAACCAGCGCGAGGCTGCCCGGTTCTGGTGTCTGGTAAGTCAGATTGTCAAAATACGCTCCGGTTTCTACAGGAAGGCTGTCAAAGCCCTGCCCGTGGTACTCGAACCGGGTGATGTAGTGGCCGGCGGGGGCGCTGACGGAGAGTGTGTCGCGCCATTCACCATCGGTCATCAGGTCGGTCGCGCTGCTGCCGTCATCGAACCAGGCCACGACGTAGGCATTGTGCCCTGTGCTGGGGAAGTTGAGCGATGCCACGATGGAGACATTGCAGACCCCCGCATTCAGGAAGTCCACGTACCCGTAAGCCCAGTCGTCCCTGAATATGCGCCAGTTGCGCCCGATGGAGGAGCGGAAGCTCACCACGTTGGGCGCAGTGACCCAGTGGTTGGCATGTGCGCTGTTGCCCACGTACCCGCCGGGAAGGATGCTCTCTCCCTCATACGTGGTTCCGGGCGCGCCGTAGTTGCCGGATGCCACGCTCCCGAAACTCAGGCCCCAGGGAGCATACAGGGCCGTGATCTGGGTGCCCGTGACAATGCTGTTGCCTGCTGTATCGTGGTCGAAATCCACCAGACTGAAGCAGTGACCGGGAACGCACCACCCAAGCAGCGGCACGAGCAGACACAGTCCGACCATCATGCTCCCTGATCGCAGTCTCGGTGTGCTCATCTGCGCCTTCAATCCCCGACGAGCGGCAGCCTGACCGGTTCACCGCCGTTGGCCGCGGACATGTCCACAGCGATGCAGACCTCGTGGGTTTTTACCGCATCCTCGATGTCCGGGCACGGGCGGGTGTCCGTGAGAATGGCATTGACCATGTGGTCAATCTCGCCCTCGAAGGGGTGATGCTCTACATCGCCGCTGTCGGGCTGCACGCCGGGCACTTCGGTCCACCCGTTGGCAGCCGGGAGCAGTTTCTTTGACCACACGCGATTGCCGCGAATGGACCCGTCCCGACCCATGATATCAATGTTGAACTGGTATGGCATTACACAATCCACGGAACTGGAGATCTTGCCCACTGCACCGTTGCTCCACTTGACCGCTGCGACCACAGTAGCCGGGTACTCGTACCGGTCGTCCCAACCGCCGGCATACCCGGCAACTTCCACGATCTCCAGCCCGGTCAGCCAGCGGATCGCGTCCACCGCATGGCAACCGCCGAAGAGAAAGCTGCTGCCCCCGGTCTCGATCTTCCGCGCCCACTCCCAGCCCGAGTACCAGTCGCTGACACCGTGCCAGTAGTCCGCTTCGGCATAGAACACATCGCCGATGGCCCCTGCCTCCATCAGCGCCTTGGTGTTCATCAGGCCCGGGTTCCAGTGGAGGACGAAACTCACCAGGCTCTTCACGCCGCTCTCACGCACGGCATCGCGGAGCTCGCGGATCCCGTCCACGCTCATGGCCATAGGCTTTTCCATGATCATGTGTTTGCCTGCGGCAGCCGCCTTGACGCCCTCGGCAACGTGTAGATGATTCGGCGTGCAGATGGACACAAGCTGCACCCGATCGTCGGCCATCAACTGGTCATAGTCCGTGTAAACGCTGATTGCATCCGGGTCAAGGCCCGCAGCGGCGGCTACATTGCGCGCCGAGGACTCTCTGCGGCTACCAACGGCAACGACTTCGCAGTCGGCGTGCTTCACGTAGGCCTTCAGGTGCTCGCCGGAGACCCAACCGGCGCCCCAGATTGCGCATCCGAGCTTCTCAGACATCGTTCTGGTTCCTCCATGCAGTGCGTTGCGAATCAAGAATTCGCTCCGGCCGGGGCCTGAGCGGCTCGTCCATACTTTCCCCCAGAGGTGCCGGCAGTCCTTCCGGCTAGGGCGGCGTGATCTCCCCATCCGGGTCCCAGAGGTCTTCCCAGTCTTGCCCCTCCTTCCACAGGAAGACCTGGCCCTTGATCAGCCGGCAGTTGCGGTCGATGCCCGCGATGGCCGCCATTTCCTGGTCCGTCAGCGGATCCTCGCAGATCGCCCGGATGCTGGCGAGATACTGGTGGCGCTTGATCGAGAACGGGATGGGGATCTGCCCGCGCTGGACGGCCCATTTCACGCAGATCACCGCCGGGTGCACACCGTGCTGCTGGGCGATGTCGACAATCACCGGGTCTTCGGTGGGCGAGGTGTCTTCCGGTGTGCGGTCGCGATCCGGACGATTCGGCGAGCCGATGGGGCAGTAGCCGATGGGCACGATGCCGTTGGCCTTTACGTACTCGAACAGTTCGGGCTGTTGGAAATGGGGGTGCAGTTCCATCTCGTTGCAGGCGGGCTTGATGCGCGCATCCCGCAGGAGCAGGCGTAACTTGGGCACGGTCATGTTGGAGGTGCCGATGTGCCTCACGAGCCCGCGATCCACGAGTTCCTCCAGCTTCCGCCATGTCTTCATGTAGCTTTCGTGGATATAGGGTTTCGCATCGGCGGAGCGCGAACTCACATCACAACCGGGCGGGTGGAAGTTGGGGAAGGGCCAGTGGATCAGATACAGGTCCAGGTAGTCCAGACGCAGGTCGGCAAGTGACTGCTCGAAAGCCGGGATCACGTCCTCCTCGCCGTGCTTGTCGTTCCACAGTTTGGAGGTGACCCAGAGTTCCTCGCGCGGCACGCCGCCCTTGATGACGGCCTCAAGCGCTTCGCCTATCAGTGCTTCATTGCCGTACACTGCAGCACAGTCAAAATGCCGGTAGCCGACGCTGGCGGCACCAAAGACAGCCTCGGCGATCTGCTCGCCGGAGAAACGGTCGGAGCCGAAGGTCCCCAGGCCGATGGCGGGTATCTGCGCGCCGGTCCAGACCGTGAACTTTGGGACGAGGGCGGGGTCCACCGCGTCCTCGGCGATCCTGAATGGCGTTGCGGGCATGGCTTGCTCCTTTCGCGCACAGTCTGCCGAGCAGTCCGAAGAAGCCCGGGCGGCAAAAGTGTTCCTCGTCCACGGAGCGAGACCTCCCGGCCTCACTCGGCCCAGGGAGCGGAGGGCGGAAGGCCGGGCGTGGGGAACCTTCCAGCCAACGCAATCCATCGCCGCACGGAGGACCGTCTATGAGCGCGCTTCGCCTTCCCAACGTTCTGTTGTTGCTCGCCTTTGCTTCAGCCACTCCAGCGCAGAATCTCGTAGTCAATGGCGGGTTCGAGAAGCTATACCCCATCGGTCTGGATGCGGAGGGCAAGGCCAGCGGCTGGACGCTTGCCGATCCGCCCCGTCTGCCCGAGAATTGGACGCTGAACAGCGCGTACACCGGGCACTTCGAGATCGGCACGGAGGGCGCCCATGGCGGCGCGTCTTTCGTGCGCTTGACCTCGCCCGAAAAAGGCACCGCGCACCTGTACAGCATGCTGCAAGGCCTGGCGGCCGAGAAATGGTACCGGGTTACGCTCTGGGCGCGCGGCGGGCCTTTCAACGTCCATTTCTACGAGTACTATCAGAACGCGCCAATCGGCGGCCAGACCATTATGGCCGGCGAAGCGACCGGAGGCTGGCGGCAGTTCAGCGCCCTGTACATGCCTGCGGGAGACGGCTATCTGCGTTCGGCGCTGGCAATCTACCCGTCGCCCGGTCACTGGGTGGAGGTGGATGATGTGTCCGTGGAACCGATTGACTTGCCGGAAGGTGAGCAGGGTGGCGCGGACGTGACCTTCGAGACGAAGACCTTCCGGCTGAGCTTCACCCCCAACTGTCTGCTCAAGGAGTTCACCGATCTTGCGTCGGGCGAGCAGTATGCCGGGGCCCTCCCGGTGCCGGTCTTCCAGGTAGTCCGCAGCGGAGCGACGATCCCCGCCCGGACCGTGCGCGCTCAGGGCAACAGGCTGGAGATCGGCTTCATCGATCCGGACATCAGGGCGAGTGTGGACGTTTCGGTCCGCGGTCACCACCTGCTGTTCACTCTCGTCTCCATTGAGCCGGAGAGCGTCTCACAGTTCGAGATTCAGTTCCCGCTGAGACGCCTTGAGAAGACCGGATTCGCCCTGAACGGCACCTTCGACGACCGCTTCGGGGCCTGCATGTTCGGCACAACTGTGAACACCTTCAACCAGCCCCAGGCCCGCAGTTCTCAGGTCTTCGCGCCGCGCTCGATCTGCACGCGGGAACACGGGATGGTCGGTACCTCCTTCGCGCTTGCCGCCGCGCCGCGCGAGGCGTTCTTCGAAGCGATCATGGAAGCCCAGCGTGAGAATGGCCTGCCCTGTCCGATGCTGGACGGCCAATGGAACCGGGTCTCGGATGCCGCCCGCAAGTCGTATCTTTTCGCAACGGGTGTGGTGATGGATGACATCGACACGCTCATCGAATACGCGAAAGTCGGCGGATTCGGCACCATCATCTTCCTGAAAGACTCGTGGCTCGCCAATCATGGGCATTTTGACACGAACACGAAGAACTTCCCGCGGGGATTGGAAGACGTGAAGGAAGCGGTTCGCCGGATTCACGCCGCTGGTCTGGATGCCGGCGTGCATGTATTCGGTCCGTCCATCAGCCCCGGCGACCCGTACATCACGCCGGTCCCGGATCCGCGCCTGGCTTCGGTGAAGTGCCCGCCACTGGCGGAGGCGCTGGATGAGACAGCGACCACGATCGCGCTTGCTGAAGCTCCGCCACTGCCGCCGAATGGCCCGAGGAGCATAGCCTTCCCCGGCTCTTGCATCCAAATCGGCGATGAGATCATCCAGTACACTGATCAGGTGGAACCGGGGGCACCCTACCGGATGCTCAACTGTCGGCGCGGGGCATTCGGGACGAAAGCGTCCAGTCACCCCGCGGGAGCCGAGGTCAAGGGGCTGCTGTCCATGTGGGGCTTTTTCCTGGTGGACCCCGACAGCACTCTCGTGGAGGAAATGACCGGCAACTTCGCCAGGGTTTTCAATGAGTGCAACCTTGACTTCGTTTACTTCGACGCCAGCGACGGGATCATCGAGCCATACCTCGACCGCTGGTACTACCTGAATAAGCTGCACAAGGGGTATTGGGACGGTTTCGGGCGCGACGTCCTCTACCAGACCAGCAACGGGACGGGCAGCAACTTCACCTGGCATATCGTGCCGCGGAGCGCCTCGGCAGACGGCCACGGGGACATCAAGGGCTACCTGGATGACCGGTGGCCGGCCATTCTGGGTATGGAGAGCAATCTCACCAAGGCGGACATCGGCTGGTACTACTGGTTCAGAGACTGCCGGCCGGACCAGATCGAGTATGTCTGCGCGAAAGCCCTCGGTGTGGATGGCTCTATTTCTGTGGAGACTTCGCGCGAGGCCATGGACCGACTGACGCAGACGCGCCAGTTGTGGGAGACCATCGGCCGCTGGGAGCGCTGTCGGGCTGAGAAGCATTTCGGCGAAGCAATTCGGGCGAAGCTCCGGGAGCCCAAGAAGGACTTCCGGCTTTTCGGCGAAGGCGATGGAGACTGGACGCTCTACCGTGCAGCGTACGAGGAGCCGCGGCTTCTCGACCTGCTCGACGGGGTGGGCAATGTCTGGACCATCAGGAACGATCTGGACACGCCCTGCGACCTGGGCGTCGAGCTGGTCCTGGGCGTGCGTCCGCGCGGCACGGGCCAGGACTACCAGCATGAGAATGCGGTGACGATCGAGGCCTTCGACGACGCCGCACCTTTCAGGATGAGCGAGTGGAACGATTTCGAGAAGTTCGTGCAGGGCGGGGAGAAGAAGCTCACGGAGAACGGTCCGGTGCGCGCTGATGTGGCCCAGTCCTTCGAGGTAGTGCCCGATGCGCGACAGGGCTCCGCCTCCCTGAAGTATGATGCCACGAACTCCGGCGGCCCCGGCGGCTGGGGCGGCATCGGCAAGCGTTTCCAGGCGCCCGTTGACCTGTCCGGCTTCGAGGGCATCGGGCTATGGGTGAACGGCGACGCAAACCAGGAGATCTTGCGCATACAGTTCCGCGACAGCGCCGGCCGCAATCTGGACTTCACGCCGGTGGTCAACTTCAAAGGCTGGCGAGTGCTTGTCTTCGAACTGCCGAAAACCGGGCCATTCGACCTGACGAAGGTAGAATACCTGGTGCTGTATTTCAACAACCTGTCGCCCAACTCGTCAGCGAGTGTGATGTTCGACGAGCTTCGCGGTCTGCCAGAACTTACCGAACCGGGTGGCCTTGTGAACCCAGTACTGCGAGTGAACGGCCGCGAAGTGAGGCTTCCGATCAGTCTGAACCAGGGACAGGCATTCACGGTAGCAGGCCCGGACGGAGCGACGCTCTGGCCCGGAGGCATGGTACCCGGCGAGAAAGTGGCCCTGGATACAGCGGCCCTGCGTCTTGCACCGGGAGAGAATCGAGTGGAGCTTGCGCTCCCCGATGGGCAGCCATTCCCGGGCGATCTGCAGGTCTTGCTTTACCGCCTGTGGCCGCTGGAGGCAGTTGAGTAGGCGCGAGTCCGTGCCCCGGGTTGAAACCCGGGGGCTTTGGGCCTGCGGCCGGGCGTCCTGCCGGACGCGGTCTGTGGTCACCTGAGAGCGACGTCTGTTGCCGGTCGCTGGCACCAAGCGACTACCTTGACCCTGTTTCTGGAGGCCGTGAATGCCGTCGCGATTGATGCTTCTCCCCGTCTTCGGTATGTTCGCGCTTGCGTCATCCTGTCTCGCGCGTGATCTCTATCGCAGCAACCTGGAAGCCGTCCCTGACGGCTCCTGGAGTGTGCCCGGCCTGAAACTCGAGTCCGGCCAGTTCACCGTGCGCGACGGTTGGCTGGAAGTACGCAGTGACAGGTCAAACCCCGTCATCCGCCTTGATGCAACCCACGACGGAGACTGCACCTTCCGCGCCACAGTCCGCGGCGCTCAGAATTGCCACTGGGCAGGGCTGGTCGCGCGCGGAGTTTATCGTCTGGAGATCAATCGCCAGTTCGTCCATCTCGCACTGATGCGGCTGGTCGGCAAGGAGTGGCAGACCGTTGCGAAGACGCCCGGCCCGCTGGAGTACGTGCGAAATACCCAGCAGTTTGAGATGCGCCTGGTGATCCACGGCAACCGGGTCATGGGCTTCCTGGATGATAAGCAACTCATAGACTTTGCGGACCCCGACCCGGTCGCTCCCGGCGGTGAGTTCAGCCTGGTGAGCGGCTGGGGGACTCAACTTGCCTGGCAGGGCATTTCGCTCAGCGACGAGCTGGACACCACCCAGTGGCGCATGGACAGTCTTCCGCAGCGCTGCGATCCGGGACTGATTGAGGTCGTGCGAGTGCGCGGAGATTCCCCCGACAACGTGTACTTCGAGGCAGAGTCCCCGGGCTTTACCGTGACCGTGCGCAATCCGTCGGATGAACAGCGTGACCTCTCCCTGCGCTGGCGCGTGATCGACGTGCGCGGCCGGGAGGTCGCTCAGGAGGGAAAGGAGGTTACACTTGCGCCGGGCGCATCACGAGAACTGGAGTTGAGGGCTTGCGTCACCCGGCGGGGCTGCTTCAAGGTGGCGCTGGATGCGGGTGTGAGCGCGCGAACCATGAACTGGGTGGAGGATGTCGGCAGCTTCACCGTGGTTCCGCGAGAATTGTATGACCGCCCACGAAATCCAGACTCCATCTTCGGCGGGCACATGGATGGCATCAATCTCGAATGGCACCTGCAGGCGGGCCGGAAGATCGGCATCCAGTGGGCGCGCTGTCACAATATGATGCAGTGGACGTGGTGGACGCGGATCCAGCCCAACGGGCCGGAAGAGTGGATCTGGGGGGATGAGGCCCAGGCGCTGGTGGACCGCCTCGGTTTCAGTACGCTGGGTCAGTTCCTGTATGTTCCCGATTGGGCCTCTTCGGCCCCGCCCGGTGATACAGGCCGGCGCATCGCAAGCCCGCCGAAAGACTGGGACCAGTTCGCCCGGTATGTGCGGGAGACGGTGAACCGCTACAAGGGGAGCATCCATGTCTGGGAGGTCTGGAACGAGCCGCATTACAGCGGCTTCTGGCGCGGCACGCCTCAGGAGTATGCCAAGCTCATTGAGATCGCGCACCGCGAGGCGAAGGGGGCGGACCCGACCTGCATGATACTGGGAGGCGGCGGGGTGCACCCGCGGTCCATGGACTGGATGCGGGCGATGCTGGAAGCCGGTGGCGGCAGGTTCATGGACGGTTTCTCCATTCATTACCTCGAACCCGACTATGCGCGGGAGATCATGCCCAAAATCCGCGCACTTCTACGCGAGTACGGTGTCACCGGGCCCGTCTGGAATTCCGAGGAGTCCGTGCCCAGCACCAGCTTCCTGGACCAGCTGCGCGCCGACTATCTGGACAGCGATGCGCGGTACCACTATCGCAATGCCTGCCATGAACTGGTGCGGACGTACATGGAGAACCTCGCCAACGGCATCGACCGGATTTTCTACTACGACCAGGCGGATCCGTGGCGATTCAGGGCCTTCGACAAGCCGCGTACGGAAGGCATTCGCCCCGTGAACAACGGCATGTGGGATGAAGGACGGATGTACAAACCCATTGCCGCCGCCCATGCGGCGCTCGCGCTGGTTATTGACGGCAAGCGCTACGTGTCCCGCCTGGACCGCAACGCCATGCGGGTCTTCTTCTTCGAGGGCGACGACTCCGCCACGGCGGTGCAGTATGCGGAGTTCCCGCGGCATGACCAGCGGACGGCTCTTGCCCTGGACTTGTCCGAAGATCTTGCCGGACGCCTGACCGTCGTGGATTTCATGGGCAACGAGGCGCCCGTCGAAAAGACCGACGGGAGGCTGAAACTGCCCTTGTCTCGCGAGCCGGTCTACCTGGTATGCAAAGGTGATGGCGCGTGGAATGCACTGGAGACGATCTATCGCTCAGCTCAGGTCGGAGAACCTGAAGGTGACGCGACCGTCCCGGAGAATTGAGCTACGGCTCGCGAGCGAATACCTGTAGAAGGAGACAAGCTATGAACCCCCACAGCTTTCAGTTCGGTCTTGGCGGAGTGTGGCAACTGTCGGATGCGAAGACGCGGTCAATTTGCGCGGAGAACCCTGATGGCTCGCCCGGAGCCGGTGCGCGGGAGGTCCCGCCGCCCGGTGAAGGCCCGGCCGGCTGGCTCGGCAAAGGCTGGAAAGTGCGGCCCTGCATCACTGTGAAAGCGGGGGAGACCGCCACGTTAGCGGACATCAAAGGCTCTGGGATTATCCAGCATATCTGGATCACGGTCACCGAGAAGGCTTACCGGGACTGCGTCCTGCGGATGTACTGGGACGGAGACGACACGCCTTCGGTGGAAGTGCCCCTGGGTGATCTGTTCTGCTGTGGCCACAGCCTGCGGGTGAAGATCAACTCGCTGCCCATCGCAGTCAACCCCAGCGGCGGCTTCAACAGCTACTGGCCGATGCCCTTCAAGTCAGGCGCTCGCATCACCGTCGAGAACCAGCGGTGGGAGGACATTGGCGGGTTCTTCTACCAGATCACCTACGCAGAGACGCCGATGCCCGATGACATTGCTTACTTCCACGCCCAGTGGCGGCGTTCCATGGGGACCCGGGAGTACCCGGAGCACGTGATTCTGGATGGCGTCAGGGGCAAAGGGCAGTACGTGGGGACCTATCTCGCGTGGACCCAGCTTTCCGACGGCTGGTGGGGCGAGGGCGAGATCAAGTTCTACATGGATGGGGACGGGGATGACCCCACAATCTGCGGCACCGGCACTGAAGACTACTTCGGTGGTGCCTGGGGCTTCGGCGACACATTTTCGACAGCCTTCCTGGGCTATCCGCTGTGGCAGCGTGAGGACACGCGAGTGCCCAAACACGGCCTGTACCGCTGGCACGTCATGGACCCCATCCGATTTGATCAGGACCTCAAGGTGACCATACAAGAGCTGGGTTGGTGGCCCAACGGAAAGTTCCAGCCACTTACGGATGACATTTGCTCCACCGCCTACTGGTACCAGACGCTGCCGCACGCGGCGTTCCCCCAGTTGCCGGAGCCCCACGAGCGCTGGAGCCGGTGAGCGATCCGGGGACCTTAGGCCTCCGCGTGGAGCAGGCGTCTCGCCTGCTGCGCCACCGGCCGATGGTTGCGCGAACAGAAGAAGAAGGGGCGCTCGTTTTACCCGCGAGCGCCCCGCCTACTCCAGCGTCTTCAGTTCACCCCATGCAAGGGATCGCTGCTACCAGCGCCCGCGACCCATACCGCGGCCGCGGCCCCAGGCCATGCCCATCCCGCAGGGCCCAAGGCCCAATCCGCGGCGGAGATATGGGTTCGGAAGCATGGTGTTGGGCATCATACCGGGCGCGATCGGGTACCCGCCATAGACGGGGTACCTGGGATAGCCCATTGACTGGGCATAACCGGTACAGAAACCCCGGCCGCCACCGGTCATCGGTCCCATTCCACGCGGTCCAGTGCCATCGAATCCTGGCATTGTTACGCACCTCCGTTCTTTCATGATTGCATTCCCGTTGCGGTTGGCAGCGGGAGTTTGTGTTGTTCAGTTGTTCGAGCGGCCGGGCAGCCGCCGGCTCAGTTCGGAGACCTGCTCCTGTAGCGTCCGAACAGTGTTGCGCAGAGCGTCTATTCCAGCGGGCTCTTCACCGGGTGAGGAGAACCGCCTGCGTCCGCCTCCACCCGCGCCGCCGCGGCCCATGCCTCCGCCCATGCCTCCGCCCATGCCACGTCCCCCGCCCATGCCACGCCCTCCGCCCATGCCACGTCCTCCGCCCATGCCCATACCGCCGCCGGGCTGCCCGATCCCCGGTGCGCCGCCCATGCCGGACTTCGCCGCCGTGGTTGCGGCCCCAACCGGCTCCAGCTGCCCGGCCTTGTAGGCGTCGATCGCCTGACGGACAGACCCGCCGGACCAGGAGTACAGCTGAATCCCGCCTTGCGACAGCGCCGTGAAAGCGTTGGGGCCGTAGTTCCCGGCGATGACTGCTTCCGCGCCTGCGTCGGCCACCATCTGGGCGGCCGCAATTCCCGCGCCCGACCCCTGCGCCGCCGCCGTGTTCTCCAGCGCCTCGAACTGCAGCGTGTCACTGTCCACGAGCACGAAGTAACGGCATCGTCCGAAACGCGGATCTGACGCTGCTTCCAGATTGTCTCCTGTGGCTGATACTGCGATTTTCATGGTTTTACCGTCCTCTCTCGGGACCAGTCGTGTTGCGGCCCCGCATCGCTCACTCGTCCTGTTCAACCTTGTCCAGTGCATCCAGCCTGTCCGCGATGAAGGCCAGTTGATCCGCGATGGCCTCGAGCTGCATCGCGATCATGTTGCGCTCTGCTTCCACCGGCGAGAAGCCCAGGCCTGCCATCGGCATCTGCACAGGCCACGACTGAGCTGCTGACTGCCCCATGAAGTACGGGGCGCACGGAGGCATGCCGCCCCACCCGGGGCTGTAGCCAAACCTCAACCAGCCAGGCAACCCGGTTGCGTAGTACATATTGCGGTTTCTCATGGTTCCACCTCCGATTTTCTTGGTGAACATCTATATGTCTAAAACATATATAGCACAAATGAGGTTCCGAGTCAACGGGACTTCTCGCAATCTGGATGGAAAGAGAGAGCATGCAGACGGGTAGCGTTGGCTTTCTCGTATGGGAGGGGAACGATGGCCGGACGGCGGTCTCCGGCAGGTGGCGCATTGGCTGCAGGCACGGTTTCCGGGTAGGGTTCGGAACCCGCTGCCAGCCCCCCAATGTGTGCGGCGCCCTCTGTCCCGGATGAGGGCGAGGGCGCCTCGTTGGCTTGGATGGTATTGCTCGCGATGCGTCTATCCGCCGGTGACCTCGAAGGGCACCGCCGGCAGGTAGCCCAGAGAAAAGCGGCGTTTCTGCTTCTTGCCTTGGCCGCCGGGGGCCTGCAACTCCACTTCGGCGAAGGCCTCGAGGATCAGGTTGCCTGTCGTACCTGTCTTCAGCTTCTCGCCATCCGCCCTGACTACGAGTTCGAGCCCGTTGTTCCGCCGCTTGACCTCCTGCACCGAAAGCCCATCGGGCGGTTCGCTGAGGTCAACCTGAATGCTCTGCAGAGCGGGCCCGGCGGGAATGATCACGTGCACGGCGGCATTGCCCCCAGCGGGAATGCGAAGCGGTCCCGCGCCAGCCAGCGCAATGGGAGGCGCGAACCGGCGCGTGGGATTGACGTGCCCGACCATTGCCTGAGATGGCACCAGGTGACGGTATGCGAACGCCTGCATCATGTCTTGACTGGGAATTGCAGGCACGGTAATCATTTTGCCGCCGATTTGCGCGCTGCCAGCAACCTGAAGGACGAACTGGCTTCCCTGAAGTTCGAAGGCCGCATCCAGGGTCATTCGCACCCTGTCACATCCGGCAGGTATGCGTCCTCCACTGAGCGTCAGGGCTGGGGGGGCTCCCATCAGCGCCAGGTCGATCGCTCCATCAAAACCGTCTTCCCGCAGCGCGTAGACGCAGACCGGCGCGGATCTTCCAGCGTTGATCGTCACGCTGGCAGGAGCGATACGCAGTGAGAATCTTGGCTTCGGCGGCCCGATGTGCAGGCGGTATCCATACTCCGAGCCACCGTGGGATTGGGCGTCGGCCAGGACGGCGCAATAGGTTCCGTCTTCCGTTGGCGTGAAGCTCACGCGGGAGTCGGCATGATGGGTGATCAGGCCGGTGGACTTGTCCTCGTGATCATCGTTGAGCGCGAGCACATGGCCCGCATTGTTGGTGATACGCAGGAGCGAGTCGAGGGGCGATCCAAGTCGTCTCGCGTACACCTCAACCACCACAGTCTCGCCCCTGGTCGCGTTGAACCGGAAGGCATCGCGTTCGCCGGGCTTTTCGATGCGCCCGTTGATGATGCACGGCGGTTTGGCGTTCGCGGCACTCGACTCCTCGATCTCGGGCAGGTCACTCACCTGGTAAGGGACCGGATTGGACACACCGCCACCGCACTGCCAGGCGCCAACGCGGACCGTCTCAATGCCCGGCGCGGTGTCGAGGACTACGCTGTCCCACGGGAGGTTCCAACCCTGCGCCGAGACAACGGTCTGGGTCCCCACGCGTGCGCCCAGCGGGAAAATGGACGTGATGAACGGGTGTTCACCCAAGCTAATTCGGTAAACGAAATCCTCGCGCCCGCGGTAGATTGAATCGCGGATCTCGACGCAGTATTCTCCGTCCCGGGGGACTTCGTACATGATCACCGGGTCGGGGTTGAAACGGTAGTCGTCAGTGAAGGCGACTTCCCTGCCTGCAGCGTCAAAGAGAGCCAATGTCGCCTGGAACCAGCCCGGGACCGCATCGGCGAGGTAGGGGATGAGCCGCCGCGCCTGGGCCTCAATCACGAGTCTCTGCCCTTCCCGGGCTGAGAACCGGAAGCGGTCCACGTCACCTGGCATGATCTGGCCGTTGAGTACGACCGGCAGCGCAAGCGCCGTCTGGGCAGGTGCTCCGGGTTCATTGGGTTCTTGCTCCAGCGCCTCGGGAGCATTGCCGACCTGGAACCACAGCGGGTTGGTGAGGCCCTCGCCAGTAACGATCCGCAGTTCGCGGTAACCGGGAGGAGCATCGGCATCCACGGTGACGTCCATGATGACCTGATCGGCGATCTGGGCATTCTGCTGGCGTTTTGGGTCGAAAAGCTTCCTGCGCAGCTCGTCCAGCTCCTTGAGGCTCTTGGTCTCCAATCCGCGCAGCAGCGGGTGGTCGGGAAGCTCCGGCAGTTCCTCTTCCGGCTTATCTTCTGTGCCGTCTCGCCGCGGGGGAAGGTTCTGAACGGGGATGCCCGCCTCGGCCATTCGTTTCTTCACCAACGCCCGGATATGCTTGGCGATGTCGCCCAGCTGGCCGTTGTTCAGTGCCCGGACGTACTCCACCACAGACACTCTCACCCCGGTGCCGACCACAATGACGCTGCTTGCGCCGCGCAGGTTCTGGCCGCCGGCGGTGACGCGCACGGTAGTCCCTTGCTGCGCACCAGCGGGGTAGAGGTATCCGATGCCCGGGGGGCCTCCGGGGGGCTGGCCCCAGGCGTGCGCTGCGAAAAGCGCCATCGCGCCGAGGATCACAGGTCTGAAGCGTTGCATTGTACTGCCCCCATCGTCACATGATCTCAGTCAGCCGTCCCTTGCCCTTCGAAGGGAGGGTCAAGGGCAGGGCCAGTCCGCGTGGGTTCGGCAGCGGTCCGTCCGGGTCGATCCCCATAAGCTGATATATGCTGCCCAGGAGGTCCTGCGGGTAGACAGGACGCTCGGCGACGTGCTCGCCGGTGGCATCCGAAGCGCCAACAACCTGCCCCCCTTTGAACCCTCCGCCCGCAACCACAACGCTGAAGCAGGCGCCGTAGTGTCCTCGGCCTCCGTTCCAGGGTGCTTCCCACTGCACCCTCGGGGTGCGGCCAAATTCGCCCCCCCACCACACGATGGTGCTGTCCAGCAGGCCCCGGTCTGCAAGGTCCTGCAGGAGCGTGGCCATTCCCCGATCCATCTCCGGGAGCTTCCGGCGCATGATCTCGAAATGCTGCTTGTGGGTGTCCCAGCCCTTGTAGTTGATTGTCACGTAGGGCACCCCGAGCTCCACCAACCGGCGCGCGGCGAGACACGACTGCCCGAAGGTATTCCGACCGTAGCGGTCGCGCAATTCGTCAGTCTCGGTGGACAGGTCGAAGACCTTCCCGGCGTCACCGAGAATCAGGTCATAGGCCTTCTCCTCGCACTGTTGGAGCTTGGCGAAACGCGGATCGGCGGGCATCGCCTTACCGAGAGTGTCGAGGGTATGCAGCAGCTCGCGTCGGTCCTTCTGCCGTTCGTCACTGACGCCGGCCGCAATAACACCGGCCACCTCGAAACGCTTCTGGTTGGGGTCTCCCCCGGTGGCAAAGGGCTTGTAGATTGGCCCGAGAAAGCCCGCCTCAGAGAATCGGCCCTGAGGTTCGGTGAGCACAATGTACGGCGGGATCAGCCCCTTGTAGCCGTGGTCGTAGCCCTTCATGAGCGAGACCACCGCTCCCAAGCAGGGGAAGACCAGCCCACCACCGGGCTCGCGGCCCGTCTGCATGACATACGAGGCGGTCTCGTGGGCGTTTATTCCGTGGGTCATGCTGCGGATGATGGCGTACTTGTCCGCCTGCTGGGCAAGCAGCGGCAGGGACTCCCCGATCTGGATCCCATCCACGTTTGTGGGGATCGCCTTCGCGAGAGAACCGCAGTACTCATAACCCGCGGAAGGCTTGGGGTCGAATGTATCCAGGTGCGACGGACCGCCCCACATCCAGATCTGGATGATCGACTTGGCCTTCGCTGGAGTTGCCCCGTCTTGCGCCCAGGCCCTCCGCGGCCCGCCCAGAGCAAGGCCGGCCGCTCCCAGTGCTCCGAGTTTGAGCATCTCCCGCCGGCTGATCGCGCCTTTAGAAAGGTTCCTGGTCATGTTGGCTCTCCCGCGTTCTGTCTCGTGCCGGCTGCCTCGCGGCCGACCCGGGAACCGGCCATCAGTGTCGGTAGAGGAACTCCGTGGTGTTGATGAGCGCCCAGAAGATGTCCTCTGCGGCTTGCCGCATGTTGATTCCCTGTGCCTCAAACCTCCGACTCGCCGCGGACATTTCGGTCGGCGTCGGATGGCGCGACAGGACCGCCAGGTAGATGCCGTCAACAACTGCCGACCTGTTCCACCGCGACTGCATGAGGATCGCCGTCAGCACCGGACTGCGGGTCACCTTCTGGTGGATGTCGGTAGAGTTGAGCAGGTGTAGGCGCTGGGCGTCGGACGGCTCGTTGTTGCGCTCGGATTCCAGCCCGGTGTCTCGCGCGGGCCGCCCGAACATCTCCAGAAACTGGCTGGTGATGCTGCCGTCGGCCAGGGCGATGGTCCGCTGCTCCTCCGGGATGTACGTGAAAGGTTCGGGGATCGGGCTGGAGTAGCTTTCGCGGTCTCCACCCAGTTTGCAGAGGGCGTCAACCAGCACCTCCGCATCAAGCCGCCGCACCGGATAGCACGCGAACAGATTCTCCGCGTCCGGGTCATCGCTGCGGCTGATGCAGGATTGCTGGTAAGTGCGCGAATTGAGGATGATTCGGTACAGATGGCGCAGGTCGTACCCTGATGCGGCCAACTCTTTCTCCAGGTATGCCAGAAGCTGTGGGTTGACCGCGGGGTTGTCCGGGCGGATGTCGTCTGGTTCGTGGATGATGCCGCGCCCCATGAACCACGACCAGACGCGGTTCACCACCGCTCGCGCGAACCATTCATTATCCGGCGCAAGGAGCCAGTCGGCGAACACCACGCGCGGATCTTGACCTTCGGCGATGGTGACCCGCGTGCCGTCCGGGAGCGTGGCGTTGAAGGCGCCGGTCTTCTCCGGGTCAGGCTGGATGATCTCCTCTTTCCACTCCGCGGTTTTCTTGTAAGCGATTCTGGAGAAGAAGGCCTGCATATTGGCGCGGTCGGCCTCGGGCCATGTGTTCAGCCGAGTGCCCATGAACGTCAGCGCGACGGCCTGGGCGATTGCTTCCGGGTCGCGCCCCTGGATTGCCCGGTAGAAGTTGACCTGCGGCACCCGGAAGTTGCTGCCGCTGGATGTCAGAAGCTCCCGGGCGAACTGGTCGTAGGGCATGTTGGTGCGAACTGCGTCGTGTATCCACCGGTGGTAAGCCTGAACTGCGTTGGGCCACAAGTTGATGGGGAACTCGGCCTTCACGCGCAAAATGTCACACCACTTCAGCGCACGGTAGTCGGCGAACTCATTGCGGGTGAAGAGGGACTCTATCAGACGCCGGCGCTTATCGGCCGATCCGTCGCCGAGAAACACCCGGACCTCCTGGGCGTCGGGGAGGGTGCCGATCACGTCCAGGTAGACGCGGCGAATAAAGACGGCGTCCGAGCAGGGGTTAGCCGGCTCAATGCCCCGCTCGCGGAGGGCACCCAGGACCAGTTCGTCCAGCTCTGTCATCGGAATTGGCCAGTCGCTGCGTTCGAAAGGGTATGTGACCTGGGCGTCGATTGCCTGGGAAGACAGGAAACAGAGCGTCACAGCAAATGGCAGGAATGTGGTCCTCATCATTTGCGCGTGCATCCCCGTTGTGATGTGCGGCCCTGCCCCCACCCGGGACTTCGATGCGTTACGGACGAAAGCATACCCGTCGATGTTCAGCAATCCGCAATCGCTTGACGCAGGCATTCGGTTTCGCCCGGGCGGAGAGGCTGAGCGTCTGCCCGAAAAGGTGAAGGTCTGAGGAGGTCCGCGGCTTGAGGGGAAGGAATAGCGCCAGGCGTGAGGAGTGTAGGGCCCGGGGAGCAGATGCCTTCGCACTTCGCCCTGGACGCCCCTTCCCCACTTAGCGGTCGGGAGGCCAGTTCTGTGCCAGATTTGTCAGGCCATCAGGAACCCAGGCGTAGGTGGCCCCTGCCAGGCCGAGTGCACCAGTATGGCCTGCGCATGGCCACGGCTGTCTCCTACCAGCTGACCGGCACGCATCGGGTCATCGCTGAACTCAACCGGTGCTGCACGCTGTCCGCCGCGGAACTCGAGGCCATATCGATGGCGCGCCTGCGCTCCGTCCTTGCTCATGTCTTCGAGTTCGCACCGTGGCACAGGGCCATCGCGGAGCGGGAGCAGCTCACGCCGGAGATGTTCCAGCATTACGAAGACCTGCGCCGCCTGCCGTTGATGTCCCGGGAAGACGTCCAGGCGAACCTGGAAGAGATGCGCTCCTCGCAGCCGCCGTTTCTGCCCGTGAAGCGTGAGACAACCGCCGGCTCGACCGGCCAGCCGGTCATCATGTATATCGACTCGAACCATGTGCGCACCAATTGGGGCATCAAGTCGTGGCACTATGAGCTCTGCGGGTATCGGATCGGCGAGCCGGTAGCGGTCCTCACCGGGTCAAGGCTCTCCACCGAGGTCTCCGACAACCGCAAAGCGCGGGTGCGGGACCGCCTCCTGCGGAACGCAATCCTCCTGGACTTCCACGGAATCACCCGCGAAGAGCTGTTCTCGGGACACGAGCGTTTGCTGAAGCATGACCCGACGCTGTTGTTCGCTTTCCCCCGGTCACTCACGCTATACTCCCAGTTCCTGCGTGAGACCGGGCTGGCGCGGCCCAATCCGCGCGGAGCACAGGTCACCGGCGAGCCGCTCATGCCCGAAGAGCGCGAGTTGTGCGAAAATGTGCTCGGTTGCCCGGTGTTCAACCGTTACGGGTGCCATGAGGTGGGGATGGTCGCCCACGAATGCCGCGAGAAGGACGGGCTACACGTCTCTCCGCTGGCGTGCATCGTGGAGATCGTGGATGAGAAGGGCGAGCCATGCCCTCCCGGCCAGCCCGGGGATGTGCTGCTGACCGGGCTGAACAACTATGCCATGCCCTTCATTCGTTACCGAGTGGGCGACATTGCGTCGTGGGCCGATGGGCCCTGCGCCTGCGGCTGGCAGGGGCCGCGGCTGAAGGAAGTGACGGGTCGCACCGGCGAGTTCGTCCGGTCTCCCGGCGGGAAGATCATATTCAGCACGGCGTTCTCCGGGGTAATGCAGGTTGCCGGCGGGGCTGCCGCGTTCCAGGTGGTACAGGAGACGCTCGAGGACATTACGGTGCGTTTCGTGCCTTGCGCAGGGGCGGATCCGGAAGCAATCAAGGCCAAGGCGCTCGAGCGCATCCACAGGCGGCTTGACCCGGGGTTCCGGGTTACCTTCGAAGTTCTCGAAAGCGAGATACCGCCCATGCCGTCAGGCAAACATCGGTTCGTGATCTCCAAACTGCAGGCCCCCGCAATCTGGGCCGGTGATAGCAGGGCAGAGGAGTCTTGAACGAGACAGACGTTCCCCGTGTGCGAACGCAGGTCAACTGGCCGAAGGCGGCCAAGGCCGCACTCACCCTACTGGTGTTCGCGGCGGTGCTGCTGCGCTTCCCGGCAGCCGAGGCGCTGGCAGCGCTACAGCGTCTTGATCCACTCTGGGTAGTCATCGGCACGGCCTGCATGTTGCTGGACCGGGTGGTATTCGCCACTCGCTGGCACCTGCTCTTGCGGCCCATCGGGGTGCGCCAGAGCCTGCTGTACAGTCTTTCCGTCGCGATGGTCGGCTATTTCTACGGCATGATCGCCATCTCCACGCTGGGTCTCGATGCTGCCCGTGTCGTCCTCCCCGCACAGCGCCACGGGGTCCGGAAGGCCGACTTGACCGCTTGCGTTTTTGTGGATCGTCTGGCCGGCGTCGTCGCGATCGCCACCATGGGGCTGGTGCCCCTGACCGCCGGTCAACAGGGAGCGATTCGCACTTCACTGCTGACTGTGACTGCGATGGGCGTGACGGGGCTGCTTTTTTTCGCCTGGCTCGCGACCCGCCAATCTCCGGTGATCGGCGTTCCGGGTGCGTTGCCGGCCCGGTGGCTGGACAGGGCGCGGGAGAGCGCGGTGCGCGCCGCGAGTCAGGTCATGCTGTACCGCAAGCAGCCAATGCTCCTGATCGCGGCGGTGTGTATTTCCTGGACAGGGATTCTCGTCGGCGGCGTGGGAATGTGGGCCTGGTGCCGGGCGCTCGGTGCAGATGTGACGGTAAGCGACGGGGTATCGACCAACATCATCATGACCGTCTTCGCGGCGATCCCCACCACCATTGGCGGGCTCGGGGTCGTTGAGGGCGGTTTTGTCGTCATTCTCGGCTGGGCGGGAGTGTCCCAGGCCGACGCTCTTGCGTTTGCGCTGGGGCGCCGGGCGGTGGGGACTGTCATCAACCTGCTCGGTGGGGCAGTGCAATTCGTCGGGTGGCACAAATCGTGACCGCAGCCCCGAAACAGACGACAGAGCCGGGTGACCGCCGATCCACAGGGGTCGGCACATTCAGCCCGGGTCGGGTCCTCGTGCTCAACTACGAGTTCCCGCCTCTCGGCGGGGGCGCAGGACACGCCACCTACTACATCACCCGCGAGCTGGTAAGCATGGGCTGGACGGTGGACGTGGTCACGGCCCACTGGGGCGACATTCTGCCTGAACGGCCCGACGGTGTCGAAGTCTTCTCGGTGCCCACCACTCGCAAGGGCATCCACTCTTGCGGGCTGAAGGCTGCGGCGCAGTACATCTGCCGGGCCCTGCCCGTGGTGAGACGACTGGCATCCGAGCGTCAGTACGACCTCACGCACTCATTCTTCAGCCTGCCCACCGGAGTACTCTCCCTGGACCTGTGGAAGCGTGCCCGCATTCCCTACGTGGTCTCGTTGCGCGGATCGGATGTCCCCGGGTATGATCCGGGACGCGACGGGCAACTGCTGCACCGCCTCTGCGCCCCCATCACCCGAAGGGTTTGGCAGCAGGCGGGCGCGGTCGTGACCAACAGCCCGGCGCTGAAGGAGCTTGCCGTCCGCTTCCTCGATATGCCCATGGACATCATCGGGAACGCAGTCGATATCAGCGTGTTCAGTCCGCCGGGCAGACCGCCAACCCGCGCCGAAGACGGCCTGCGGGTGGTCTGCGTGAGCCGCCTTATCAAGCGCAAAGGCGTCCAGCACCTGCTGGAGGCGGTTGCCCGGACGCCCGAAGTCGCGCGTCTGGACATCATCGGCAGCGGCTCTTACGAGGAGAATCTGCACGCCCTGGCACAGCAGCTTGAGCTTGGGGACCGCGTGCATTTCATCGGCCACGTGAAGCACCAGGAACTTCCCGCGATCTACGCCCGGTACGACCTGTTCGCCCTGCCCTCGATGGCCGAGTCTTTCGGCATCGTGTTCGCCGAGGCCATGGCCTGCGGACTGCCCATCCTTGGTGCGAATGAGGGCGGAATCCCTTCGGTCGTGCGTGACGGGATCGACGGGATTCTCGTGGAGCCGGCAGATGTGGACGGAATCTGTGATGCCCTGCGCTTCTTCGCAGCAGATGAGGATCGCCGTTACGAGATGGGCCGCGCGGGGAGACAGCGCATCGAGGAGCAGTTCACGTGGCAGCAGGTGGCGCGAAAGTATGAAGCCATCTACAACCGCGTCCGCAGTGCCGCCGCTCAGTCGGGTGCACGGCGGTAGATGAACAGCTTGCCGCCCAGAGTGCCCTCCGCGGTGGTCTCCAGACGGTACCCGGCGTCCAGTTCCTCCTGGATTGCCCGCCAGATCTCCGCGCCGCGGTCGTACCTGCCCGAGTTCAGCATCCAGTTCACAGAGTTGCTGGTATAGACCACGTAATCTGCCTCATCGCGCAACCACCGACGCATGATTTCCATGTTGTAGAAGAAGCGCGGGTCGACGCGCGCCGTGTCTTCGGTATCGCGGAAGGCAAAGAGCCCATGGGCCAGCGGCGGGAACATAACGCGACCGGCCTCCAGGAACATGTGGGGGTCATCGGTGGTGAAGACCATAGCTTCCGGGGGCACATGTGCGGCGATGACCTCTCCGCCTCTGTGGGCCAGTTGCAGGGCGGTCTCGGCCGGACGATTCAGGCGCAGACTGGCAGTGAGGGCAAACTGGACCAGCACCATCGCGACTGCCAGCATTGCGAGCGCGGTTCTCCCCGCTGGTGAGCGCGTCCAGGAGTACAGGAGCCCGAAACTCGCGGCCCCAAGCACGAGCAGGGGCGTCCAGACATAGATGTCCTGCAGGTAGAACAGGGGGCCGCTGTTGCGGAAAGCCACAAGGCCATGGCCCAGGGGATTGATCAGGACGATCCCCAACAGCATCAAATATGGTGCGAATGTCCGCGACGGGACTTTCCGGGCGCGGCCGGCAATCACGTACCACGCCGCGAGGATCAGCGGCCAGATCGCAAGCGCCAGGTATTCCCGACCCATCATCCGCACATAAGACATGACCGCGGGAACTGTCCAGATGTCGCCGTCTACATAGGGTGCCGGACCGGCTTCTTTGGCGGTCCCCAGCATCCCCATGCTGAGTGAACTGAGTACCGGGCCCGGCGCCATGATGGCGAAGGGGAGAATCACCAGCGCGAACACGCCGACACACAGGACCGCCGGTAGCCACCGCTGGGCCGCCGTGCGTCCAGTCCATGCAGCGTAGGCCATCCCGAGCACCGCGAATATGGCCAGGTCTTGGCGAACCAGCGTCACGCCTGCCGCCGCAATGGCCGCAATCCAGCGCCCGGCGCGACTGTCGGTCACGAGTCCCCAGACCATGACCATCGCAAAGAATGCCACCGGCGCGTGGGCGGTGGCCATGACGTGGCGGGTGAGCCCGCGGTCACTACCCGCAACCAGCCAGATGAGAAGAACCGCCGCCGCCGCGCCGCCGAGCCTGCGGGCCGCTACCGCTCCCAGGCCCACGGCGATTGTGGAGGAGATCAAGGACTGCCAGCGGCCCTCAACCAGCCCGGGCCCAAACAGCGCCTGCACCCAGCCGTACCAGTAATACGCCAGCGGGGGCACTTTCGCCCAGAAATCCCGATAGGGCGCAATGCCCTTCGCGCAAGCCAGCCAACCCTCGTACAGGTACCCGCCCTCATCGTAGTAGGTGCCGGCCGTGAGGAGACGATCAACAGCCACTGCGAGGGCGATGACGACGCCTGCGACCAGCAACCCGGTCAACAACGGAGAGAGCTGCTTTGCCCTGCATTCCTCGGGTCTGTGGTCCGTCTGCAATACCGTGCCTCCGTGGGTGACCGGTCCCGGCCGTCAACCCCGACGCTCCGCGTCCACGCGCTGAGGGTACAAAGCGCCCAATTCCTCGTCCTCCCGTCTTTTCCCTGCATGCAGCGCCGGGGGCTGTTTCGAACCAACGGCGGCATCAGCAATCTAGCGAACCCCGCGGTTAGACTCGTGAACTGCGCCGGAACCGCCACCAAAACGTTCATCAGGCTGAACGACACCGTCTCCTTTTCCGCGACGGGGGTATGACTTGCACGAGGGACATTGGTGCTGAACAAGACCGGAACTCGTCACAGCGTCTCGATGGGGCAGGCTCTCCGGGGCCTGCCCCGTGCTTCTCACATGAACCGCAGCCCGCGCTGGCCCTGGATGTGGCGGATGTCTCCCGGCACGAAGGGCCTGTGCGGGAGACCGACCACCCTCCCGTCTCTGATCCACTCGTCATCATTGCCATGACTGTTGGCAACGATCAATTGAAGCAGCGCCTCGCGTTCGTCCGAGTAACGGGGATCCTCGGAGAGGTTGCGGGTCTCGCGCGGATCGTTCTCAATGTCGAAGAGCTGGACTTTGTTCCCAGCCGCTGCGTAGACAAGCTTGTACTTGCCGCGCCGGATCATCCTCTGCGCCGCGTAACCCTCTCCATGCTCGCCGTAGATGTACTCACGCTTCGTCTTTCCGATCATCGAAAGCTGGTTGACCTGTCCAGGGATCGGAATGCCCGCCATCTCAAGCAACGTCGGCATGAGGTCGCCGAACTCCACGAAGCGGTCGTCTTCGGTTGCCGGCTGAATGCGATCGTCGCCCCGTGCGGGGACGAGGATCATGGGGATGTGCGCCGACGGCTCATAGAACGGCGTCATCGCCCACATGTTGTGGTCGCCGAGCATGTGGCCGTGGTCCGAAGTGAATGCGATGATGGTGTCGTCGAGCAGTCCGGCCTCGCGCAGGTAGCCGATGACCACGCGAATCTGGTGATCAATGTGGGTGAGGGTGGCGTAGTACGCCTTCCGGGCCAGCCGCACCTCGTGTTCCGTCGCTGTGTGCAATCCCGTGGGGTACGTGCGTTCCTGCATGTGCAGGGGCAGGTCCTCGAAACGCTGCGCCCAGTCGCCTACCACTGGAAGGTCGATCTGTGCGTCATCATACAGGTCCAGGTAGTCCCGCAGTGGCCATAGCGGCGGGTGCGGGGCCGAGAAGGACAGGTACCAGAACCCGGGCTTGCGTGGGTCCCGCCTGCGAATGGTGCGACACATCTCGCGCGCTGCCCAGTTGATGGGGTGGGTGTACTCGGGCAGATGCCAGGGCCGGGCCACAAAATCGTTCTGTGTCATTCCACCCGCATACTCCTGGCCGCCGAAACCCTGGTCCGCGAGGAAGAGCTCCCAGTCATCCGCGACTCCGTCCGGGATCGCCCGGTGCTGGTGGCGCCCCTGTTCCTCGAGCAGCACATCGTCGAATCCCAGGCGGTCGCGTTGCGGCCAGACGTGCATCTTCCCCACGCAGTATGCCTGGTAGCCTGCATCGCGGAAGCACTGGGCGAGGGTGGGCACCCGCGGCCATTCTTCACCGTCGGTGTAGACCCGGTCGCCGTGCATGCGTGCGGTCATGCCGGTCATCAGGCTCTTGCGCGCCGGGATGCACGAGGGGCAGGCCGAGTAAGCCCGGGTGTATCGCACTCCGCTGCGCGCGAGTTGGTCAAGGGTCGGCGTCATCACCACCGGGTGTCCCGCCGGGCGGGTGTACATGTCTCCCCAGTGGTCCGTGCAGATCAGCAACACGTTGGGCTTGTCCTTTTGCATGCGGCCCACCTCACCAGTCTGCTGTGACGATAGGCGGACAGATTTGCCGCTCTGGGCGCGCAGACCTCCCGGGCGCGGGCCACGTGGAGGAAAGAAGCACCGCCGGCGCGAAAATGTCCGGTATCACCAAGCCGGTGCCGGGTCTCCTGCCACCGCACCGAGACGGGAAGTGAGCTCACATGAATCCAATCGCCCTGCTGATCTGTCTGCTGATCCTGACGGCCGGAGCTCTTGCTGCTCCGGTCGATCTGTTCGTCTCGACTTCAGGGAACGATGCCTGGTCCGGCACCCTCGCCGCGCCCAATGCCGACGGCACCGACGGGCCCTTCGCGACCTTGACCCGGGCGCGCGATGAAGTGCGCCAGCTCAAGACTGCCGGCCGCCTTGCGCAGGGGGCGACAGTCCACGTGCGCGGCGGCACGTACCGGCTGAGCGAACCGGTCCGGCTGGGATCGGAGGACTCCGGCGCTCCCGGCGCGCCCATCATCTGGCGGGCATTCGAGAAGGAACCGGTCACGCTCCTGGCGTCATTGCCCATCACCGGGTTCGGCCCTTGGAAGGGCGAGATCCTGGTCGCCGATCTGAAAGGCACGCCGCTGGAGAAGGTTGCTTTCCGTCAACTCTTCTTCGGCGGACAGCGCCAGACCATGGCGCGCTACCCCAATGTGGACCCGGATGATCCCCATTTCGGGCAGTGGGCCTACGTCCTGGACGCGGAACCGGCGCCGGCCACCAACCTGTCCGTCTCGGACAACATCGCCGCCGTGAAGGACCATTTCACGGCAACCGGCGACGTCATCAAGCCTACGTGGGAGAAGGTGTCCCAGGCCGAGGTCGCGATTCACCCCGCGTATGGCTGGGCGTGGAATATCGTGCCAGTCAAGTCAGTGGACGACGAGACCGACACCATCAACCTGGCCAGACCCGTGAGTTACGGGCTCATGGTCGGGGACCGCTACTTCGTGCAGAATCTTCTGGCTGAACTGGACGCACCGGGCGAGTGGTACCTGGATCGCGATGAGTCGAAGCTCTACTTCTGGCCCCCGGCGGACATCAACAGCGCTGAGGTCGCTGCCCCGGTCGCCGACTCACTGTTCGTGGTTGAAAAAGGCGCGGAGATCACTGTACGCGGCTTCACCCTGGAGCAGTGCAGCGGAACCGCCGTGGCGCTGAAGGACTGCGATCGCTGTCTTGTGGGTGGCTGCACCATCCGCAATACGGGCTCGTGGGCGGTCTCCATCACCGGCGGTCGGGAGTCCGGCGCGCAGGGCAACGACATTTACGCCACCGGCGCGGGAGGGATAACCATCAATGCGGGCGACCGCAAGACCCTCACCCGGGGCGACTGTTTCGCCGACAACAACTACATCCACCACATCGCCGCCTTCCAACGCACTTATAACACCGGCGTGAATCTCAACGGTGTGGGCAACCGCGCCAGCCACAACCTGATCCACGACTGCTATCACCAGGCGCTGCTGCTGGGCGGCAACGACAATGTGGCAGAGTATAATATCGTACACCACACCAACCTGGGTTCCGAGGACACCGGCGGTCTGTACATGTCCTCGCGCGACTACACCCAGCGCGGAAGCGTAATCCGCTACAACATCTTCCGCCACATCGGCGGGTTCGGGAAAGCCAATTCCTGGCAGCCTGTGCGTAACGGGCAGGTGGAGTTTCACTATCCCGGCTTCACCTGGGGCATCTACCTGGATGCGCCCGAGGTGGGCTGCACGATCTACGGCAATGTGCTGTACAGCGTGCCGGTCTGCGGGATGTTCAACCACGAGGGCCGGGACAATACCTGGGAGAACAACATCATCATTGACGCCCCCGCGTTCCGCGTGAGCAGCGGAAACTACCCGCAACTGGACGAGCAGTCATACTCATACATCAAGAAGCTGCGGGAACAGGGGGGCTACGACACCTATCTGGAGCATTACCCCGAACTGGCGACCTACACCGATGACACCGCAACCCACAACACCTGCGCGCCGGGGCGATTCGTGCGCAATATCGTTTACTACACCCCCGAAGGCGGCAAGTGGATGCGCGACAAGAACGCCCGGGCATGGGGAGACGGCCAGCTGGTGTGGACTTTCCGCGGCCCGCAAGCGGCCTTCGACGGCTTCCGCTTTGACAGCAACTGCGTCTTTGGCCCGCCAGATCTGCCCCTCAAGTTCTCCTGCACGGTCACTCCGGGCGCCGAAAAGCTGATGAGCTGGGACGAATGGCGCGGAACCGGCCAGGACCCCCACTCTATCCTCGCCGATCCTCTTTTCGTGGATGTCGAGAAACGTAACTTCCGACTTCGCCCCGAATCACCGGCCCTCAAGCTGGGCTTCCAGCAGATACCTCTGGAGCAGATCGGCCCCTACGAAGACGAACTGCGCGCCAGTTGGCCGGTTGTCGAGGCTCCGGGCGTCTCTGCACTGGGGGACTTCACAACCCAGCGCTTCTTCAAACTGCCGGGAGTGGAGCCGGTCGCGGCAGCGGAAGTGCAGACCCGCGGCGGCCTGGGAAATCTCGCTGCGAAGCTCAAGGCAGGCAAGCCCGTAACCATTGTGGCCTTTGCCGGAGGAAATCACGCGCAGGGCGGCTGGCTGAACCAGTTTGCCGACTGGCTGCGCGCCGGCTATCCGAACTCGGAGATCACAGCCATCAATGCCTCAATCCACGGCGGGTTCCGGGGCTCAGGCGCCAGCGTTTTCCGGTTCGGTCATGATGCCCTGCGTCACAACCCGGACCTGGTGATAATCGACTTCGCCGCCGATGACTTCGAGAGTGGGGACGAGGCCGTGCGTGGCAATGCCGAAGGCATGGTGCGACAGGCGTGGAAGGCCAACCCCGAGACAGACCTGCTCTTCGTCTACGCATTCCGGCCGGAATACGCAACTGACTATGCAAAGGGGATGTGCCCCAGCACTGTATCAGCCTACGAGCGTGTAGGGATGCACTACAACATCCCTTCGGTCAACATGGGTTATCGTATCGCGGCGATGGTGAAAGACGGCAAGGTGGCGCTCAAGCCGGCAGCGGACGGAGCGCAGGCCCCGGACATCCCTGTCTTCAGCCGGGACGGCGTATCCGTGACGGCCGACGGGAACAGGCTGTACGCGGAGAGCCTGACTGATGCGATCACAGAGCTTCTCGAAGCAGGCAGGCCGGGGCCTCACGCGCTGCCCAAAGCCATGCGCGGCCGGAACATGGAGGGCGCGGTGCAGATACCGATCACCCGGGACATGCTGAGCGGGGAGTGGGAGGAGGTTGTTCCTCCGCAGATCGGTGCCAGCAAGTGGGACAACCACTTCGACCGCCTGTGGGTGACGAAGACCCCGGGCTCGAAGCTAACCTTCACCTTCACGGGTACGCGCGCATGGATCTTCGACGTCTTCGGGCCGGGTACCGGGTGCGCGAAGGTGACTATCGACGGGGTGGACCGCGGCGTGCGGCAACAGGTGGACTCGTGGTCATACTACTACCGGCTGGGGAGCCTGGAGATCGGTTCTAACCTGCCTGCCGGAGAGCACACGGTGACGGTTGAGCTTCTGCCGGACGTGCCCGACCGAAGCGTGCCCATCGAGGCCGCAAAGAAGGCGAATCAGTACCGGCCCGCCGACTTCGAGGGAGTAGCGCTTCACTTTGGGGCGATCAGCGTCCTGCAGACGCCCTGAGGCCCCGCGCCGCCTGCAACCCGAGTCGGTCCGGCCCGGACCGTCAGTCAATTGCTCCGGCGATCATCGGTGATCGATGCGCGAGAAGAACTCATTTTGCAGGGCCTGGGCAGCGGTGTCCTCGCGAACCGCTTTGATGATCGCCGCGAGCCTCGGCGCCATCCGTGCCAGCAGCTTCTCGCCCTTCTGAGCGGTGCCCAGCGTCGAATCGCCGGCGTGGTGCTCAGGCCAGTCCGCGTGCCACTCCCAGCCCGTGGACATTGGCGGGAGATGCGCTAACCGTCCCCGCGGTTCACCGGCGGATGTGGCGTTGTCCATCTGCACCAGGTCTGGCCGGGTCGCGAGCACGCTGCTGGTTTCGCCCTCACCTGCGTGGCCGTGGCCCGTTTCCAGGATCTCCGCGTCACTCTCCGCCCAGTAGTAATCACGCAGCCGCGCGTAATAGAGCTGAAATGCCCGCTTCTTCGCCATACCCTTCCAGACGAAGTAGTTGAGCATCGGCTCATTGCCGCCGTGGCCATTCACCAGGATGATCTTCGTGAGCCCGTTGCGCGCAATCTCCTCGCAGATGTTCTCCAGCATGTCCAGCAGCAGTTCGGGCCGCAAGGCCACGGCACCGGGGTGGTGCTTGCCGTCGTGGATCCAGCCGATGAAGTGGGGTGGGAAGATGATCGCGGGCTCTTGCTGCACAGCAAGCTCCGCCACCTTGCGGGCCACGAACACGTCGGTTCCCAGCGGAAGGTGCGGGCCGTGTTTCTCCAGGCACCCCAGGGGGACGACACATACGCCGCCCACATCTTTCACGGCCTGCGCGAAATCACCGACGGTCAACTCTTCCCAGTGGCAGTTCATGGTTTGGTCTCCAGGTTTTCGATTGCCCTGCGGTAGGGCGAGGGCGTTGCGCACCGGCCGCTTTACATCCCCAACTCCCACTTGCTCGTGAGATACGCGCGGATTCTCTCCTGCTCCTCGGGGCTTACCGCTCTCGTGTAGACCAGAATCTCGCCGATATGCCCCTTGAAGAAAGTCTGGACATTGGGCGAAAAGCAGCCCACTCGCACGTGTTTCGCCCAGCGGTCCACTCCGGCGAAAGTCATGATGCGCGGGCCGCCAGTCTCCATCCCAGGCACCGTGCAGGCAAGCCCTGAGATGTAGTCATACTCTTTGCCGTCGCTTGCGGTGAGGATCCGCGGGTCATGGTTCACCTCAAGACCCGGCTCCGGGTTGCTCACCACTGCGAAGATGGTCGCGGTGATCTTGCCCTCGGCGAGATCAGGCAGTTCCATGCGCGTGAACAGCTCTTCCCGGAACTGCAGCGCGGGCTTCCCGTTGATGCCCTCGGGTGCGTAGATGGGCCGGAAGCGCGGGTCGTTCTGTTTGGCGTCCAGGGAGTTGCCGCTGGTGTCCTTCCAGATGGAGACCTTGCCGGCCTCATCCGTCACCACGGCACCGGCTGCGGATGCGTCCAGCCTCACCTTCAGGCCGTCCGTCGGAATGCCCGCTGCTCGCACTTCATCGGGGAAGCAGAGGATCCCAGCGTTGCCCACGCGGTAGGTTGCGTCCCCGGTGCCGCGCCAGATGACCCAGGCGTTTTCCGCCATCTTCCGGACGCCGAGATTGCACAGAAGCAAGGGGGCGTTTCTCGGCACTAATCCGCAGGCCGCGAAGGGTATGCGCCACTCGCAGGTCCACTCACCTTCGGCGACTTTCGCGGCGTAGGCTACGCTCTGACCCAACTTGGCGACAACGTCGGCGGGTGCTCCGGCTTGATCCGTGCTGATGAAGTGTCCGTCCGGCCACCCGTACAGGTTCAGGATCGGCCCGGGGTTCGCGCCCAGGCCGTCCTGGAGCGCGATCTCCATGGCATCCGTAGCACCCCAGTTGTGGTTGCCGATCACGAGATTCCCGGCATTGCTCACAGGGTTTCGCACGGTGACGTAGAGTGCATCATCATCGTATCCGAGCCAAGCCGTGCTTGCAGGTCCGGAGGAAGGCGACCCGTCGTAGGACTCTGCGAGGGTCATCTTCACCGCGGCGTCTGAGCCCGTCCAGGCGTCCGAAATCCCGTCGATCTCCGGCGCCGATTCGAGCCGAATCACACGGTAGATGGGCCGCGGACGAGAGGCCGCAGCGGCTGATCGCGCCGGGAATCTGTCAGCCGGTCGTGCACAGGGGCGGTTCGTGGGCTCCGGCAGCACCATTTTCCCGTCGCGCATCAGCGGCGGCACGCCAACGCCTGAGTAGTCGATCGGCTCCGCGGCCTTCTCCAGACTGACCCAGTCGACGAGACCCACCGGATCGGCGCTGGCGGACCGCACCGAGACGAACAGCTCATGCGTTCCGCGCACCGGCTCCAGTTTTGCGACGAGGTCCCGGAATACTGTCTCGCCGCCGGTTGCGCGGGGGTAGAACTCTCCGATCTTCTCTCCCTGCGGCGCGTCAAGGCGGAGCTCCATCTTGACTTCATTGGGCTGCAGGGCGATGTCCCCACGGTACAGCTCGAAGCGGAAATACTCAAACTCGCCAACGGGCAGGCCGTCTTCGGAGTGGAAGACCAGAAATACATCCCGGGTGCCTGCGGCGTCCACGGAAAGCTCGCCCACGGCTTGAGCGTAGATCTGGATGCGCCCGCCCCGCTTGCGGTCAGTCTGGGGCAGGTCCACGCGGCCCACGAGTTCTCCGTCGACGCTGTCCAGGCGCACCTCGGCCCAGCGCGCTCCGGGGGCATCGTTCCCGTAGATGAAGCGCACCCGCCGGTAGCCCTCGCCCAGCGGCACCTGGTTGAACCGGATCCACCCACCGTCGTTGACGTTATACATGAAGGTCCACTGGCGCCGGATTCTCTCCTCGAGCCCGTCATTGCGAGAGACTTCCATCACCAGCGGGTCGGTGGCCCTGGTGTGGCGGGGAGCAGTGCGACCCGAGCGATCCGTGTTCATTTTCCCATTGGCGCTGGCGAAGCGCATGATCGCCGACTGCCAGTTCTGGTCGAAGTCCACTTCGCCCAGCGAGAACCACGCGCCATCGGTGATCCCGGACAGCCCCGTACCGGAGGGCTTTACACCGTCGGAGCGCGCAGGACTGCTCTCCGCCTCGATGCGGCTGCTCTCGATCTGCGGCCAGACCGGCAGAGCAGGCGGATTCGAGAAATCGTGGCCAAATCGGAAAGGGACGCCGTCGGGGAAATCGGCCGGGGTGAGCTCCGCGCTGGTGCGCTCGAACATGGGGTGGAACACGTTATTGTGCTCGTGCACATCAACGCACATGGTGTTGTACCAAAGGCCTCGCTGCAGGGAACCCGGTGCGGCCCAAAGCAGGTTGTGGTGCAGGTCCACGTCGCAGGTGCCGGCATCCAGGTACACGATCCCGAGGACGCCCCATCGCATGGCCGCCAGGTCGTAGCAGTCATGCATCACGTTGTACACGACCTGCGAGTTCAGGTCATTCAGCGTGCCGCCGCTGCAGTAGTAGCCGGTGATGAACCCCGCGTCCTTGGTCTGCAGCATCCCGTTGTAAAGGTGGTTGTGCGCAAACAGCGTGGCCATGTAGTCCATGGGGGCGCGGTCTCGGGACTGTGTGCTGGTGCCGTTTCCGTGGAAATTGAAGAAATGGCGCCCCGCATTGCGCATGGTGTTGAAGGTGATGACATGCCCGCCCACCAGGAAGTTCTCATATTCCGGAAAGTCGCTCACGGCGTCGGTGATCGCGTTCAAGTAATGGCTGGTGTAGCTGATTTCATCGATCAGGCAGTTGTGGATCGTGTGGTGGTAGCCCCGCAGGTAGAAACCTGCGCCGGCGCTGAATCGCACGCTGCAGTTGAGAAACGAGTTGTCATGGCCGCCCACGAAGATTCCGGTCTCGCCGGACTTGATCGTGTTGCGCCCGTTCTCGATCTGCCCGATGTCGTAATGTCGGGTGTAGTGGGAGACGTAGGCGATGTCGCAGCCGTCCACCACGCAATGCGCAGACTCATCCAGACGTAGCGAGGCGGCGCGGATAGTGAGCCCCTCGATGCGGATATGCTGCTGCCCGCTCAGGTCGAAGGCGAGTTGCCGGCGCTTGGCTTCCACACTGCCGGGCCGCTCCCCGGCCGGCGGGATGAAGTACAGTGTGTTGTCCTGCCAGTGCCACTCGCCGGGGCGGTCGAGGGCGTTCATGTGCCCCACGATCATCCCCCGCCCTTCGCTGTCGCCATAGCCCGATCCATACGAGGTGCCGAACCACCAGGTGCGTGTGCGGTCGCCGACGGTGATCTCGCCGGCTTTCGAGCTCTCGATGATCCCGGTCTGCGCCGCCCAACCCTCGTAGTGGATTCCGTAGTAACACGCGCCTTTCCAGTAGTCGTCCGGCTGCCCGGCCAGGAGGTCGCTGACGATGCGTCCGGGTTGCTCCGCGACGGTCTCCTTCGGGATCGTGAACTTGCCGGAGGTGGGCCAAAGGGGAGACAGGTCGGACACGTACATCCCCAGGTCCTCGCCCGGCTCATTGGGGAAGCGCGCCTCGATCATCACCTGACCGTTGGCGAATACCTGGTTGCGCCCGGGGCCAAGCGTCCAGGGCATCGGCGCCTTCCAGATTCCCTTCCCCGCATCATGCAGCGTCCAGCCCTCGACCAGGTCGCAGCCCGTCACAGTCACTCTCCCAGTATCGAAGGGGCGAATAGTGATCGGCCTGCCCTCCGTGCCGCTTGCGGGAAAGGTCACTGACTCACGATACACGCCGCCGTGGATGAGCAGTGTATCGCCTGGCTGGAGCTTATTGACTCCGGCCTGAATTGTGCGCAGGGCCTGGTCATCGCCGGGCCCGAGACCCGTATTGCCGTCATCGCCCGTGGGGGCGACGTGGTACTCGGCCGCGCACGCCATGCCCGTCATGAGAAGCGCCGCAGCGATAGAGGTGATCAGTGTGGGGTTCATGCGTTATCTCCAGAGCCCTCCAACCAGGTGCAGGTGGTATGCGATGCAGATGGCTACGCCATTTCTGAGGCGAAGTCGTGGATCGCCCGGACGATCTGCGGGTAGCTGCTGCGCCAGACACCGGGTGGAACATTCTCCGAGATCTGGATCTGAAGCTGTCCAGACGCCCCCGCCTGTTGCAGGATATCCATGGCCGCCTGGTATACGCGCTGCGGTTCGGCTACATGCACCGAAGATGGGAAGTTCAGGAACAGGCGCATCTCGGGCCACTCGCGCAAGGCGTCTGCGGGCGAGGTGTCATTGTCCGGCGGCGGTGAGAAGGAATCGACGCCCTGCAGGCCGGACTCGCCGATCGCCTTCCACAGCGGCCTCAGGTCGCCGTCCATGTGGCAGAAGACCTTCACATGCACGTCCTGCATCATCTCCGCCAGACGCTGGTACATGGGAAGGCAGAACTGCCGGAAGTACCGCTCGCCGATGGTCGGCGCGGTGATGTTGTCCGGGAAATCCACGAAATGGAGGGGCTCCTCCTTCGCAACCGCATAGACACAGTCGAAGATCTGCAGTTCGATGCGATTCAGCTCTGCGATGACATCCGCCATGATCTCGGGGCAGTCAATGAGATGCAGCGCCAGGTTTTCGAGGCTGACCCACTGGATCCACAGCTGCTGGTAGGCCGTTCGGGCGACGGCCACCAATGGCAACCCGTCTTCGCCGAGAGCTTCCCGGTTTGCGAGGTACCCGTCGCGATACTCGTGCACCTGGATGTCGCGCAGGTACGACAGGAGGACCTCATAGTCCTCTGGCTCGCGCACATAGTGGGAGTGAGCGGCGGTGGTGTTGTAGGTAGGCTCATACAGGCGCTCTTCGCTCAGGGTCCCTGCGGGTGTCGAGAGTGTATTGCGCATGCCCCTGCGCCCGCCGATCTCCACCTGCTCCGACGTCATCGAACAGTTCGGCGTGTGAAAGCTGTGTACCGCGGTCCAGCGCAAGATGCCGAGGTTGTCACGTCCGACGACGTCCCAGATCTCCTGGTTTGGCGCGGCTATGCCGTCATACTGGACGAAGGGCACGCGGTCCAGTTCATATCCGTGGATCACCGCGATGATCCGGTCCCTCATGCAGGTGGGCTTCATTGCAAAGAGTAGTCCTCTCCTGGTGTCTGCTGCCGCGGAGTGCACCGCGAAAGCGCACTCACAAGACTTTGCCGCACGCCCCGAACACGTCCAGGTACCGCAGCGAAAGCTCCCGGTAACTGGCTTTGATCGCCTTGCAGAAGTCGAAATACCCCGTTGTGTCGTCTCTACCCAGCTCCCGCAGCCTCGCCGCCGTCTGCACCAGGAGGTCTGTGGAGATGTTGACCTTCGCAATCCCCTCCGCAATGGCGTCTCGGAATTGCTCATCCGAGCAGCCCGTGCCACCGTGGAGCACCAGGGGCAGCGGAAGCCTGGCGTTCAGTGTGGCCAGCAGTTCCATGTCGATCTCCGGATCGCCCGCATACAGCCCATGGGCGGTGCCGATGGCGATGGCGAGGCAGTCCACACCGGTCTCTTCCACAAACCGCGCGGCGTCGTCGGGGTCTGTGAAGCCCTCCCGCTGTGCACCGAAGGACTGGTAGTCCCTCCCGAGGCCCACGTGTCCGAGTTCGGCCTCCACTCCCGCGCCGGCCTTGCGCGCGGCCTCGATGACTTGCCGGGTGCTCGCGATGTTGCCTTCCAGGGGCAGCTTCGAACCGTCGAACATCACGTCCGTGAAGCCGCAGTCCAGGGCCTCGAGACATTCCGGCACCGAGCGCCCGTGGTCCAGCATGAGCGAGACTGGCACGGGGCTTGCTTTGGCGCGTTCCTTGACATACTCCACGAGTGGGCGGCCATCCGGGTGTTCCAGCGCGCCTCCGTAGATGCCGATGATTACGGGCGCGGATTGCTCCTCGGCGGCGGCAAGGATTCCCTCCACCGCGAACCCGTCGAATGCACCGAAAAGCGGGACAGCGAAATGCTCCTTGCTTGCGCGTCTGAGTTCATTGACGATTGAGACCAGCGGCATCTGTTGCTCCAATCCGTGATAGAAAATGAATGCTGCGTTGTCGCAGAAAGTCGAGGGCGTCCTCTATACACGGGATACCCGCGCGTCCTCCGAGTTTCGTGCACTTGCTCGCGGAGACGGCAGTGGCGAAAACAGCGACGTCCCGCAGGTTCCAGCCTTGTAAGAGCCCCACGAGATATGCTCCATGGAACACGTCGCCGGCGCCGGTCGTGTCCACCACGTCCACCTCGAAGGCGGGGGTGTGGAATTGTTCGTCGGCCGTGAAAGTGTACGCGCCTTCTTCGCCCCGGGTCTCCACCACGATCCGCGGACCGTGCTCCAGCGCCCTGGGCCCCGCGATCCAAATGTCCTCCTCGCCCGAGAGTGATTGGCAGAACCCGGCGCCGCAGATCAGTATATCGACGTGGGAAATCAGCTCAACCAGAGTCTGCGGCAGGGGATGGCCGTCGGAGCGCCGCCCGTCCAGACACACCAGCCCTCCGGCCTCGTGCACCCACATGGCCGCCTGTCGCGCGCAGTCCTCGTGGTATCCGTCGAGGTGCAGGTACCGGGCAGCCTGAATGTACTCGCGATCCAGTGCCTCCACCGGCAGCTTGGCCTCGCCGAGGCGCTTCAGTCCGCTGAAAACGCGCTCGCCAGTGCCCTCCTGGACGTAGACGCAGATAATCTGGTCTTCCGGCACTCCCGTTTCCACGATTCGGCTGATGTCCACTCCGGCATCTGCCAGGAATCGGGCCTTGAGTTCGCCCGCGATATCATTGCCCTTCGTACCGACGTACCCCACGCGCGCGCCCAGCTTCGCTGCGGCAACACATGCGGTCGCCACTGGTCCTCCGCCATCCAGCCCGAAATCCGCGAGCCTGCCGGGCCTCTCCCAGGTGGGCATGTCGCCGACGCGCAGGAGCACATCCAGCGTGGACATTCCCACACCCACAATGTCGCACTTTGCCATGCTCCGCTCCTTACTCCACCACGACAGGCTGGATGTCCATGAACTGGCATGCCTGCCGCAGTGGTTCGGTCTGGTCCCCGTGGATCATGCTGGCGTGGTGTATGAACCCTTCCTCCACCAGCGTGCGGTACAGCGCCGCGTGGTCGCGCACTTCCACCCAGGCCCAGGTGCCTGCGAGGGTCTCCGGGGACGCCTGGATCTCGCCGCGTGCGATGAGCATTTTCCATGCGCCGTCATACTCGGCCAACCGGCAGAAGGTGACCGGACCGGGCTTGACCTGGAACTGGTATAGCCCTGCCTGCGGGTCTTCCGGGTCCGGCGGGAGTTCGCCTTTCATGTCCTTGCGGGAGCGCAGCGCAACAGACGCCGGATCCGCCGCAAGGCATACGGGTGCGTTCCCGCAGTGCCACGCCAGTAGCTGATTCGGGTTGTCCCGGTGCTGGATGGTCCAGTCCACGAAGTGGGGGAGACTGTCGCCCAGCGCCGCCCCATACTGGGCGAGCATGGACAGCGCTCCGAGAATGTCCGCCTCGCACGCGGTCAGCATGTGCCGGTCGGTGAGCCGTCCGAACAGCGCGCACAAGGAAATGCCCAGTTCTCGCTGAATACTGGGCCAGCATTGCATTGACAGCGCCGATAGTCCGTGCTTTGACCAGAAGCCGGCCAGCGCTGCCTCAAGCTTCGCGGCGTTGAGGAGGTATCGCTCGTCGACGGTGATGGTCGGCACGCTGGCTCGGATGGCGGCCATGATCTCAAGGACCTGCGGATCAGCGTCGCTCATCCCGCGGACTTCATACAGGATGTCGTCGAGATTGGCGAAGATCACGTTCTGCCCGAATTTCCGCGCCATCGCCACTTCGTCGTAAGCAACGGTCTCGAAGGTCGGCGGGCGCACCCCGATCTGACCGATGCGCGCGTTCCGCAGGCTCTTAACCGCAGACACTGCCGCCGCGAAATCCCCGAGTTCCTTCGCGAACTGCGGCTCGTCCGGAAAGAGCACCCCGGCGAAGCGAAAGGGGATTCTCCTGCGGTGCAGCCCGGCGGCGATGGACAGGGTGCCGCAGTACGAGTCCGAAACTCGCGCCATTCCGGGCAGTGTGGATGCCGGGGGCTCCTTTGTTGCGTAAAGCATGAGCGGGACGCCCAGCTTTTCGGCGATCTTGCTGGTGGAGCGCTCGTCCCCGAAGTCAGTGGGGCAGACGACCACCGCATCCACACCTTCCGCGGCGAAATACGCGGCGACGATCTCTGCCTCGTCCAGGTCATGCACCGCGCCGAACTGGGTGCATCCGGCCGGCGCCTGCCCTGAATCGTCCAGTCTGCCTGGTGAGATCACCTCCACCCCCGGAAGTGCGGACAGCGCCCGCATGCTCTCATCGCGCATGCGCTGGGTCCACTCAGTCCAGCGGTTCCGATACGACGGCACAAATCCCAGCTTCACAGCGTCCATGAATCAGGTCTCCTCGATAGTGGGCAAGCCGGAAGCCCCGTGGGCCCCGACGGTAGTCCCGATGGCGCGTAGGTCTTTCGCCGGACGGCACGACTACACCTTGGCGCCCTGGGGTGCAGATCGTCTGTATGGGGCGTGCCAAACCATCCGCCGCAGGCTATGCCCGTTTGCGGCCTGCAGGTCTGCCCTACCTGCGCGGCGCATGAATCGCTAGCCGACCTGAAGGAGCTTCCCATGCACGTGCATCTCTACTTTGCCCTGATGCTCGCTTTTGTCTCATCGTCCGTCTTCGCCCACTGGGAAGATCACGCTGAACAGCCGGCGTGGGCTCGGCGCGGCTATTGCCAGTGGGGCCACGGTGCGAACATTGACGGCCGCATCAAGTGGACGGAAAATGGTGGCTTCGGCGTGGATGTTCCGAATATCAGGCTGCTCCTCTACTGCGGCCGGAACCTGATGCAGACCATCAGCTACCTGGATGACGAGGCCCAGCTCATCGGCGAGACTGCGGGGGTCATCCGCCAGCCGTACATCTGCAGCAAGACCATCTGGTGGCGCACCGAGTTTCCCAAAGCGCCGCAACTTGAGAACTGCACCATCCTCAAGCCGGATGGCACCCGGGTCTTGCTCTACAGCAACCCCGAGCGCTACGGCGGCTGCTACTCCAGTCCCATCTGGCTGGAGTATATGAAAGAGCGTGTAGACCGCCTCATGTCCAGGCCCGGCGGGAAGATCGGCTCGATCTTCTTCGACAACTGCATGAACTATGACTGCCACTGCGCCGACTGCCGATCGGGCTTTCGCGACTATACTCGCAACAAGTTCGGCGTCGAGATGGACCTCTCGCACCCGGAGGCCTTCCCCAACCTGCGTTTCGCCAAAGCCTGCTATGACGCGGACACTGCGGTCCGGTTCTTCCGGGAGATCAAGCGCTACCTGGACGAGAACTACGGTCCGGGGATACTCATCTCGCCGAACATCGGCGTGGGGTATGGCTGGAGCAGTTATCTCGTGAACAAGGGCGCAACCGATCTGGTGTTCATCGAGGAAGGCTTTACTTTCCCGCCCACGGATAGCACAGTGCTCAAGTATAAGCTGGGCCTTGCCGCATCTCACGGCAAGACCACGGGCCAGCTTCTCGGCCTGTCGCAAACACTGCGCCGCTCACGCGCTCTGGCTCTGGACAAGAGCAATGAGATGGGCATCCTCGAGTCCTTCGTCTATCCCGAGGAGCACAAGCTGGCCCTTGCCGAAGCCATGGCGACCGGCGGCACCTGCTGCGTCTCCTTCGCCCTGCGTGAGCAAAAGATCACCGCCAATGACGAGCCGTACCAGGTGCAGAACCGGGAGGCGATCCACCAGTACGTACAGTTCCACCAGCGCCACATGCCCCTCTTCGACCTGCCCCAACCCGGCGCAAAGGTGGCCGTGGTTCATGCGATTATCACGGAGATGGGCCTGCGCAGCACCCGGCATGCCCTGGCGCAGACCACCCGTGCCCTGCAGCATTGTGGAATCCCATACGAGGTGCTCATCGAGGAGGACCTGACGCCTGAGCAGCTCGCCCGGTACCGCCTCGTGTTCATGCCAGAGGTCCGCTGCCTGAGTGGGGAACGGTGCGATGCCGTGGAATCGTGGGTCGCCGGCGGCGGAACACTGGTGCAGGTCGGCTCGCTTGCGCAGGCGGATGAGCTGAACCTGCCACATGCCGACCCTCCGGGGATCAGCACCCTCGTCCCGGGTGAGCCCGTCGCTTTCGGCGAAGGCTGGGCCTGGCGACCTGACGGGCCCCTGGATGACGTTGCGCCGGCAGAACTCCTCGCCGACCTGGCCCGCATGGCCGGGCCGCTGGAGCACGTCTCCCGTGGTGGGGGAACGCCGTCTGACGGCAAGGTCTTCTGTAACCTGCTCACCAGCCGTGACGGCCGCACGCGCATGGTGCATCTGACCAACTCCGACTTCACCTATGACACCCCGAAGTCTTCGGACATCGGCGATGACGATGGTCTCCCCGAAGCCCGCACCTTCCTGTCAAGTACGAAGGCGCGTATCCGCAAGACGCTTCTCACGCCGGACCCGCAGGCCGCTGCGGGCCTGAGCCTCAAGTTCTTCGCGGCGACCTGCGGCATCGCCACGGACGCCTTCTCGCTTTTGGTGACCCTCAACGGCCGGGAGATCGGATCTCTTCCCGGCTCGCAACTCAATGGGGCGGGGTGGTTCCAGCTTCCGGTGCCCGACGGACTGCTGAAGCCTGAGAACGAGGTGATCTTCCGGGCCACCGGCGCACCCAACGGCCACCCGGATTGGGTGGCGATCCGGGTGGATACATCCGCCAGAACCCGCCGCACCTCGTGGTCCAATGACGGCGGCGCGACGTGGACCGAAGAGGATATCTCGTTGGACTCCGGAACCCAGCAGGGCGAAGCCATGGTGCGCCTTGGGTTGCCGGAAGACCCCGACCGCGTAGCGACCGCTGCCGACTTCATGGGAAAGTTGCGTGTGAACCCCGCTCGGGACATCGAGGTCTGGCTGGATGAGGGAGATGCGCCGCGGACAGGCATCTTCCGCACACCCGAGGGCTTGGAGTTGACTATTCGGCCCCAACTGCGCGACGGTATTGCAGTCTACCGGGTGCCCGAAGTGCCTATCTACGGGCTGCTGATTGTGGGGTAGATCATCACATGGGGAAGCGATTTCATGAAGTTCCCTGAACTCGCGGCTCAACACGCCGCGCGACTGGATTCCCTCGCCCGGGAGCCCCGGTGGCAGGCGCTGATCTCCGGCGGCGCGGTGGAGGCTGCCCGCGAGAACATGATCGTGCCCTCGCGGCCTGTGAATGTGTTCAAGCTGCCGGTGGAGCAACTCCAGCGAATCAATGAACCGCGCGTGCGAGCGCTGATCGAGTGCGGCGAGCGCGACGAAGATCGGCTCCTGGAGGCCCTGGGAGAGTGGCCGGAACAATGGCCGGCCGATGTGCCTGTGCGTCTCTCCTTCGTGGGCATGAACCTTGATTTCGCCTGTGACATGTCACCCCGGTGCATCTACTGCAACCAGCGCCCGGTTCAACGCCGCATGACGCCGGAGCATTGGCTGTCCCTTGTGCGCAGTGTGATACCGGAGGAGGGTGACGGCCCGTATCTGTTCATCACCGGGGGCGAGCCGTTGCTCGAGGGCGAGGTCTTGTGGGGGGCTCAGGGGATCATCCGCGCGGCAACCTCGGCCGGGGCCGCCTGCAATGTGAACACGAATGCCTTGCGACTCATGCCCGAGGTCTCCCTGCAGCTCATCTCCTCGGGGCTGAGTCGTCTGCACGTGTCTCTCGACAGCCACCTGCCCGAAGTGCAGGACGCGATCTACGGTTGCTCAGGGCGCTGGGCCGCGGTTGTCAGGGGCATCCACAATCTGCAGCTTGCCAAGCGCCTGCTCGGCGCACAGCACCCTGTGGTCCACATAAACTGCGTGCTCACCCGGCTCAATGCTCCGGACTTCCCCGCTTTCCTGCGTTTCCTTCTGGGCATGAAACTGGCGGGCTCCGGCCCCGAAGCGCGTGACTTCGACCTGCACCTGATCCCCGTGGGCGGGGAGAACAATCAGCACTTGCGCCTGACCGCCGACGAGTACGAAGAGTTCTTCACCGAGACGTGGGATGCGGCGAACGCTGTCTGGGAAGAGTTCCAGAGGGACTGGGGGATACCCGACGACCAGCGCGGGCCGATCCACGCGAAGGTGCCCTATATGAGCCCCTTCCACCGGGTTCAGCATAGCGGCGACCTGCGCGCGTGGGCCGAACAGGCGGCCACCGGTCGTCCGGCGGCGCTGTCGGCGACCCGGCGTTGCTACGTGGGCCCGACACAGGCTTTCATACTGCCCGACGGCGCCCAGTACTGGTGCGGGGGGCATGCCACCTGCCGGCCTGAACCGGTCGGCAATGTGCTGGAAGCCTCGGCACAGGAGAACATCGCGCGGAACATCGGCCAGATGCGCGAGCTGCCTGGAACTCAGTGCGTTTCCTGCCCCGGGGCGACCCAGGCCATCAACCAGTCCGTGGAGAACGCCCTGCGCGAATTGATCCGCTCGTGGCTCAAACCGCCCTCTGATGAGCCAGAGCCTCAGACGGCCGCGCCTGACCCCGATTCAAGTGCCTTCGAGTAGCTTTTACCACTGCCGCGAGTCCGGCACTTCCAGCCACGCCGACCCGTGGGTGATCGATTCCTGGCTCACCAGGCCCGGGAGCGTGTAGTCCATGGCGATATCGATCCCGATGGGCGGCTCGCCGCGGCTCAGGATGGCGTCCACGAACTCCGCGACCTCCCAGTAATCCCCGCCCCAGTGCCCGGACTTCAGCGCCTCTTCCGGCGGGTTGAGCCACTTTTCGGGCAGGTGGTCCTGCTCAAGCTCCGACAGATCGTGCCAGGCCGGTTCATCGCCATGCAGGCTGCGCAGCCAGATCTTGTGCTGATCCGCAGGTCCACGGGGCGCCTCGTAGCACCCGTCGGTGCCCTGAAGCGAGTAGTATGTCATGCAGTGCGGACGATTGGAGAGCATGTCCACGCGGATATCCACCAGCCCCCCGCCGGACAGTCTGCAGAGCATGGTGATACTGTCCTCGTTCTCGTACTCATCGCCCCGCGGATCCCGGTAATGGTGGCCCGTTCCAGCGCACGACAGGCTGACCACGCGCTCGCCGAACCACTGGAGCACCGGTCCCAGGCTGTGTGTCGGATAGGTGCAGCCATTTATCCCCGTCTGCCACTTGCGCCGCCACTTCGTGATCTCGTTGAGCCCCTTGAGTTCGTGGATATACGCCCCCTCGCCGAAGTACAGGTCGCCGAAAAGACCTTTGCGGGCGAGTTCGCGCACCAGTACATTGGTGCGGATGTATGTATAGTTCTCGGCCATCATGTACTTTGCCGAACTGCACCGGGCGGCGCCCACAAGCTGCCGCGCCTCCTCCATGTTCACCGCCGCGGGCACCTCGCACATCACGTGGATGCCGCGCTCAAGGGCCGCGATGCTCTGGGGTGCATGCAGGGGCATGGGCGTACCCACAACCACCATGTCCAGCCCCGCCTCATCCAACATGGTCTCATAGTCGGTGTAGACCCTTTCCACACCCTGCTCGGACGCCTGCGCGCGCAGGCCATCCTCATTGAGATCACACAGGGCATGCAGACAGGTGGCGGGATTAGCATGGAACGCGGAGAAGAAGCTGCGCCCGCGTCCGACGGAACCGACAACACCGACTTTGAGCTGTGTGGGCATGGGTGGACCTCGGGAGCAATCGGGTATCAGGTCTGTGCGCCTAGGCCGACCGTTCCGGTCGGCGCCACGTCCGGCAAGACGTGCGCATTGGGGAACAGGCATCGCCTCCGGGTGAGGCTCGGTGTCGGATGCCAGTCCCCCAATTCGCCCTTCATTCCCTCCCCGCGTACCACTTCCGGTGGAAATCCTCGCCCCGTGCAACCGCACGCTCCAGCCAGTCAATATGCTCCGCGTACCACCGCACCGTGGCCCGCAGGCCCTCTTCCCACGGGACCTGAGCCGTCCACCCGAGCCCCGCGATCTTGTCTCCGTTCAGCGGGTACCGCGGGTCATGCCCCGGTCTGTCCTCAACGTGGCGGATCAGGCTTTCCGGCTTGCCGAGCTCGTCCAGTATCACCCGGATGGTGTCCATGTTGTGCCGCTCATTGTAGCCGGGGATGTTATACGCCTCGCCGGGAATCCCGCGGTCCAGCACGGCATCGATGGCCCGGCAGTGGTCGCTTATATGGAGCCAGTCGCGCATCTGCATGCCGTCACCGTAGACGGGAAGCGGCTCGTCTCGCAGGGCTTTCCAGGTGAACAGTGGCACCAGTTTCTCGGGGAATTGCCGCGGGCCGTAGTTGTTGGATGGCCGCGTGATAAGCACCGGCAGGCCGTAGGTGACGAAGTACGCGTGGGCCATGCGGTCGGCCCCGGCTTTCGCAGCGCTGTACGGGTTGCGCGGGTTCAGGGCATCGTATTCCACGAACCGCCCCTGCATCCGGCTGCCGTAGACTTCATCGGTGGAAACATACAGGAAGCGCTCCACACCCATGCGCCGCGCCGCTTCGAGCATGGTGAAGGTGCCCATGAAATTGGTGCGCGCGGCTTCTTCCGCCGACAGAATGCTGCGGTCCACATGAGACTCGGCGGCGGCGTGGATGACCACATCGGCTTCCTCGCAGGCCAGCTCGGCCGTCTTTACATCGCAGACATCGCCGCGCATGAAGCGGAAACGTGGGCATTCCCGGGCCTGCGCGAGATTCTCCTCGCTGCCCGCGTACGTGAGGATGTCAAGCACCGTGACCTCTGCGTCCGGGCGGGTGGCCAGGAGATGGTCCACGAGATTAGAGCCGATGAAACCCGCGCCGCCGGTGACGAGATACCGCATCGTGCTCTCCTCAGCTCTCAGGCTCTTGCTCTTCATCCTGCGGCCGCAATGCCGGGTGCGTCCAGTTTTCCTTGTTCGACTGCCGGCCGCGCGCGATGCCAAGGCCTCCGGGCGGAACATCATCTGTGATGACCGAGCCAGCGGCCACGAAGGCCCCCTCGCCGATGTTCACCGGCGCGATCAGTACCGAGTCGCTGCCGATGAACGCGTTCTCCTCGATGACCGTGTGGTGCTTGTTCACGCCGTCGAAGTTGCAGGTGATCGTTCCTGCGCCGATGTTCACCCCGGCTTTGATCTCCGCATCGCCAAGGTAGCCGAAGTGCAGGTTCTTCACGCCGGGTCCCAGCTTTCCGCGCACCACTTCCACAAAGCTGCCCACGTGGGATCCAGTGCCCACCTCCGAATTGCTGCGAATGTTGCAGTATGGGCCAACGATGCAGTGGTCGGCGATGACGCTGTCTGTAACCACCGCCCCCTGGAAGACCTTGACCCCGTTGCCCAGTTTGCAGTCGCGAAGTTGGGCGTACGGGCCGATCTCGCAGTCTTCGCCGATCACCGTGTCGCCCAGGAGCAGTACACCGGGGCCGATGATGGTGTCGCGGCCTGCTCGAACGCCCTCATCTGCATACACGGTGGCTGGGTCCATGAGGGTCACGCCGGACTCCAGGAGAGCCATGCGCGCGCGGTCGCGGGCGATCTGTTCGGCCTGCGCCAGTTGTTCGCGGGTATTGATTCCGATAACTTCCCGGGAGTTTTCCGCGAGGACAGCCGTGACCACGTCGCCACCCGCAACCAGGCGCGCGATGACATCGGGCAGGTAGTACTCGCCCTGCACATTGTCGGGCTTGACCTGGTGGAGTTCCTCGAAAGCGCGGCGCGCGTCGAAGCAGTAGATACCCGCATTGATCTCCTGGATCTGCCGGATTTCGTCAGTGGCGTCGCGATGTTCGACGATTGCCCTGACGCGGCCATCCCGGGAGCGCACAATGCGGCCATACCCGGTGGGGTCGGCCATGTTCGCGGTGAGGATCGTCGCGGTGGCCCTGCGCGCGCGGTGGGCATCTACCAGGCGCTGGAGCGTGGCCCGGCTCACCAGTGGGATATCCGCGCAGGTGACCAGCATGGTGCCCTCAAAGTCACGCAGGAGCTCCTCAGCGCAAAGCGCAGCATGGCCGGTGCCCAGCGGTTCTTCCTGGACCGCGAACTCCAGGCGGCGATCGCGCAGCACCTCGTAGATCTGCTCCCGTCCGCTGCCCACGACAATGACAATGCGGTCTGGTTCGAGGGCTTCCAGCGGCGCCAGCACATGGTCCATCAACGTGCGCCCGCACAGGCGCTGCAAAGGCTTGGGGAACTTGGAGTTGAAGCGCTTACCTTCCCCGGCGGCAAGCACGACGCAGGCAAGAGCAGCCAATTCCAACGACCTCTTTCTGTCCTGTTGGGGTTCCCTCCACGCAGTCCGCGCACAGGGGTGTCCACTGTCTTGAACCCTTTGCGCCTCGCGCGGGGTTCCTGGCAACGGCTCAGTGAATCCGGAACACCTGGGTGTTCGGGTACGCGGCCACCCAGGCGAACCAATAGCACGTGAATTGGGCTGAATCAGCCGACGACGGAAGAGAGGCAGCGAACTGCCGGGAGCCCGGTCGCGGATCCCAGGTAATCTTGGGCCGCAGGCTGCCCACCGCTGCCCGGAACTCGCGCCGGTCGCCCGACGCTGGGGGAATGAAAGCGACTTCCACCTTCCCCGTGCGCACCCCAAGAACCAGTGTTTTCGGCGGTATGCCGCGCAGCGCTGACTTATCTGCGATAGGTACCAGCGTCTCATCCTCTGCAAGCGCCGCATAGGGGTCCAGACCGTAAGGCCTGCTGAGCCCGGTGTTTCGCGACAACACCAGGGTCTTGCGGTGCATCCGCCGCCAGTGCGCCCAGGTGGTGCGGGTGACCTGGACGTGCAGCAGGCGCGCCCCTGTCTCGGTGCCTTGCCCGCTCACGCACAGTCCGGTGATGGGGTGCCAAAGGCGGCGCTCGTTGCGGTCGTAGATGAGTGCCGCGCCACGCCAGGCCTTGCCGGAAATGCCGAAGAGGATGCTTTCTTCATTGCCCTTGCGCGAGAACCCCAGCGCCGCACCACTCACCGGGTCGTACATTATCCCCACCGAACGCCCGTCGATGGTGTCATTCACAAGCTGATGCCAGACCAGGACCGAGAGAGGAAGACAATGTGCTTCCCCCCCGGAACTAATCCCAATAATCTCATCCAGCGGGCCAAGCCATGAGACCTCATCGCCCGGTATGTAGCAGGGTGCGTCGATCGCCGGGATGTCATCCACTCCCGGCGGCATGTCCAGGATCTCGCCGGGCCGTGCCAGGCACTTGCGCACGTCGAAGAAGGGGGTGGGATCGTAGCGCGAGGCCGGTAGCCAACCGTTCAAGGGCTTGTCGGCGATCGGGCGCCAGGGGTCTTCGGCTACCGCTGCAGGCGCGGGCACGGTCACAGGAGCTGCGACCTGCGGCGCGGTCTCATCCAGAATCCCTGCGGCCCGGCCCACCCACGCAAGCACCAGGGCAAGCGTGAACAAAGCGCCCGACACTCCCCACAGCCAGTCTGTGTGCGGCTTGATCGTCGCCTTCACCCGCCCGGGCCTTCCCTTGCATCGTCACGGCTGCACAATGGTGGATATTCAGCGAGGAAACATCGGTGTCCTTCTCACAGGCAGGGCAGAAAGACAAGTCGGGCGAAGTACCCCGACGGACCAGTCGGCTTTACCCTGCTGCCCCTAACCGGGAGGCCCCATGATGACCTGCCCATCTGTGTTTCTGCTCGCTCTGCTGGTGATCCTGCTGCCGGCCTCGCAATGTGCGGGCGAGCCATCCGAACCCTGGGACGGTCCCGCGCCCGAGGACATGCGACCGGTGACAGTGCGCTGGGAGGACCCCGGGCAATCCGAGGTCTTCATCGTGGAGGGAGAACGCTACCAGGCGCGGGTGTCGACGTGGCCCGCGCGCCTGCTGACCCTCAAGGTGGATGGTCGGGACCTCCTCGGGCCGGACGGGATGAGCGTCTCGGTGGTCGGGAGGGATGGTCAGCGTTACTCAGTGGCCCCGCGCGATGTTGTCCCGCCCTGGCAGACCTGGCAGGGGCAGGACTACAAGCCCGCCAATAGCTCCCGCGCACGCATGAACGTCTGGAGTGCCGGGCCACACTACTGGGATGCGCATCTCATCGACATCCCCCTGATGAGCCAGGAGCAATTGGGGAAGCTGACAACCAGCCCCGGCCGCCCGGCTCTCGCATCCTGGGACTTCGGCGATGGTCTCCAGGGCTGGCAGGCCCTGCATAGTTCGGAAATGACCCACGACCCGGAAGGCTTCGCCCGCATGACCATCTCAGGCGAAGACCCCTATGTCATGGCGCCGGAAGTCCATATCCCCGGGCAGGTTGAGGTCTCCCTGCGTATGAGGAGCCGACATGGAGGCGGCGCGGCGGTCTACTGGTACTGCAAAGGCGAGCCGGGCTTCTCGGGCGGGCATGTGCGCACCTTCGGCACCGTGGGCGACGGCGAGTGGCACGTCTACAAGGTATCTCTGGATGTCCACGAAGTCCTGGCCGGTCTGCGGCTGGACCCGCCGGGCTCGGATGGCGTCGTCGACGTGGACTGGGTGCGCATCGACCGCCTGGAGCCACCGGATAATACGCTCCAGCCAATCCGGGGCCACCTGGTCTTCCACGCCCAGCCCGAGCAGTTACGCGTGGAACTTCGCATCGACGAGGAAGCGGACCAACGGGTTCCGGCACAGGCAATCGTGAACGCGCCGGGCGCTTCCGCGGAGCCTGCCGACTTTTCCGGGCGCATTCTCCTGAACCTGGGCGGCGGGCATCCCATGGCCGCGCTCCTGTGCCCTGCGGGTTCCACCCTGGACCCCGCCACGGGCACCATCTCCACCGGCTTTCCTGCCGGCGCGCGCTCGGTCTGCTGGGTGCTGAAGTTCCCCTCGCAGCGGCAGATTCTGGCCGACCTCTTTCGCGATGACCTGGATCCGCTCCCGCTGGCCGCCTTCGAAGTGACCGACGGCTACGCCCTGGGTTATGACTACAACGCCGGCCTTTACTCCTTCCTCACCTCTGCGAGCAGGGGGGCTTTCAGCTTCGAAGCCTCCTACAAGAACCCTTCGCGTCGGATCGAGACAGGCGTCGGGGTTGCAAATGACCAGTATCCCCGGCGCATCCTGTGCAAGTTCATCACGGGAGTGGGCAATCTCGAGGCGGCCGTGGTGACTGACCGCTTCGGCTTCCCCCTGCCCACCCCCGCTTTCGTGTGCAAGAATTTCGGCGGCGAGCGAGAGGAGCCCGATGATTCGGCCTTCGGCGACAGTTATGTCCCCCTGAACCTCGCGCCCGGTGAACAGCGGGAGTTCCAGATTCTGCATCTGCTCCAGGACTGGGGCAATCACCCGCTGAAACAGGTCTCGTCGATCCGTTTCTTCCACATCTACTGGCACCTGTCCACGGGCGCGCACGAGACCACGTGCTTCACCCACAACTGGATGCGCCACGGCAGCGGGATTTTCCAGATACCCGACTTTCGCCCCATGAGCGGCGAAATGTGGGCCGGGCAGCCCCAGCACGGAGTTGGCCAGTGGCCGGGATTCTTGCAGTACAACAGCGGCGATGTGAAGCTGGTCTACGAGCGCACCATTTTCCAGTCCATCAGCCCCACTCTCGCCCGGTTTTCCATGCTGTATCACACCTCCGATAATGCCGCCACGGGCCGCGTGGATGTCATGGAAGTGCCGCAGCGCGACGAACTGCGCACCTTCCTCAACTTCCGCTATGACTGGCATGCCCCGGCCGTCATCGAAGGCGATGCGCGCCTGAACTTCCGCTGGTTCAATGTCAACGAACGCCAGGGCGCCGAAAGCCTAATCTGGACCGATGCCGCGGGCAACTGGCAATCGAAGGCAGTCTCCGGCGACGAGCCCGAGCTGTTGGGAGAATTGCTCACCGGTGACTGCCCGGTAGTCGCGGCACACGGCGGGGGAGAGGGCGAGGACTACCACTCGCTGGTGCTCGTGCGCGGCTTCAAGGCGCGTCTCGGCGGCGTGGACATGGACCGCACCGCAGCCTCAGCAGTGCTTTCGGAGCGGAACGGCGACTACTGGTTCACCGTGCCCCGGGAGAAGCTGGAACTACAGCCGGGCGACTTCGTGGAAGCCCAGGTGATGGTTATGCCCCACGGGGATCCCGTTCCGCCGCTGGTCAAGCCGAAGCGCGAGCGAGAACGATTCGGCAACCCCGGAGCCACCATCGAGGTGAAGGTGGGGGAGAAGCTGGCGGACTTCCCGGCAACAATGCGGGCGGTGGATGAGACCGCCCAATTCGCCCTGCGCGGCGGGTTCGACCTCATGCCGGTCATTGTTGAGGGCTTCGAAGGATACGGCGTCCCGCTCTTGTGGCGCGACGGCGTCTGGCAGGACCAGCAGGTCCACGGTGGCGATGGGTATCAGGTGGAGCCCGACGGCAAGGGCGGGTACCGGTTCCTGTTCGCCTACCCGACGCGCAAGGGACAGGAACAGAACTTGTCTGTCACTCGCGCATGGTGCGCGACGGGGATATCCCGCGTTCATGACCACAACGGCATGCTCGCAATGCAGGCCCCCTCCGCCGGCGACTGGACCGTGAAGGCACCGTGCCTCCTGGCGCCGGGAACAAACCGCTGCGCCGCCGAGTCTCCATTCGTGGCGTTCAGTGGAAATGCTGTATCCGTCCGTCAGGTGCCGGTTTCGGTTGCCTGCAAGCCGGGACAGCCTGCGGATGTGACCATCGCGAGATGGAGCCCCGAAATGAAGGAACTCAGTAAGCGTGGAGGCGAGGTGGATATCTCCTTTCACCAGCTCCTTCCCGGCGCGCGGTACGAGCTGACCGTGGACGGAGCACCGCGCGAGACAAGCGTAAGTGGCGAGTCGCTATCGGTCACGCTGCCCGCCGGAGACGGGACGGTCACGCTGCGCAGGCTGTGACCGGCCCTGCCGGTTCTTGTCAGAACGCCGATCATTGCGCTAAACTGGACGCGTGCACGGGGCCGCGAACGTCGGCCTTGGTGCCATTTCTGGAGGCGAAACGTTGACACGCACGCAGCTTGGGCTCATCATCGCAGCATCGATCGCAGTGCCACTCATCTGGGGTTGCGGCGGCGGAGGTGACGCTACCCCGCTCACCTCAATCACCGTCTCGCCCGACATGTTCACCGCGCGCGTCGGAGACGAAGTCTACCTCACGGCCAGCGGCAAGTATGCGAACAATACCGAGCGCTACATAACCCGACAGGTTGCCTGGAACTCCAGCGCACCTGGCACTGCCACCGTGAGCAACCTGGGGCTGTTCAGCGCGCTGTCGCCCGGACCGGTGGACATCTCGGCAAGCCTTGCGGGTATTAGCAGCAATGTTGCGCGGGTCACCATCGTCCCGGTTCCTGCCCTACCCAGCGCCTCATACATGCCGCTGGCGCTGAACAACCAGTGGAGTTACACCGGCACCGCGGTGACGACCGGCGTTGCCAATACTACTCAGACCACCACTCTGACCGTCCTTGTCAGTGGTCAGGTGGTCCGAGATGGAACCGTCTGGTATGAGTTGATCGCTCGCGGCACAACTGGTGCCGCGCCGAACCATGTCTACTGGCGGCACGATCCGGAAGGCCTGGTGCGGTGGGATGCAAACGGCACCCTGCCCGTCAAGTTCCTGGATGCTCACCCGCAGGCAGGCATGAAATGGGCCGACCCGGAGGACCCGGCGATTACCTTCGAAGTGGTCTCAACCACAGAGCAGGTCATCGTTCCTGCCGGCACTTACGACAACTGCGTGCGCATTCTCGAGACCGACACCTACTGGGATCCGCCTGACTACAAGCATGCTTGGTTCAAAGCCGGCGTGGGGCTCGTGCAGACCCGTCACTACGCGGGACAGGACCTGGTGAGTGAACAGCGGCTGAAAAGGGTAGACTGGGGTTTGTGAGTCTCGTGCGCTAACCAACGCAGAGGTGCCTCGGATGGGCTCCGAGGTGATCTATGGCCAGGGGGAACGGCGTATGGCCGGCGAGATGCGAAGCGGCCAGAAGATACTCATCATTGACGACAACGAGGCAGTAGTAACAACCCTCAGAGTCTTGCTTGAGCGCGAAGGCTTCGAAGTCGTCTCGGGCTGCACTTGCCGCGAGGGTATGTTACTGGCGGCCGAGAACTCGCCCGATATTATCTTGCTTGACTGGATTCTCCCTGACGGCGAGGGACCAACCCTCATCAGCACCCTCAAGGAACTCTGCAGCGCGCCATGCATCATGATCACGGCGCAGGATACTCATCGCCATTGCGTGGAAGCTCTGGAGGCGGGCTGCGACGACTTCGTCTCAAAGCCCATCCGGCCCCATGAGTTGCTCTTGAGGGTCAACCGTCTGCTGAAGATACGATACGGGGACAGCGAAGCGAAGGGCGGTCAGTAGCGGACTACGGCGGCTGCCGCACGCGCGATGTCCTGCCAGTCAGGCACCGCGACTGCTTCCAGCACCGGACTGGCGGGCATTGGGATGTCCAGCGAAGCCACTCTTTTCGGCGGAGCCTCCAGCACATCGTAGCACTCCTCGATGATCCGCGCGATGATCTCCGCGCACACGCCGCCAGTCATGCAGCCCTCCTCGACCACCACCACGCGCCCGGATGCCGACACCTGATCCACAACCGTCTCCATGTCCAGCGGTGCAAGTGTCCGCAAGTCCACCACTGCGGCCTCGACCCCGTGTTTCGCCAGTGCTTCCGATGCTTTCAATGCCTCCTCGGTCATGCGTGAGTATGCCACAAGAGTGACATCATCGCCCTCGCGCACCACTTTGGCCTCGCCCAGGGGAACGGTGAACTCCTCTTGCGGCACCTCGCCCCTGCGGCCGTAGAGGATCTTGCTTTCCAGAAAGATGACGGGATCATTGCAGCGGATCGCGCTCTTGAGCATTCCGCAGGCGTCCGCCGGGGTCGCCGGAGCAGCCACAACCAGGCCGGGTGTGGATATCAGCCAGCGTTCCAACGACTGGGAGTGGGTGGGTCCGTAGCCCCGACCGGCCCCGGAGGGCGTTCTGAGCACGAGCGGGATGCGCGCCTGGTCGCCGAACTGGTAGCGGAACTTGGCCGCATGGTTCGCGAGCTGGTCCATGGCCAGCGTGATGAAGTCCATGAACATAATCTCGACAACAGGACGCAACCCAGTCAGCGCGGCACCGATCGCAACGCCCACGAAGCCGCCTTCGGAGATCGGTGTGTTGCGCACACGCTCAGGCCCGAACTGGTCGACGATGCCTTCGGTGAGCTTGAACGCTCCGCCATATTCCGCGATGTCCTCCCCCAGCAGGATCACGGAAGAATCCCGATGCATTTCTTCTTCGATGGCCCGGCGGATTGCGTGTGAGTAGAACAGCTCGGGCATGGTTTCCTCGCGCTCGGAAGGCGCCTGCGATTGTGTCAGTCGAAATCCGCGAACAGGCCCTGAGAGACGGTCACGGGATCGGGCTCCGGAGACTTTCGGGCATAGTCCAGTGCCTGCTCAATCTCCTCGGTCGCCATCTGCCGCAGCTCACGCAGACGTGCCTCGTCGGCCACTCCCATCTGTAGCAGGCGCTCGCCCATAAGGCCGATCGGGTCGCGCGAAGCCCAGTGCGCTTCTTCCTCGTCGCTGCGGTACTCGCATCGGTCGCTCTTGGAGTGGCCGCACATGCGATAGGTCATGGCTTCCACTAATGTGGCGCCATTGCCCGACCGTGCCGGGGCGACCGCCGCTTCGACGCGACTGCGCAGGTCGAAGTAATCATTGCCGTCGGCGGTGTCTGTGGCTACCCCAAATCCCTCGACACGCCGTGCAACACTGGGCTCACGGAATGCCTGGACAGTGGGGGTGCTCATGGCGTACTGGTTATTTTCGCACAGGTAGATGATGGGCAGCTCCCACGTTGCCCCCATGTTCAGGGCTTCGTAGAAAGCTCCCTGACCGGTGGCGCCGTCGCCGAAGAAGCAGAGCACGACCTTCCCGGTCCCGAGAAGCTTCTGGCTTAGCGCGGCGCCGGTGGCGATGGGCGTCATGCCCCCGGTAATTCCGTTCGAGCCCAGGAAACCCACGGAGAAATCGGCCATGTGCTGGCTGCCGCCGCGTCCGCCGGAATACCCGGTGGACTTGCCGAACAGTTCAGCCATGATCCGCGCCGGATCGCCACCTCGAGCGATGAAGTGCCCATGACCCCGGTGATTGCTGGTTACCAGGTCGCCCGGTTCCAATGCCGCCACCGCACCCACTGCACACGCCTCTTGCCCCAGGCAGAAGTGGGAGGTGCCGCTGATCACGCCCGACCCGAAAAGGCCGTCCAGTGCCTCCTCGAATGCGCGGATCAGAAGCATCTGGCGGTAGTGCTCGAGCAGTTCGTGAGCGGGGTAGGTCACGGTTCTCTCCGTAACACCGCTTCGGCGAAGCGGCCCGATTCGTCTACGAGGGTGGCCAGAGCCTCCGCAGCGGGCCCTGCCTGCACCAGGGCTGAGGCGACGCGCAGCGCGAACTCCGCGCCGAAAGCATGCCCCCAGAGTGCGTCTCCGGTTGGCCACTGGTCTGCCGGTCCGGTTCTTCGCCCAGTATTCACCTGAGTCAGTTCTGCCAACACCGGCGCGCCGCGCTCTTCGGCCGCGGCCATCGACTCCAGCACCAGCAGGCAGCAGCCCTCTCCCGGGACAATCCCTCCGGACAGTCTGCCGGCGTCCAGAGCGCGCAATAGCGGCGCGCTCAGGGCATCTACGCCTCCCGCCAGCATGACCTCAGCGCGGCGGTGGCGCACCAGGTCGAAGGCGTATTGGATAGCTGTCGCAGAACTCGTGTCCCCGGTGCAGAACACCGACGCCGGTCCGCTGGTGCCATATTCGATGGCCGCCAGGCTGGCTGGAGAGTTGACAAAGGCGTGGGTGAAGATCATGGGGGACGCGAACCGCACGCCTTTGCTCTGCACCCGCGCGGTCACGTTCATCAGCGAGTCCAGGCAGCCGAAAGCCGTGCCAATCGCCAGTCCGCAGGCGGCGGAGCGGACGGTGTCGTCGTCCAGGCCCGCGTCCTCGATAGCCAGGGCGCATGCGGCCAGGAGCAGTTCCGAACATCGATCCAGATAGGTCTTTTCGCTCTCCAGGTAGTCCTCCACAGCGAAATCCAGGCACTCGGCGACCAGCGGAATGTTCGCGAAGTCGCCTTCAATGCGCTCAATTGGGCGCCGGCCGTCGCGACCCGCCGCCACGCCACTCGCGAAGTCCTCGCGGCCTATTCCCACCGCGCAGACGGGTGCGATGCCGGTGACGGCCACAGGGAGCGTTGTCATTGGGCATCCCCTCCCTGTTCGGACAGCGCGCGGAAGACCACGCAGGAGTTGTGCCCGCCGATACCGGCGCTGATGCTGGCTGCGCACGAGATGGGCAGCCTCTTTGACCGGTTCACCACAAAGTCGAGATCCATGTCGGGGTCCGCTGCACCGTCGTTCATAGTTGGGGGCACCGTTCCAGTCTGGATCGCCTTCACAGTGGCCACCGCCTCTACCGATCCCGCCGCTCCCATGAGGTGCCCGATGGCGCCCTTGATCGAACTCACCGCGATCTCATAAGCGTGATGGCCCAGTACGGTCTTGATGGCGTGGGTCTCCTCCGGGTCGTGGTACTCAGTGCCGGTCCCGTGGGCGTTGATGTAGTCAATCTGAGATGGCTCTATCCCGGCATCATCGAGGGCCGCGGCCAAGACCCTGATCATCCCGCGCCCGCCGGGGTCGGGAGCGGTGAGGTGGTAAGCGTTGTTGTTTTCTGCCCAGCCCAGCACTTCCGCATAGATCCGCGCCCCTCGTCTGCGCGCATGCTCGAGTTCTTCCAGGACGAGCACGCCAGATCCCTCGCCGAACAACGTACCGCTGCGATTGGCGCTGAAGGGTAGGATATCCGCTGCGGTCATGGTGCGCAGCACGCTGAGACCCGCGAGATGTGTGGGGGCCAGCGAGTCGTGGCCGCCGCAGAGCATCACATCCGCGCGTCCATAGCGGATGGCGTCCAGTCCCAGCCCCACTGATGCCGAACCTGAGGCGCAGGCCATCGAGATCAGCATCCCGGGCCCGGTGAGCCCGTAGGCGGACTCCAGCAGGGCGAGGGCATCGTCGAACCGGGCGCGGCCAAACAGCTTCGCGTCCGGCTCACCCGCCAAGAACCCCGCCGCATACTCCTCCCAGGCATTGGAGCCACCAAAATTGGTTGCCACGCATGCGCCCGCCCTCCCCGGCAATGGACAGGGGAGGCCTGCGTCAAGGACTGCTTCGCGCGCGGCAGTCAGGAGGAACTGCACTCCGCGGTCGGGCGGAGCGTCCAGACCGAAGGAATCGGGGGAGAAGGACCAGTCATCCACCTGCCCGGCGTTTTCGTTGCGCAGGCCAGTGGGGTCGAACAGCGTGATGCGTCGGATGGCTCGCTGATTGGCAATCAGGCCGCTCCAGCTTGTCTCGACGTCACCGCCCAAAGGCGTGACCGCCCCAAGGCCCGTGACTACAGCGCGGCGCGTGGACATGACATTCTCCGCTGACGGAACGATTCGGAACCATGCCGCCGTTTATTGTCGGGCAATTCCGGGCTCACGGGGAGTCTGACGTTCGGGCCCGTGATTTGCTCAGTCATGCTCTGATCTTCTCCCGTCCAGCTCCAGCTCGATACGGAACGAGCCGCGCTTCAGTGCGCGGCCCGTTCACATTGCCCCTGTTTTGCCCAGGCTGAGACTCTAACAAGGCCGCAGTATAGCCGCGTGCGGCTACTCTGTCAAACGCAAACGCGAGCGCTGCGCTACGGCCTGCTCAGGAGACAGCTTACTCATCGCTCCGTTGACCGCCACCCGGGATAGCGGCACCGGTTGCAGTCCTCTGGCACGCACGCGCTCGATGATCATCGGCAGCGCCAGGACGCTTTTCATGTCGCCCTGATGCATGAGAATGATATCCCCGGCACCCAGTTCGTGGGTGGCGTGGTACGCGATCGCCGTCGGCTCCGGCTTGGCCCAGTCCCCGGTGTTGTGGGTCCAAAGCGCGGTCGCAAGGCCCAGGCTCTCGGCGATACTCAGGGCATCGGCGGTGTAGTCACCCCCGGGTGGCCGCATGAACTGCATTTGCCGTCCTGTGAGCGCGCCGACGATCCGCGAGCAGCCCCGCAGTTCCGCGTAGACTTCCTCGGGCGACAGAGAGGAAAACCGCTTGTGGGAGTACGTATGATTGCCCAGTTCGTGGCCTTCGTTGGCGATCTCGCGAATAAGCCCGGGAAACTCCTCGGCTTTTTCGCCGACGACAAAGAACGTGGCCTTTACGTTCTCGCGCCGCAGGACTTCCAGAAAAAGCGGGGTGATCAGCGGATGAGGCCCGTCGTCGATCGTGAGCGCTACCTGGGGGCCGTTCGGGGACCCACCCATCGCCACTCTCACCTGGCTCTGCCGCCACGGATTGCCGTGGAGCGCACTCTGCCCTTCAGTCACCATCCCACGCCATTGGTCCGCAAGACGGTGGACGCTGTAGGCGGTGCGGGGCATGTTCTGTGCGGCCTCAGACCAGTCCGGAGCGTGCCGCGTGAAAACCGGGTCGTAACGCACCGCGCTGAGCCTGCAGAGGAACTCGCGGTCGGTCAGGCCGCCGTTGACCCAACGCCTGTACTGACTCCTTTCAGCTGCCACAGAGAAAACCGGCCGGTGCCATTCGAGCCCATCTTCCCCCAATTCCGGAACGACGGCCCAGAAGTCCGCATGCTCAAGTTGCGAGGGCACCGAGAAGGCGGCGCCCAGAGCAAGAACAGCGTCCCGTTCCGTCTGGGCTACCGAGAACAATCGGCTCTGGGCATCACCCGCCTGAACCTTGATCAGCGCCACTGGAACCACGCCTGGGCGCGCGATGGCAACTCGTAGAATGCGCTCGCTCAGACCGGCCTTCTGCAGGGCCGCCAGAAGCGCGTTCTCATCATGAACACTCATTCCCTTGAGTGCCGACCCTCCGTCGGTCAGAGCGCGCGTCAGCGAAGTGGGGGGCAAGAGAGCGGCGTGGAGTGCCAGGTGGGAGGGAGGCCCGGGTGCACCGGATACTGCGATCGGCGCCAGGAGCACTATCGCTCCGATCAGCATAGTCGCCATCGTGTTATTTCGTGGGTACCTGCGCATAATGCGGTGGTGTATGCTGTGGGCAGATATTGTGGTGGTGTGCCGAAGGGCATTATACCGACCCAGGGCACGGTCGTCGAGTATCTTGGTTGTCTGCGACCCAGGAGCATCAGTCTTGTGGGATGCTTGCCGGCCGGGGCCGAATTCGCGCTCGGCATGCCATTCGCCATGAGCCGCTGGCGCACAGCCCGCGGAGCGCAGGGAAGACAATAGCCGGGGGCGGGGGAATCCCCCGGATTGCCGCCCCGCGATGCCCCTTGAGCCGCTCAAGATGGGCGACAGGCCATTCCTCGCACATCGGGGCCGACCGCCCCTTCGGAGCTTGCGGCACAGTCGCGCGGCCGGAATCCCCCGGCTTCGAACCGGCGTTATTCCACCGAGAGCCCAACAACACACGGCACGGCACGCATCCCACAGAATCGACGCTCCTTATCTGCGACCAATTGTAGTAGACAGCATCCGACCCTTTGGGTATACTCAATCTCAGAGGATTCTCGGGAGACGTACTTCACGGATTGGGAAGTACGACTCCAGGTAGTTGTGCCGCATGTGCTATAATTACGCCTAGCCTTAGGGGACAAGGTGGAACCAGCATGTCTGCGAGGGTGTTTGTAGGCGGGAACGGGTCGGTGGGTGACGGCATCATTGATGCCGGCCGGATCCGCGACCCCGGCTGTCCCGACGCTTACCTTGTGCACGCCGCGCAGCTTGGGAACGGGGAAGCCTTCGGCGTCCTGGTAGAGAGATACCACCGGCAGGTCTATGGGATCGTCTACCGGATGTGCGGGGCGGCCGAAGCTGAAGACCTCACCCAGGACATCTTTGTCCGTGCGTTGCAGGCGCTCCGCGGGTTCAAGTATCAGGGGCAGGCGAGTTTCCGGACGTGGCTGTACCGGATTGCCGTGAACGCCAGCATCAATGAGTTACGCCGGCGCAAGCGTCGCCGGGCTGTGATTGGCCCGTCCCTTGATGAGATGATCGAGACGGACGGCGGGGCAGTAGCGAGGTCAGTGCCGGATGAATCGAGAAGGCCTGAAGATGTACTTGAGCGCAAGGAGGAGCGGGACGCAGTCCACGCCGTCCGTATGCCGGGCATGTTCATGATCTCGGAGGTGGAAGTCCTCTACGGTATCGGAGACCGTAACCGTTAAGCGAAGGCAAGGGCGTCGCCGCGAGGCGGGGTCTGAAAGAAGCCTTAGCCACAGCCAC